>CAZUAL010000147.1:0-9372 GCA_964618305.1 uncultured Dongia sp. | reverse complement strand
GTCGTCGACTTGCCGCAGCCCGATGGGCCCAGGAAGATCATGAACTCGCCGTCCTTGATCTCCAGGCTGATATCGTCGACGGCGACGACGGAACCGCCATAGACCTTGCTGATATTCTTCAACTCAATGCCGGCCATCGGCTGTCACCTTCAATTCAGCGAACGCATGTAGCGATAGAGATAGGCCGTAAGGCCCAAGATGGCGGTCAGCAGGATGATCGACATGGCGGATGCCTCACCGATATTCAGGCTGACGAAAGCCGTGCGGTAGATGAAATAGCTGACAAGGTCGGTGGCCGTTCCCGGTCCGCCACGCGTCATGATGTAGATGAGGTCGTAAGTCTTGACCGCGAAGATGAGGCGAATCAGCAGCGTCACCACGATGACGGTGCGCATCATCGGCAGGGTGATGTGGATGAAGCACTGGAAGGCGTTGGCACCGTCGACCCGCGCCGCCTCATATGGCTCCTTCGGCAAGGCCGAGAGTCCGGCCAGCAGCAGCACGATCATGAATGAAACCTGGTGCCAGATATCGACCAGAATGAGAGTCCAGATGGCTATCTTCGTGTCGCCCAGCCAGTTGACCGGCGATATCCCGATCGTGCCGAGGAGGTAGTTCACGATCCCGAGATTGGGATGCAGGAACATGCGCCAGATGAGGCCGACAATGACCGGATTCATCAGCAGCGGACAGAGCAGGATGGCGTAGTAGATCGGCTTGAAGCGCTCGACTTTGTTGAGCATCAACGCAACACCGAAGCCGATGACGAATTCCAACAGCACCACGCCGATCACGAAGCGCATGGTGAGCCAGGCTGAATGACGGAATTCGGAATCGGCCAGCGCCGCCTTGAAATTCGCAAGGCCGGTGAAGATGTCGAAATTCGGCGCGATCAGCGTGTATTCATGAAGCGAGGTGAAGAGGGCCGACAGGACGGGAAAGAGAATGATGAGAAAGAGCGCGGTCAGGCTGGGCGCCGCCATGGCGTAGCCGAACCGGCGATCGCGCCGATCGGCCACCGTGTCGGATTTTCCCAGCCTGACCATCATGCTTCTTCCCGTCCCTATCGCCGTCGTTACTTCAGCTTGCCGTCTTTCTTGGCGAGTTCGGTGAACTCGACCTCGATCGCGGCCAGCGCATCCTGCGGGCTCTTTTCGCCGGCAACAGCCAGGCTCAGTTCGCGGCCCAGCACTTCAACCAGCTGCGGCGTGTAGGTGAAGACCGCGAAATTGTGGCTGGTGAGGAGCAGCTTCTTGAGGTTGGCGTAATAGGGATATTTCGCCAACACGTCCGGATCGTCGAAGACGTCGGTGCGGGTCGGCGAGCCGCCCTGCAATGCGCGCTTCTTGGCGATCTCCTTTGACTCAACCCATTTCAGGAACTTCCAGGCCGCATCCGGATTCGGGCTCGACTTCGGGATGGCCCAGCCCCAGGCACCATTGAGGCTGCCGCCCTTATCGGGCGAGACGCCTGGCACCGGCATGATCTCGACCTTGCCAACGACGGCCGATTTGCTCGGATCGTCGTAAGACGCGCGGAAGAAGTTGTAGGTGATGTAGCTATAGGCCTTGCCCTGCGCCATCACGTTGAAGGCTTCGTCAAAGCTGAAGCTTGCCGAGCCGACCGGACCGTACTTATTGATGCTGGTGGTGTACTGCTCCAAAGCCTTGATGCCCGCCTCGGTGTTGAGCGTCGGCTTCCAGTCAGCATCATGGTATTCCCCACCATTGGCGAAGAGATAGTTCGACCATTCCATGGCGATCGGATCCGGCCGCAGGCCCTGGTTGACGACGCCATAGAATCCGTCCTTGGTGAAGAACTCGACCTGCTTCAGATACTCGTCCCAGGTCTCGGGCACGCGCAGGTCCATGTTATACTTGGCCTTGAAATCGGCCTGGTTCTTCGGATCGGCGAGCAGGTCGGTGCGGTAGGTGAGACCCATCGCATAATTGTAGAAGGGCAGCATGTAGGTCGTGCCGTCGACCTTGCCGACGAGATCCATCAGCGCCGGGATGTAGACCGAGGTGTCGATGTTATCGGCCTTGATCCGGTCGTCGAGCGGCTGCATCCAGCCGGCCTTGGCGAACTCGCCGACCCAGTAGAAATCGACGACGATCGCGGAATAGCTCCCCTTCGGGGCCACCAGCTGCGGCACCAGCTTGGTGTGCATCTCCGCATAGTTGACGACTTCGAGATTGACGTCGATCCCGGTTTCCTTGGTGAATTCGGGAACCAGCGACTTGACGAATTCCGTGTCAGGCACGCCTTCCATCAGAATGCTCACCGTCTCGGCCGATGCCGAGCCGATGAAGCCGAGGGCCATGACGGAGCCCAGCAGCAGTTTCTTCAGCATGATCCAACCTCCCTTATTATAAGCCCAGATGGATGCACTTCGGCCGGTCACTTCAGGGCACCCAATGACAAGCCTTTGATCAGGTATTTGCGCAGGAACGGCAGCAGCGCGAAAACGGGCAGCAGCGAGACGACGGTCGCCGCGGCGAGCGGCGCGATCTCGACACCGGCATGTGTTTCCATGCTGGCAAGGCCGATCGGCAGGGTCTGGCTCTCCGCCCCGGACAGGACGAGCGCGAAGAGAAATTCGTTCCAGCTCAGGATGAATCCGAGGAGGCCGGCGGCCAGGATGCCAGGTGCAGCGACCGGCACCGCGATCTTGATGAAGGCCTGCCAGCGCGTGGCTCCGTCGATGCGCGCTGCCTCCTCAAGGCTTGCCGAATCCCCTTCGAAGAAGGAGACGAGCATCCATGCAAGGAACGGCAAGCTGATCGTGAGATGGGCGAGAATGAGCCCCAGATGTGTCTGCATAAGGCCCGTGCTGAAGAAGAGCGTGAAGAGAGGCAGCACCAGGATGATCGGCGGCAGCATCTGGCTCGCGAGCACACCGAGGCGCAGGAAGGCACCGCCGGTGTTGAAGCGGGCGAAGGCATAAGCCATGCAGGTCGCAAGCGGCAGGGCGATCGCCGTCGAAGCCAGCGCCACGATCAGGCTGTTGAGGAACCAGCGTTCGAACGGATAGGTCGAAAAGATCTCGACATAATTCTCAAGCCCGATATGGCCGATCTCCGGAGGGATCTTATAGGCGGTGAGCTTGTCGGTAAGGCTGACACGCACGACCCAGACGAGCGGCAGCAGAATGGCGAGCGAAAAGACCGAGAGGATGATGTGTGGAACGATTTGCCGCCAGCCCGGTCGCATGCGCCTGATCCTCAATCCATCCGGACGCCGCCGGTGACATTGAGCGCTTCGCCGGTGACGAAGCCGGCCAAGTCGCTCGCCAGGAAGAGGACGGTCTTGGCCACGTCATCCGGCTCCTCGAGACGCCCGAGCGGCGTCTGGTTGATGTAATCGTCGATCACCGCCTGGGGCGACATCGACCGCAATTTTGCCTCCCACTCGACCTCGCGCGACTGCATGCCCGTCTTGACGAAGCCGGGACAGACGCAATTGACGCGGATGCCATGGGGTGCCATTTCGCGCGCCAGCGCCTGAGTGAAGCCGACAACGGCGAATTTGCTGGCCGAATAATGTGCCAGCCATGGCGCCCCCCACTTGCCGGCAAGCGATGCCGTATTGACGATGACGCCCTGCCGCTTCTCGGCGATGAAGTGCTTCACCGCCGCCTGGTTGGTGAAGAAGATCCCCTTGGCATTGACGTCGAAATTGAAATCCCAATCCGATTCCTCAAGGTCGACCACGAGTTTCATCGACGACACGCCGGCATTGGCGGCAAGGACGTCGTATCCGCCGAATGCGGCAATGACTTCCGCAAAGGCACGCTCGACGCTGGCGCGGTCGCGCACATCGATCTTCACGCCGAGATGCTGGGGGCCAAGGGATGCTGCGGCCTTGACGGCGCCGGCCTCATCGAGATCGGCGATGGCAACGCGCATGCCGGCAGCCTGGAACTGCCGCGCGATCGCCAAACCGATGCCAGTGGCGCCGCCCGTGACAATGGCGCGCTTGCCCGCGAGATCCTTGAGCATCCCTGTCATGCCTTTCGTTTTCGATCATTGTCGATCGATTTCGATCATCCTAGACTCACTCGGCGGCACGGCGCAAGGGCTTTGGGCTGGATTTTTGCACGCACTCGACTAGTATGATCGAAAACGATCACAACCAGACGTTACGGCCGCATGTCGGAAAGTACCAAATCATCCCCTGCCCGGTTGCCCCTGGGGCTCCGAGACAGCCTGTTGCGCGATTTTGTCGAAAGGCGCGGCTTTGCCACTGTCAGCGATATCGCGGCCGAGCTCGGCGTCTCCGAAATTACCGTTCGCCGTGACCTCACCCGGCTGGAGGGCCAGGGTCACCTCACCCGCACGCATGGCGGCGCGCTGGTCGGCCGGCCGGCGGCGGAGGAAAGCTTCGACAGCGATGAACCGAGCTTCGAGGCACGGCGGCGGCGCAATGCCGATGCCAAGGCCCGCATCGGCGCGGCAGCCGCCAAGCTCGTCCGGCCGGGCGCCACGATCGGCATCGATGTCGGCTCGACAGCACTGGAAGTGGCCCGCCATCTTGTCGACCGCGGCGACATCAAGGTCTTCACCAACAGCGTGCGCGCCGCGACAATGCTGGCCGACGGGCCGGCGCCGGTCTACCTGCCCGGCGGACAGCTTCGGGCAAAGGAACTCTCCGTCCACGGCTCGATCGCGGTCGCACAATTGCGGCACTATTGGTTCGATTTTGCCTTCATCGGATTTTCGGGCCTCACCGACCAGGGAATGTTCGACTACTCGCTCGAGGATACAGAGATAAAGCGCGTCTACATCGAACGCGCCGCACAAATCGTGGCTCTCTGCGATTCATCGAAGTTCGGCCGCCTTTCCATGGCCCGCGTCGGTACGCTGGAGGAGGTCGATATCCTTATCACCGACGCCATGCCACCCGAAGTTTTGAATGCCGCGCTCGAACGCGCCAATGTCCGCATTGTCGTCGCCACCGAAAACAGGGCCGAAGGTTGAGCAGCCCCTCGGCAATTGCAGTGGCGGACAGCGACACCAATTGTCGGCCGCACCTTGCTTCGTGATTGAAGAGTGAGCATGACGTCCAAAGCGCACGGCTATTTCTTCGCCCTCGCAGCGACGACGATCTTCTCCTTCCAGGACGCTGTTTCGAAGCATCTGGGCGATCATTATTCGCCGATCTTCATCACGATGATCCGCTATTGGGCGTTCGGGGCCTTTTGCATATTGCTGGCGGCACGGCGGCCGGGGGGCTTGCGGGCGGCGGCCAGCACATCGCGCCCGGTTCTTCAGATCCTGCGGGGCGTCCTCCTTGCCACGGAAATCATGGCTGTCATCACAGCTTTCGCCCATGCGGGCCTCGCGCATTCGATTGCCGTTCTCTCCGCGACGCCGCTCTTGGTGACCTTGCTGTCCATTCCCCTGCTCGGAGAACAAGTCGGGTGGCGGCGCTGGTCGGCCATCATCGCGGGACTCTTGGGCGTATTGCTGATCCTCAAACCGGATGCCGGCGGCTTTCTCGACCCCTGGCTGCTCCTCCCGGTCTTCTGCTGCTTCCTCTACGCGGTCTACCTGATTGCCACCCGCTTGGTCAGCCGCACCGATTCCTCCGCGACCAGTTTCTTCTACATCGGCGTAGCGGGCGCCGTGACCACGTCCCTGGTCGGGCCATTCTTCTGGACCCATCTCGATGGCTGGGACAATGCGTGGATGGCACTCCTGTGTGTTACCGGCATGACCGGCCACTATCTGGTGATCCGCGCCTATGAATTGCTCGACGCTTCCGCCGTGCAGCCGATCAGCTATCTGAGCCTGGTCTACGCCTCCCTGTTCGGCGTCCTGCTCTACGGCGAGACATTGACCTGGAACATCGTCGCCGGCTCCATCATCGTCGTCGGTGCCGGCATCTTCACCTTCTGGCGAGAATACGCGCTCCGCCATCAGGACATTCGCCAGACCGCACGATAGCGGGAGCCGGACGTCAGCAATCCGGACAATGTCCGGGCATGATCCGGCGGAACCTGAAACGCGTGGCGATGAGGAAAAGAAGAAAATGGCTGGGGCGCCAGGGATCGAACCTGGGAATGGCGGTACCAAAAACCGCTGCCTTACCGCTTGGCTACGCCCCAATCGCGGGTACGGTCCGGGCTGGTGCCGGCCGCCGCGGGCGTAACATATAGGGAAAGGCCCGCCGAAGGGCAAGGCGGCTGTTGGGTGGCCGGCCGCCGCCTGAAACACGCAGAAAAATGACGCTCAAACACATATTTGGGGTGATTTCGGCCATCCCGAATCTTGCCCCGGACGGGCAATCGCACCTATTCTCCGCCCACGGCTTTTCTGCCCGGCAGGCGCGGGTGGCGGGCATTTGGGGACGGTCGAGGGCGGCTAAGAAGATGGACGAGGTGCGTAATCCCAAGTTCGGCGTGCGGGTCAGTGCCGCCGACCGCATCGGTTCGGCCGTCCGGCGCGATGGCGAAGGTGGCGAGGCGCGCCGCCTGATGCTGAGCTTCGGCGTCGTGGCGATCATCCTGCTGCTGGCGATCGGCATCACTTTCTTCATCTGGCGCGATGTCGGGACCGATAGCGGAACGGGGAGCGGCGCCCCGGCACCGGCGCCGGAGGCGAGCGCCCAGGTCCAGGAAATCGAGACGCTCCTCGGCGAGCTTGGCTTCACGCCCGGTCCGGTCGACGGCGTCATGGACGAGGCGACGGCGGAGGCCATCCGCGCCTATCAGCAGGCGGCGGGCCTTCCCGTCGACGGCCAGGCCACGCCGGATCTTCTTGAGGAATTGCGCGCCGTCGCCGGCACCGGAGAGTGACGGCGGCGAATAGAGCGCGTGCTTAAGTCCGGCGGTTCCGGATCGAGATCGTCCGCCCCAGGGGCACCGGCAGTTCCAGGCCCGCATGGGCCGCCTTCACCCGCTCGACCCGAGCATAGATATCGTCCGGCATTTCGGCGACCCGGCGCTTGTTCATGTCGATGAAGAGAATGAGCCATTCCGCCGTCGCGGCGAGATAGCCTTCCTCCGCGTGATACATGGCCTGGATCCAATGCGCGCGCTTTCTGTCGCAATCGACCAGCTGGCAGGTGATGCGCAAAGGGGCGCCCAGCAGCAGCTCCCGGTGATAGGAGACATGGGTGTCGACCGTCATGGTCGAGAAGCCGCGCTCCTTGATCAGTCCGTAGCCGAGCCCCAGCGCCTCATAAGTGGTGTCAAACCCCTCATCGAAGGCGCGCAGGTAATAGCCAACATTCATGTGGTCATTGCCGTCGATCCATTCCGGGATGACTTTCTGACCAAGGCTGACGAAGGGAGCGGGAATGGGAGAATCGGATGCGCGTGTCATAGCGGCGACGATGCCCGTCTCCGGGCCTTCCGGTCAAGCCGGCGTTAACTTTTGAAGCTCCATCCGGCGTAGCGCGCACCGTCAATTGGAAGGGGCTTCCCTGCGATATGCTCAGCGCCGCCGGACGGGTGACGGAAATGTGACCGAATGTTCAAGGGCGTCGTTGACTTCAAGCTTTCAACCCGCTTACGGTTTTTCTCAAGGCAGCCCCCCAATTAACTAACAGATGGGGCACTCAACTGCGGGCTGTCCTGAAACTCGCTTTATTTTTGGGAGATCCAAGATGAAACATCGCCTGCTTGGGGCCGTCGCGGCCGCAGCGATCGCGGTCAGCTTCGCTGCCGCCGCCGAAGCAAAGACACTGCGCTATTGCTCGGAGGGCAGCCCGGAGAATTTCAACCCCCAGATCAACACCACCGGCACCAGCTTCGACACCGCCTACCCGATCTTCAACCGTCTTGTTGAGTTCGATCCCGGCACCACCAACGTGAAGCCCGGCCTCGCCAAGTCGTGGGAAGTCTCCGACGACGGCCTCACCTATACGTTCCACCTGCAGCCGGGCGTCAAGTTCCACGCCCGCAAGGATTTCGCGCCGACGCGCGATTTCAATGCCGACGACGTGATCGCCACCTTCAACCGCATGTGGAAGGCGGATGATGCCTACGCGAAGGTTTCCGGCGGCGCCTATGATTACTTCAACGACATGGGCATGCCCGACCTGCTGAAGTCGATCGACAAGGTCGACGACCTCACGGTGAAGTTCACCTTGACCAAGCCGAACGCGCCTTTCATCGCCAACATGGCGATGGACTTCGCGGCGATCCATTCCAAGGAATATATGGACAAGATGCTCAAGGAAGGCACGCCGGAGCGTGTCGACCAGGAGCCGATCGGCACCGGCCCGTTCATCCTGCAGGCCTATGAAAAGGATGCCCGCATCCTCTACAAGGCCAATGCCAACTACTTCCGCGGCAAGCAGCCGATCGACAAGCTGATCTTCGTCATCACGCCGGACCAGGCCGTGCGCATGGCCAAGCTCGAAAAGGGCGAATGCGATGTGGCGCCCTATCCGGCACCGGCAGACATCGAGAAGCTGAAGGCCGATCCGAACCTCAACGTGCAGGAGCAGAACGGCCTCAATGTCGGCTACCTCGCCCTCAACGTGAAGAAGCCGCCCTTCGACAAAAAAGAAGTGCGCCAGGCCTTCAACATGGCGATCGACAAGGAAGCGATCGTGAAGGCTGTCTATCAGGGTGCCGGCGAAGTCGCCAAGAACCCGATCCCGCCGACCATCTGGTCCTACAATACCGACATCCCGGCCTTCACCTACGATCCGGAAAAGGCCAAGCAGATGCTGGCCGATGCCGGCGTGAAGGATCTCTCGATCGACCTCTGGTACATGCCGGTGCAGCGTCCCTACAATCCGGACGCCAAGAAGGTCGCCGAGCTGATGCAGGCCGATCTCGCCAAGATCGGCGTCACGGCCGAACTCAAGACCTACGAATGGGGCGAATACCGCAAGCGCCTGCAGGCCGGCGAGCACATGACCGGCATGCTGGGCTGGACCGGCGACAATGGCGATCCGGACAATTTCATGGGCGTGCTGCTGTCCTGCGGCTCGGCGCGTGAAGGCGGCCAGAACATCGCCAAGTGGTGCAACGAGGACTTCACCAAGCTGATCGACGAAGCGGCCGCCACGGCCGATGTCGGCAAGCGCACCGAGCTTTACAAGCAGGCGCAGGTGATCTTCCACGAGGAAGCCCCCTGGGTTCCGATCGCGCACTCGGTCGTCTACATGCCGATGAGCAAGAAGGTAAAGGGTTACAAGATCCATCCGCTTGGCACCCATATCTTCGAAGGCGTCGACATCGAAGAATAATCAACCGCGCTAGCTGGGCGGCGGGGCAGGCTTGGGCCACCCCGCCGCTCGTTTTTTTTGTGATATAGTCAGCCATGGTCCGCTTCCTGCTCACTCGCGCCAGTCTCGTCATTCCGACCTTTCTCGGGATCGTCTTCCTGGCATTCATTTTGATCCGCCTTGTAC
>CAZUAL010000146.1:0-9373 GCA_964618305.1 uncultured Dongia sp. | reverse complement strand
ACTCCGCCGTACGGACCAGTTCGTTGATGTCCGAGAAATCGACCTGCGGATCGAGCCCTTGCGTGAACATGTTGAGGCCCAGGGTCACGAGGTCGACATTGCCCGTCCGCTCGCCATTGCCGAACAGCGTGCCTTCGATGCGGTCGGCACCAGCGAGGATGCCGAGTTCGGCGGCCGCGACACCGGTACCACGATCGTTATGCGGATGCAGCGAGATGATCGCCGCCTCGCGGTTCTTCATCTTGCGGCAGAAATACTCGATCTGGTCGGCATAGATGTTCGGCGTCGACATCTCCACCGTGGCCGGCAGATTGATGATGCAGGGCTTGGCCTTGGTGGGCTGCCAGACATCCATCACCGCCTCGCACACCTCGATCGCGTAATCGATCTCGGTGCCGGTGAAGCTTTCCGGGCTGTATTGGAAGATGAATTCCGTCTTGCCCTTCTGCTCGCGGGCGAGGTCGCGCACGAGGGTCGCGCCGTGAACCGCAATCTCCTTGATGCCCTTCATGTCCTGGTTGAAGACGACGCGGCGCTGCAGGGTCGAGGTCGAATTGTAGACGTGCACGATGGCGCGCTTGGCGCCGACCAGCGCTTCGTAGGTTCGGGCGATGAGATGATCGCGCGCCTGGGTCAGCACCTGAATGACGACGTCATCCGGGATATGCCCCTCTTCGATGAGCTGGCGGCAGAAATCGAAATCCGTCTGGCTGGCCGAGGGGAAACCAATCTCGATTTCCTTGTAGCCCATCTTCACCAGGGTCCGGAACATGCGGAGCTTCCGCTCCGGCCCCATCGGCTCCACCAACGCCTGGTTGCCGTCACGCAAATCCACCGAACACCAGATCGGTGCCTTGGTGATCGTCTTCGACGGCCATTGCCGGTCCGGCATGGGATTGGGGTGGATTGGGCGGTACTTGTTACTGGGATCGATACGCATCGTTGTGTCCTTCAAAAAGGAAAATGTCTGGGTAGCGGGAAAAAGCGACTGTCAGCCGCCGCCGGTATCTCCCAAGAGCACCGCGGCCCTCGGGAGACGTCGCCATCAGCTCCGACGGCGGCGGCTAAGCGAGGTCGCGGCCATGCACTGGCCCAGACACCCTAAATCATTGCTGCTTATGACGATTTTGCGGATCATCGGCAATACCTGACAAAACGGAACAACTGGCTATCGAGAGGGCCAAACGGCCACGCGGCCGGCGCGATTCAGCACGCCGGGGCGGTAAGTCGAAGCGAAAGCGCCAGTTTTTGCGTCAGGTTGCTCATGGGGCGACCTTACCTACCGCACCGCAGAATGGTCAAGGCGAAATAAAAGAACCGCCGGACGGCCCAATCCGGGCCATCGACGGCGGTCTTTTTGTGCGTGGGATGGTCGGGAGAGGCTAGTGCGTTCGCTCGAGGCCGGCCAACTCGTCCTTGATCCGCAGCTTCATCTTTTTCAGCGCGTGGATCGTCGCTTCGTCCGGGTGGGGTCGCCGCTCTTCGTCGGCGATCTTGGCGTCCAAATCGGCATGTTTGGACTTGAGCGATTCCATGTGCGCGGATGTTGCCATACCTATTCTCCCATCAATTTGCGACGATCGGATCAAATAGCGATTGTTGCTTCGGCGCTTTGCTGCTTGCCTCTCTCCCTGGCGGTGAAGACACTAAAATGCTAGCCCCAAAGGGCCTCTCAAGTAAATGAGAGACAGGGCTTGGCGCTTCAAGATGTCACGGTAAAATCGTTGATTGATTAACCGGTCCTGACCCAATTTCGCCGGACCTGTCCCCAGCGGAGCGACATGAAGAAGAGTGCAACGAAATCAGCGCCAAAGACACCGCCCACCCGGCTCATCGTCGGCATTTCGGGGGCGTCGGGCGTTCTTTATGGGATCAGACTCCTTGAACTGCTCAAGGGCTCGATGATCGAGACGCATCTGGTCATGTCGCGGACCGCGGAATTGACGCTGGCCTACGAGACTGACCGCAAGGTCGCGGCGGTAAAAGCGCTTGCCGACCATTGCTACAGCAATGACGATCTCGCCGCCCCGATCTCGTCCGGCTCCTATCTGACACTCGGCATGGTCGTGGCGCCCTGCTCGGCCAAGTCGCTGGCCGAGATCGCAAGCGGCGTCACCCCCACCTTGATCGCGCGCGCCGCCGATGTGGTGCTGAAGGAAAGGCGGCGGCTGGTGCTGATGCTGCGCGAAACGCCGTTGCACCTTGGCCATATCCGCAACATGGCGGCGGTGACGGAAATGGGCGGCATCGTGGCCCCACCCGTGCCGGCCATGTATGCGCGCCCGCAATCAATCGACGAGATGGTCGACCAGAGCCTGGGGCGCGTCCTCGATCTTTTCGGCCTGCATCTCGATCATGTCACGCGCTGGGACAAGAACGGCAAGCGGCGGCGCTAGAATTCCCGCCGCCGCGCCAGGACCAGTAGCGTGAAGCTCGCCGCGACGATAAGGGCCACGACCATCAGCCCGTGCGGATCGAGCAAGTGCATGGCAAAGCCCGCCACCGGCGGCGCCACGACATTGGCGAACGTGTAGGCCATGACGAAGGCCGCGTTCACCACCGCCAGTTCGCCACCGGAAAAGCGCCGGCCCATCGCAACGAGCGCCACCGAATAGGCGCCCCAGACACAGCCGCCCCAGACGAAGGCGATGACGCAGAGCAGCGTCGGCAGCGCCGTCATGCCGGAGAGGAACAGCGCCGGCCCAAGGACGCAGGCGACGCCGCAGCCGAGCATGACCGGCCGGGGGCCGATGCGGTCGGCGATCCAGCCGATCGGGAACTGCAGCAGCACGTTGCCGGAAATGAAGATGCTGAGCAGCGTCAGCGAGAACGCCTCGTCGAACCCGGCGCGCTGGCCCCAGATTGCCATGAAGCTGAAGAACGAGGCGTCGAGCGCGCCGGAGACGAAGGCCGCCGACATCAGCGCCGGCACGGTGCCGAAGGCCCGCAGCACATGAATGTCGCCGCTTTCATCGAGCACGGGGGCAATTCGCCGCAGCGGCACGACAAAGAGCAGCGCCAGCAATTGCAGGCCGATGAACCAGGGCAGCGGCGACACGTCGCGGATGATCGCCCATTCCAGCACTTTCGGCCCGACCGCAAAGCCCGCCGCCATGATGGCGGCATAGAAGGCGATGGCGCGGCCGCGGTTGCGGTCGCTCGTCGCCTCGTTGATCCAGGTCTCGGTCACGACCCACGGCACGCTGCCCGAGAGGCCGCTGACAAAGCGCAGCACCAGCCAGGCCCAAGCCGAGTCCCAAGTGCCGAGCGGCAGCATCGTCACCAGCCCGATGGTCCCGCACAGGATCATCGCATTGCCGCTGCCCAGGCGCTTCACGATGCGCTGGGTAAAGGGCGACATGATGAGGACGCCGATCGGGTGTGCGGCGGATACGAGCCCGATCAGGATCGTGTCGTTGCCCTGGAGTTCGAGATGGCGCGCCATCCAGGGCACCAGCCCGCCGAACGAAATCCCAAAGGCGAAGGCTCGCATAAAGGCCAAGCAAGGCGACCATCTGCTGCCGGCCCGTTCCGATCGCTCGCTTGTCAGGATTACCCATCGCCCCCTCTTACGCCGCCGTACAATAGCGGCAGAGCCCGCCCGCTAGAAGATGGAATCGTTAACGAAATGTTTCCGGCGGCACGCTTCTTGCTTCTTTCCATGCCAAGCATTCGCCAAGCGACGAAAGATAACGCCCATGTCCATTTCTCTGCTCAGCACCGCCGCATCCGCCCTCAAATCGGCCGAGGGGTGGGAAAAAGACGCCCAGCAAAAATCTGCCGAGGCGAATGCCGAGAAGGGCTTTGCGAGCCTGCTCGGGCAGACCATGGCGACCAATATGGGGGCGACCAACATGGGGGCGACCAACATGGGGGCGACCGACATGGGGGCGACCGACACAACGCTGGTCAGTGGCCGCACGGAAAAGGCCGTCATCCCGGCGGTCCTCATCGATGCCCAGATGGCCAGCACGGCAAGTGAGGGTGACGCGGCCGGTGCCACAGGTGCCGCGCTGACGGAAACGACCGAGCAGCCCCATGATCCCACCCAGGAATTCCTCGACTTCGCCAGCAAGACACCGGCACAGAAGATGCGCGCCATGGTCCTGGCCGAGATGGGCCTGACGGAGGAGCAGTTGCAGGCGCTCGATCCGGACGCGCGGGCCGAGATCGAGGAGAAGATCCGCATCCGGATCGAAGCCAAGGTCCGCCAAGGTATCGAGGAACAATCAGGCGTCAAAGTCGGCAGCAACCTGACGCCGGCCCTGTTCTCTTAAGTCTCTGTTAGAGCGCGCCGAGGATCGTTTCGCGGTCGACGAAATCCTGCTCGTCGAGCACCGGCACCAGTTTGGCCAGATAGGCTTCAAGGCCGATGGCCGCCAGCGCCCGCGGCGCCTCGGCGCTGAGCGCCCCGACATGATCGGCAAGTGCCGCCGCGATTTTGCGCTGGGCGATCCGCTCGGTCTCCAGCTCGACCGACAGGATGCCGTGCTTGATCGATTGCTTGTCGGCGGTTGGAACCTCGCCGAATTCCGTGCCGAGGCGGCGGCGGACCTGGCGCAAGGGCTTGATGATCGCGTCCGACCAGGGTGCGACGGCCTCGAGTGCGCTATCCAACGCTGCCTCGCTCAGCGCGTAGCCGCATCGCGACAGCCAGCAGATGGCCAGGATCAGATTGACGTCGGCGCCGCGCCGGTCCTGCAGCGACAGGCAGGCATTCGCCACCGCCTCGCGGCAATAAAGGGCCAGGCTGAACTCCCAGAAATCGTCGGCATTCAGTCTAATCGCCAAAGCTGATCCCCAAGCCGCGCGCCGTCTTCACCAGGGCCCCGTCCGGATCGACCGTCGCCGCCCCCTTGATCGCCGTCTCGATCGGCACGTCGATGACCTGGCGTGCGCTCCAGGCGACCATGCGGTCGAACTTGCCCGCGGCGATGAGGTCGACAGCATGCACGCCGAAGGCAGACCCAAGCAACCGGTCTTTGGGCTCAGGCGTCCCGCCGCGCTGCACATGGCCCAGCACGGTGACGCGCGTTTCGGCACCGGTCCGCTGCGCGATCTCGGCGCCGATATAATGCCCGATGCCGCCATAGGTGTGGGTCGCGGCGGTGCCGCCGCCATGGACGGATGTGACCGCTTCACCGGTCTCCGTCTTCACCGCCTCGGCCACGATGACGAGGGCGAAATTGCGGCCATGGCGGCGCAGATCAGCAAGCTTCTGTTCGATGCTTGCGAAGCGATAGGGGATTTCCGGAATGAGGATGATATCGGCGCCGCCGGCAATGCCGGACGAGAGCGCGATGTGCCCGGCATCGCGGCCCATCACTTCCAGCACCATGACGCGGCTGTGGCTTGCCGCCGTCGGCTGCAGATGGTCGAGTGCCGATGTCGCCGTTTGCACCGCCGTCTCGAAGCCGATGGAAAATTCGGTGGCGCCGAGATCGTTGTCGATCGTCTTCGGCACGGCGACCAGATTGAAACCGCCCTGCTGCGCCAAGCGCCGCAGGATGGCGATCGATCCGTCACCGCCGATGCCGATCAGGGCATCGAGCCCGAGCGCACGGATGCCCTCGATCACTTCGGCAGAACGGTCGACCCGTTTCCCGTTCTCCATCGGAAAGGAAAAGGGGTCGCCCTTGTTGGTGGTGCCCAGGATCGTCCCGCCCTGGCGCAGCATGTCGGAGCCCAAAACCGCGTCGCCGAGCGGCTGCGCCTCCACGGGCCGCGCTAGGAGCCCGGCGGTGCCGTTGTGGATGCCGATCACCTCCCAGCCGAAATGCCCCTTGGCATGGGCATAGACCGCGCGGATGACCGCATTGAGGCCGGCGCAATCCCCGCCACTGGTCAGAATGCCGATCCGTTTCACCGCCATTCCTCGCCCCGCATGGATCAATCCCCTTGCCTTTTGCGCACACTGTTCCAAGTATTAATACCGAAACAGATCGGCACGCATAGCCACATGATAGATAAGGCTTTTTTCGAATTCAATCCAGCCCGCTCGGTTCTGGCCGTCGGCGGCGAGGACCGGCAGTCCTTCCTGCAGGGCCTGATCAGCAACGATACGCGCCGCATCAGCGAGACGCGGGCGATCTTCGCCGCCTTGCTGACGCCGCAGGGAAAATTCAATTTCGACCTTCTGCTGGTGGGCCAGCGCTTGGCAAGTCAGGAGACGCGTTACCTTGTCGATGCGGAGAGCAGCCGGCGCGGCGACCTCCTGAAGCGTCTCAAGATGTTCAAGCTGCGCTCGCAGGTGACGCTCGACGATCTCGATGCCGACCTCGTCGTGGTCAATCTCTTCGGCGGCGATACGCTGGCCCGCCTGGGCCTCGCCGCAGATCCAGGTGCCGCCCATGCCCTCGATGCCGGAATCGTCTTCACCGATCCGCGCCTTGCTGATCTTGGCGCGCGCGCCTTCCTGCCGCGCGCGACTGCCGCGGCGACGCTCACGTCGCTGGGCTTTGCCGAAGCAACCGCCGGCACGTTCAAGAAACTGCGCCATTCGCTCGGCGTGCCCGAGGGGAGCGACGATCTCATCCCCGACAAATCGATCCTGCTCGAATCCGGTTTCGACGAACTCAACGGTGTCGATTGGCAGAAGGGCTGCTACATGGGCCAGGAACTCACCGCCCGCACCAAGTATCGCGGCCTGATCAAGAAGCGCCTGCTGCCGATCTCGACGGAGGGGCCCGGATTGGCGCCAGGAACATTGATCACCGTCGACGGAAAGGAAGTCGGCGAGATTCGTCATACGAAAGATGGCGTGGGTCTGGCGCTCATTCGCCTTGAGCATTTGGACAGTCTCAAAGGACGCCCCATTGATGCCTCGGGAACGCGCGTTGTTATAGGCATTCCTGACTGGGTAAAACTGCCTGAAGCCGCCTGATTGCGGCACTTCCGGAAGATGGCTTGAGCCACCCGGCGCCCTCGCCTAATCTCCCCCAAACTTTCATCAGGGGAAACATCATGGCAAAGGCGCGGCTCAGGGATCTTGGCATTCGGTTGGGCGAAATGGCGCCGGGACCACTCAACGCCATCACCGATGTGGCCGGCGTGCGCGTCGGCTATTCGACGCTCATCCGTGACGAGCCGCATGTGGTGCGGACCGGTGTCACGGCGGTCTGGCCGGGTGACGACATCTATACCGATTTCATGTTTGCCGGCATCCATTCCTTCAACGGCAATGGCGAGATGACGGGCAGCCACTGGCTCAACGAACAGGGCTTGCTCGCCGCACCGATGACCATCAGCAACACCCATGCCGTGGGTGTCGTGCGCGATGCGATCTGCGTGCACGCGGCAAGGCGGGGCATCGACCAGGCTTGGCATCAGCCGGTCGCGGCGGAAACCTGGGACGGCTGGCTTTCGGATGCCGAGACCTTCCCGGTGACGCTCGACATGGCGATCGAGGCTTTGGATTCCGCCAAGGCCGGCCCGGTCGCCGAAGGCAATGTCGGCGGCGGCACCGGCATGATCACCCATGAATTCAAGGGCGGCACCGGCACCGCCTCGCGCCGCCTGTCGGCGGAAGATGGCGACTGGACCGTGGGCGCCCTGGTGCAGTCGAACTACGGCCGGCGCTCGCTCCTGCGCTGCGGCCACACGCCGGTCGGGCTCGAGATCGACACCAAGGCGGTCGCTTCCGCGCATGAGGAGCGCAAGACCGAGCAGGGTTCGATCATCGTCATCCTGGCAACCGACGCACCGCTCCTGCCCATCCAGTGCCAGCGCCTCGCGCGCCGCGCCACAACGGGTCTCGCCTGGGTTGGCGGCATCGGTTCGAACGGTTCCGGCGACATCTTCATGGCCTTCTCGACCGGCAATCGCGTCGCCCTGAAATCGAAGATGGCCGATGTGCGCATGCTCGGCATGGACGAATGCACCGCCTTGTTCCAGGCAGCGGCGGAGGCGACCGAGGAGGCGATCTGGAACGCCCTTTGCGCCGCCGAGACCATGACCGGCTACAAGGGCCGCACCGCCCACGCCGTGCCGCACGATCTCCTGAAGCAGGCCGTCGCCCGCTATGCCCGCCGCGATTGACGACCTGATCGCGGCGCTGGAACTCGCCCCGCACCCCGAGGGCGGCTTCTACCGCGAGACCTACCGGGCGGCGGAGCTTGTGGAGCCCAGCGGCCTTCCCGCCCGCTTCGGCGGCGCGCGCCATCACAGCACGGCGATCTATTACCTGCTCCGCGCGGGAGAAAGATCGAAGCTGCACCGCATCGCCTCCGACGAGGTCTGGCATTTCTACGAGGGCGATCCTTTGACCATCATCGCCATCTCGCCCGATGGCCAGCTCATCGAAACCACGCTGGGGCGCGATTTCTCGCGCCGCCATGTGCCGCAGCATGTGGTGCCCGCGGGCTATTGGTTCGGCGCGCTCCCGGCCAGGAACAGTCAATTCACTTTGGCCGGCTGCACCGTGGCACCGGGCTTCGACTTTGCCGACTTCGAACTCGCCGACCGCGCCGAGCTGCTCCACGAATTTCCCCAGCATCGAGCCTGGATCGAGCGCCTGACCAATTAGGGTTGGTGCGCGAAGCGAGCTTGCTTGTTCTCATAATGTTCTTGACAAAGATCTAGGAATTTGGTACTAATAGGGCTGTGCACATATCACCCGCTCCCCATCCGGAGCCGCTCGGTTGTCCCTCGGCGCAAGTCCAGCGATGGACGCAGGCCGAAAGCATCGGCCCCTGGTCAAGAGGGGCAGGCTTGGTCGGCGGCCACAAGGCCCGGCCCCCCGGATCAGCGGGTGAGCGATCCTCCGCGAGTCCCGGGTCACAGGACGCTCCCCCAGGGCTGCGGCGGTTAAGCCAGCCCCCGCCGGATCCGATGCGGTGACCGGATTCCCCTCCTGGGTGGCAGGAAGCCATCCACGTCACAGCCGAAAACGTCACGGCTGCCATAGCTGCCCGAGCGGGTCCGGATGGGGAGAATGAAGAGAGAGACGAGTTAGAGACGAGAGAAACGGGAAGCAATCATCGCTCACCCCCTCCCCCCAACGTGGGGGAGGGTTAGGGAGAGGGGGGCCGAAGGCAACTTATGCGCAAATGCGCGCGTGAGAACGCGCCGTCACCCGCGCTCATACATCTTTGCGATGGCGGCGCCCCATTTTTCGCGGATCTTGTGCCGCTTGATCTTCAGGCTCGGCGTGAGCTCGCCCTCGTCGACCGAGAGGTCGCGCGGCAGGATCCGGACGTCCTTGACCGTCTCCCAGCGGTTGAGGCCGGCGTTGAGCTCGGTGAGCGCGTCGCGCACGGCCCGCTCGACGACCGGGTCGGTCGGCCACGACGACGGGTCCTTGCTCAGTCCGTTGGCGGCGGCGATGTCGGCCGTGACGTCCGGGTCGAGGGTGACGAGCGCGGTGGCGTAGTTG
>CAZUAL010000145.1:3115-9380 GCA_964618305.1 uncultured Dongia sp. | reverse complement strand
ACCTCGATGATGGAACCCTGCTTATCAATGTCGGCCGTGGCGCCCAGCTCAACGAAGCGGATCTGCTGACGGCGCTCGAGCGCGGGCGCATCCGCCGCGCTATCCTCGACGTCTTCCGGGAAGAACCGCTGCCAGAGGCGCACGCCTTCTGGCGGAATCCCCGGATCACGCTCACGCCGCACGTTGCGGCGATTACGCGTGCCGGCACGGGAGCGGACGATATTCTTGAGAACTACCGCCGGGCGATGAACGGTCAACCACTTCGCAACCAGGTTGATGTTGCAAAAGGATATTGATCCTGTCCAATAGGTTACGTTGCAGCTTAACCTCACTTTAAGGGCCTTTCCGTCATGCTGCGACTGCTGCCTGTTCAGGGGTAGCAGGAGGAGCGGCCACATTTGGCGATCAGACGGCACCATTTGATTGAGGAAGCGAAGGCCGAGCTCGACCTTGCCTATGAGGAGGTCAAGCGCGCTGAACAGGCCGTGATGGCGCTCGAGTTCGAGTACAACGAGCGCATGCATCATGTCTCCGGCGATGCGATGACCGAACTCATCGCCGAGAAGGAAAAGAAGCAAGAAGCCTTCAATCTCGACGGCCTCTACGAAATGCAGAATGAATCAGCGCAGCGCTTTGCCTTGATCAGCGCCGCTTTCGCCATCGTCAGCTCAGTGCAGGACGAGGAAATGTCGCTCGACCTCATCAAGCGCATTCTCTTCCGGCGAGACTTCCTGCGCCGACACAAGATTGAAGTCGACCGGCATATCAAATCCTTCCACCGAGGCCTGCGCGAATACATGCGCAAAGAGAGCAGTCCCGAGGCTGACAAGCTGGTGCGGACGTCCTGGGGCGAGATCGAACAGATGACAACCCTGCAGGCCAAGGAAGCCAAGGCGGCCTGATTCTCCAGGAGTCCAGAGACTCGAGCGGCATCAGCCTGTGCCGCGGCATTCCATCGCAATTAAGCAAATGCGAATGAGTTGCAAGTAAGCGCTCCATCCGCTATGAAATTGCACATGCTTCGCATTACCAATTGCCGCGGACAGGGGTAAAAATGACCAAGTATCTGAAATTGTTCTCAGTCTCGACCATGGCGCTTGCCTTCGGCTTCGTTCAGCCGGCGGCCGCAGCAGCGCCAGATGAAAAAGCGGTTCTGGCGAACTACGCTGATATCGCCGCTGCCATGTATGGCGATGCCGTCACGTCGGCCGAGGCCCTGAAGGCTGCGGTTGCCAAGCTGATTGCCGAGCCGTCGGAAGAGACCCTGAAGGCAGCCCGCGCCGCCTGGATCGCGTCACGCCCCGCCTATATGCGCACGGAGGGCTTCCGCTTCGGCAATGCCGAGGTCGACGACATGGAAGGTTTGGTCAACGCCTGGCCGCTCGACGAAGGCCTCATCGATTATGTCGATGCCGCTTCATACGGCGATGCGTCGGACAGTAACCCGTTCTACACCCTCAATGTGATCGCCCATAAGGAACTGCAGATCGGCGCCGACAAGGTCGATGCCAGTGTGATCGACAAGAAGCTCCTGCAGTCGCTGCAGGAAGTTGGCGAGAACGAAGCCAATGTGGCGATCGGCTATCACGCCATTGAATTCCTGCTTTGGGGCCAGGATCTCAACGGCACGGGCCCGGGTGCTGGCAACCGTCCGGCCACCGATTACGACACGAAGAATTGCACGAACGGCAATTGCGACCGCCGTGCGGCCTACCTGCAGGCGGCGACAGATCTTCTCATCGAGGATCTCGAAGGCATGCGCGACCTGTGGACCGAAAAGGGTGCCGCGCGCCAGCGTCTTCTGTCAGGCGATCCGAAGGCTGGCATTGCTGGCATTTTGACTGGGCTCGGCAGCCTTTCCTACGGCGAGCTTGCCGGCGAGCGCACCAAGCTCGGCCTGATGTTGCATGATCCGGAAGAGGAGCATGATTGTTTCAGCGACAATACCCACAACTCCCATTATTTCGATCAGGTAGGCATGGTCGACATCTACAATGGCAGCTACACCCGCGCTGACGGCGGCAAGGTTGAAGGCGCGAGCGTGAAGGATCTGGTTGCCGCCGCCGATGCCAAAGTGAATGACCGTGTCCTCGCGGCGATGACCGATGCCAGCAAGGCGATGCAGGCGATGAAGGACCGTGCCGACAGCGGCAAGGAAGCTTATGACCAAATGATCGGTCCCGACAATGCAGAGGGTAACAAGATCGTCGACAATGTGGTGACGACCCTCGTCGCCCAGGCTCATGCGGTCGAAGCCGCCGTGGCGGCGCTCGGCCTCAAGATCAATGTCGAAGGGTCGGACAGCCTCGACAATCCATCCGCCGTCAGCCAGTAATGGAAGGCGGCCGCCCACTGCGCAACGGGAGCCGTTCGCTGTTGGGTTAAGGTGTCATGACGCATATACCCGCGAAGGGACCAAGGTTCAGCCGCCGCCAAGCGCTTCTGTCGCTTGGCGGCGTTGTTGCCGCAGCCGGTGGCGGTTGGGTGATCGGTGAAGCCCTGGCCGAATCCGGTGTGGCGGATCAGAGCTATCCGGTTGCGCCCGCGATGCCCGGCGGAATTGTCCCGCAGCTCGTCGAACTGACCGCCAAGCCTCGCCTGGCTCAACTGGTTGCCCCGCCCGCGCCCCCCACGGAGATTCTCTCCTACACGGACGGACCGGCGATCGTCCGCGTTCGCCACGGCGACTGGGTCGAGGCGACGCTGGAGAACCGGTTGTCGGAACATACGACCATTCATTGGCATGGCCTGCGCGTGCCGAATGCGATGGACGGCGTTCCCTATCTTACCCAGCCGCCGATCATGCCGGGGGAGCGCTTCACCTACCGCTTTCAGCCGCCCGATACTGGTACTTTCTTCTTTCACCCCCATTGCAACACTGTGGAGCAGTTGGGGCACGGGCTTGCCGGCATCATCATCGTCGAAGGTGACGAAACGCGGCCCCATGATGCCGACCTTGTCTGCGCCTATCGGGATTGGCGCATCGACGAAGCGGGGCGATACCAACCGATGATGACCGATGCCGGGGCCGGCAAGGCCGGCACGTTCGGCGCGCATCGCACCGTCAATGATCAGGTGAAGCCCATCTTCAAAGTACCCGCGAACGGTGACATTCGGGTGCGCTTCCTCAATGTCGACATGTCGCGCGTTGTGGACCTCGGCATCATCGGCGCCGATGCCTGGGTGATCGCCACGGACGGCAACCCGCTGCCGCCGCAGAAGCTCAAATCATGGCGCCTTGGCCCTGCGATGCGCGCCGACCTCACCTTGCGGGCGCCGGCCGAAGCCGGGACGCGCCTGCAATTGGTGAACTACTATTCCGCCGAACCGATCGTGATGGCGGAGATCGAAGCGACGGGTGAGCCGCTCAATCGCCAGCCATTCGAACCGGCCGCACTTCGTTCGTCGGCCATCCCGGAGCCGGTGTTGGACGGTGCCGAAATGGTGCAACTCCGACTGAGCGCCTCATCGGTGCCGGCGGATCTGTCCCTGAGCAATCTTCCTCTGCGCTTTGCCGACGCTCTCTGCCTCGCACCGAAAACCTTCTGGGCTCTCAATGGGCAACCCTGGCCGAGCCGGTCCCACGAGGTGCTGCCACCGCCGCTTTTCACGTTCCGACGTGGCCGCACCTATGTGATCGAGGTTGTTAACCAGACGCCCCATATTCATCCCATTCATCTGCACGGGCACACGTTCAAGCTGATTTCTTCGAGCAAGAGTGATGTCCTGCCGCATTTTGCTGACACGACGATCGTGGCACCCAAGGAACGGGTCAAAATCGCCTTCGTCGCGGACAATCCTGGTGACTGGATGATCCATTGTCATATCATCGAGCATCAGGAAACCGGCATGATGGGCATTTACCGTGTCGTTTAATTGGTATGGGCGCCTCTTCGCGCTGGCTTGCTTCGGATTTGTTCTGGCAGTTGGAATTGGTCATGTGGTTGCCGAAGATGCCGGCAAGCCGGGCCATGTGGTCAAAGTCATCCGCGATCCAGCCTTGGGTGAGGATGATCCCGTTGCCCGCATGGAAAACGTGATCGGCCAATCGATCTTTGAGCGGATCTGGGTCTCGGCGCCGTCATCGACGGAGGCGGCGGACGGGCTCGGCCCGATGTTCAACGCGCGCTCATGCGCGGCTTGCCACCCCGGTGGAGGGAAGGGAGCCGTCTTCAATCGAGACGGCACGCTCAGCCCGTCGCTCCTTGTGCGCCTCGGTGCCAAGGGTGACGGCAAGGCTGACCCGACCTATGGGCATCAGTTGCAGACCGAAGCGGCGCGCGGCGTACCGCCCGAAGGCAAGGTTGATCTTTCCTTTGCGATCGCGGAGACAAAGCTTGCGGACGGTACGATCGTTCTGCTGCGGCGACCGGTGGTCACGTTGAGCGCCATGGCGGACGGACCGCCGGCGAAAGACACGGTGACAGGGCTGCGTCTTGCTCCGGTCATTCACGGCATGGGCCCGCTCGACGCGATCCCGGCTGCGGAGATTCTCGCGCGCGCCGATCCGGACGATAAGGACGGCGACGGCATTTCGGGCCGGCCCGCTTGGTTGGATGCTGGCAAGCGTGAGTTGGGCCGTTTCGGCTGGAAAGCCGTGCAGCCGGGGATCGAAGCACAGAACTCCCATGCCTTCTTTGCCGATATGGGGCTCTCGACACCGCTCTTTCCGAACGCCTATGGCGAATGCACGGAACGGCAAAAGACATGCCTTGCGGCACCGAGCGGCGCTTCACCGCAGTTCGAGAATCTGGAAGTGACCTCTACCCTGGTCAAAGTGCTGGATCGTTTTGTGGCGGAAGCAGTTCTGCCTGCCGGCCCAAAGCCGCCTCCCCCCGCCGAGATGCTCAAGGAGGGGCAGGAGATTTTCCAGGCAAGCGGCTGCGGCGCCTGCCATCTGGGTGGGTACGACATCGAATGGCCCAGAGGGAGCGGCACGAGGCGGCACATTGCGCCCTATACCGATCTGCTTCTTCACGATCTGGGCGATGGCTTGGCCGAGGATCTTCCGGAAGGTGCAGCATCGGGGCGCGAATGGCGGACTGCACCGCTTTGGGGGCTGCGCTGGGCCGTCGATCACAAAGGGGAGGGGGCCTTTCTTCATGATGGACGGGCGCGCAACCTTCTTGAAGCGATCCTATGGCACGGGGGCGAAGCGCTGCCGGCGCGGGACCATGTGGCCGGCTTGACCGCGGACGAACGCTCAGCTCTCATTTCCTATCTCTCAAGTCTTTGAAAGACGAACATGACAGACGGACCCGACAGGATCACCAGACGCCAGACCCTCGCGGCAATCCTCGCGGCCGGCATGGTGCCGGCTCTTGCCAAGGGCGCCCGCGCGGCTGACGCCGACTTTGCGGCATTCAATGCGGCCTATGCCAAGAATCTCGTCTTGCCTGCCTTTGTTGCCATGTCCGAAGCGGCATCGAAACTTGCCGATGCTGCTCAAAAGGCCTGTTCGGGCGGAACCGACATCGAAGCGCTCAAGGCGCCGTTCAACCAATTTGCCGATGCCTGGGCATCGGCTCAGCAGTTCCGCACGGGGCCGCTCGCCGATGGGCAGCGCGCCGAGCGGATCTCCTACTGGCCGGAACGGCGCAACATCGTCGAGAAACAGCTTTCGGCACTGCTTAAGAGCAATGATGCCGGCGAGCTTGAAGGCGGGCGATTTGCTTCCGCCAGCGTGGCCATCCAGGGCTTGCCGGCACTCGAGCGCATCGTTTTCGCCGATGCCGGTGCCGACATTCCCTCTCGCCGCTGTGCGGTGGCGGCGGCAATCGCTCTCAATCTGAAGAATGTTACCGCGGAGGCGGAAGCGGGTTGGCGTACTGGACTTGCCAATCCGGCGCTCTTCGCCGAGAACCCGGCGGAAGCCGCCACGCAATCCTACACGAATCTGCTTACCATTCTGCAGATCGTGGCGGATCAAAAGCTGGGCGTACCCTTGGGTGCCGACGCTGCCGGGGCCAAGCCAAAATCGGCGGAGCAATGGCGCTCCGGCCGGTCGTTGCGCAATATTCGGTTCAATCTTGCGACAGCACGAAATGCCGTTCTCTCTGATAGCGGTTTTTCCATGTTGCTGCCGGCCGATCAGCAGCCGCTCAAGGAGAAGCTCTCCAAGGCCTTCGATGGCGCCATCGAGGCGGCCGAGAAAGCGGGTGATGATCTTGCCGGCGCGGTTGCGGCGCAAGATCAGCGCAAGCCGATCACGAACCTGCTGGTTAAAGTGAATCTGCTGCGCGACCAGCTACGGCAAAAGGTACCG
>CAZUAL010000145.1:0-3105 GCA_964618305.1 uncultured Dongia sp. | reverse complement strand
GGCTTCACCGAGCTGGATGGGGACGGGTCGTGAGCGATCGGCCCACGCACCTTGCCGCCTGCGGCATTGATGGCGGATTTGGCGCCGTCGCGCTGAGCCCTGACGGGCGCTTGATTTGGCAGCGTGCGATCGAGTTTCGTGCTCATGACGTGATCGCTGATCCGGGCCGGCTCTGCTGCATCGTCGTCGGTCGCAAGCCCGGACCCATGGCTTTGCTCTGTGATCTCGCAACTGGCGATCTGCGTGGCTCGCTGAAGCCTTTGCCCGGATGCACGTTTGATGGTCACGCCGTGTTTTCCCCCGACGGCGCCACGATCTACACGACGCAGAGTGAGGGCAAGAAGCAGCTCGGCCGCATCGGCATCTATCGGGCGGCGGATGCCAGCCTGATCGGCGGTTATTCGACCCACGGCATTGAACCGCATGAATTGATCTGGTCGGTTGATGGTGTGTCGCTCGTCGTCGGCAATGGCGGCATCGTCGACCGGAACGCGACCGATCCGATCGACTCCTCGCTGGTGCGCCTCGACGCAGCGACGGGGATGCTCGTGTCGAAATCCGTGTTGGACGAGGATGACGAGACGCTTTCCCTGCGGCATCTCGCGCGCCTGGCCGACGGCCGGATCGTCTGCGGTGCGCAGGATCAGGATCCGGCGACGGATCTGCGGGCACTTGTCTTCATTGTCGACAGGGGCGGTGAAGTCCTGCCGCTCTCTCTTCCCGGCGATGCCCATCGCCGCCTTGCCGGCTATATCGGCAGCGTCGCCGTCGACACGAGCGGACAGTTGATTTGTGCCACGTCACCACGCGGCGGCTTGTCGGTCTTCTGGTCGGCCGATGGTGCCTATCTCGGTCATGACGATCTTGCCGATGTCTGCGGGGTCGCCGCCGGCGGCAAGGCCGGCCAGTTTCTTCTGACCTCCGGCCATGGGCGCAGCCGGCTTGTCACTTTGGCGGAAAGCGTTTCGGCTAGCGAGTTGCCGGCAATGGCCTTGCAGTGGGACAATCACTTGTCCCGGAGCGCCGCCTGATCAGTTCTTGGCGGTGCGGTCGCGGTAGGCGCTCATGCGCGCAAGCATCATTGTGATGTGGTTGCGGCGGATATAGCCCACAGCTTCGAAATCATTGATCTCAAGCGCGCGCTGCGTTTCCTCGACCTCGTGCAAGAAATGCGTGATCTCCGCGCGCATGTCCGCTTCGCTCATCCAGCCGAACCAGAAACGGTCCGTCTGGTGATAGAGCATCTCGATGAAGTCGCGCAGCATGCGTGCGCCGATGACATTGTTGACGATGTTGTGGAAGTGTTCGCAAAGCTCCGAAAACTCATTGAGCGCAACATTGCCACGCCGGCCCAGCATCGCCTTCACGCGGCCATGCACGTCCTTCAGCTCGGCGAGGTCCTTGGCCGACAGGGGCTTTGGATTGAGGTGCCCGATCATGGCCGCCAGTTCGCAGCGCAGATAATAGGCCTGGTCGATCTCCGCCCGGTCGAGATCCGTCACGGTTGCCCCGACGCCGTTCTTGATGCCGACCAGATGGTCGGCGGCAAGGCGCTGCAGGGCCTGCCGGATCGGCGTGCGGCTCAAGCCGAATTCGGTGGCAAGCTCGGTTTCTGAAAGGCGTGTGCCCGGTGCGTAATGGCGGGTCGCGATGCGCTGGCGCAACTGCTCGTAGATCTGGGTTGGCGACGGGGCGGGTTTCATCGTGCGACCCGCGGGGGCCTTCCGCCGTGCCCTGGTCCGATCCTTCTGATTGTTCCCGGCCTTCTGCATCGATAGGGCTCAAATCCTTGCTGCGCATTCGCAGTCTCTCTCTATCGTGCGGCCGGGCGCTGTCAATAGAGCGTCACAAACGGTGGTGGATTTGTTGTGCCGAGGCCAGCCATACTCACTGGTGAATTGCCTGAGCAGGAGCTCGATGGATCCCGCCGTCGCAGAACTTATTGCCTCTGCCAAGCATCCCACATTAAGGGCCATGGTTGCCCTATGGGAATCGAAGCGAGCGGGGCGCAAATGGCCAAGTCGGACCGATTTCGATCCCTCAGAAATGGTCTTTGCCTTGGGCGATATCTCACTGTTTGATGTCGAAGAGAATCCTCGCCGATTCTGGTGCCGGCTCGACGGGACCCGGCAAGTCGAGCTTTTTGGTGTGGATTGCACGAGGCGCTACCTGCATGAGTGCTTCGAGGGCGACTACTATCAGTTGGCCAAAACGACTTTCGATCATACGGTCGAGTCCGGCCGAGTTCAGTATCATGAGCGGGAAACCCCATATAACGGGCGGATCATCAAGTACGAACTGGCCATGTTGCCGCTGTCGTCGAACGGGGCAAAAGTCGACCAGCTGATGGTGGTGATAACCCCTCACTGGGATTGACGCTGGGACTGAGTGTGCGCCCCGTCACGCCGGTTCTGTGTCGCCGGTCACTGCGGGAAAACCGAATCCGCCCTAATTCTACAACCAACGGCCCCGCTTCGGTGGCCATCGGTTGGGAAAGGGATCAGACCATGAAACGCTTCGTTCTTGCCGCCGCCTTGTCGCTGCTGAGCCAGGCCGCTTTTGCGCAGACCTATCAGCCCTATTATCAGCAGACGGGCGCCAACACCTACAATCAGGACCTCGCCGAGTGCCAGGCCTATGCCAATCAGGTGAGCCCGGTCCAGGACGCGGCCGTGGGCGCGATCGGTGGTGCGGCGGGCGGCGCTGCCCTGGGTGCGCTCTCTGGCGCCCTTTTCAAGGGCGTGTCGGTGGGCGAGGGTGCCGCCGTGGGTGCCGCCGCGGGTGGCGTTCTGGGGCTTGCCGGCGGTGCCTACCAGGGCACGCAGAACCAGAAGCAGGTGCTCAATAACTGCATGCGCGGCCGCGGTTATTCGACTTACTACTAACCCCACACCCCAGTGCCCCGCTCACCAAAATTTGAGTGTGCGGGCCCACAGGGAAACGCTTTATAATGCGTGCGAATTGAGTGGCTATCTGGCGCCGTGCCTAGGGGCAGTCCGGGTTTGGCGCCGGGACGAGATAAGCAGGAAAGGGAGTTCAAGATGAAACGGATTGTGGCGGCTGTCCTGACGGCCTCTTTGCTGGCGGGTTGCTCCAGCTACAGCC
>CAZUAL010000144.1:0-9409 GCA_964618305.1 uncultured Dongia sp. | reverse complement strand
GGACCATCCAGAACGACATCCTCAAGGAGTTCATGGTCCGCAACACCTATATCTATCCGCCGGCACCATCGATGCGGATCGTGGCGGACATCATCGAATACACGGCGAAGGAGATGCCGAGGTTCAACTCGATCTCCATCAGCGGCTATCACATGCAGGAAGCCGGCGCCAATGCGGTGCAGGAGCTGGCCTTCACATTGGCCGACGGCCTTGAATATGTGCGCGCGGCCCTGTCGAAGGGTCTGAAGGTCGACGAATTCGCGCCGCGTCTTTCATTCTTCTTCGCCATCGGTATGAACTTCTTCATGGAGATCGCGAAGCTCCGCGCTGCGCGCTTCCTGTGGGCGAAGCTGATGAAGCAGTTCGACCCGAAGGATCCGCAGAGCCTTGCCCTGCGCACCCATTGCCAGACGTCCGGCGTCTCGCTGCAGGAGCAGGATCCCTACAACAATGTCATCCGCACGACCATCGAAGCGATGGCGGCGGTTCTCGGCGGCACGCAATCGCTGCACACCAATGCGCTGGATGAGGCGATCGCCTTGCCGACACCCTTTTCGGCGCATATCGCGCGCAACACGCAGCTGGTCATCCAGGAGGAAAGCGGCATTCCGGCCGTCATCGATCCGATGGGCGGTTCCTACTATGTCGAAAGCCTGACCGCGAGCCTCGTCGCGGCGGCCGAAAAGCTCATCGCCGAAGTCGAAGCCCTGGGCGGCATGACCAAGGCGGTCGAAAGCGGCATGCCGAAGCTCCGCATCGAGGAAGCTGCCGCCAAACGCCAGGCCCGCGTTGATCGCGGCGAGGATGTGATCGTCGGCGTCAACAAGTACCAGGCGCGCGAAGAGGCGGATGTCGAAGTGCTCGACATCGACAATACGAAAGTGCGCGAGCAGCAGATCGCGCGTTTGAATGCGATGAAGGCGAAGCGCGACGGCGCCAAGGTGAAGGCGGCGCTCGACGCCCTGCGTACCGCCGCCAAAAACGGGACCGGCAATCTGCTGGCCCTTTCCGTCGACGCGATGCGCGCGCGCTGCAGCGTCGGCGAGGTTTCCTCGGCGCTCGAGGATGTGTTCACGCGGCACAAGGCGGAGATCCGCTCGATTGCCGGCGTCTATGGCGCCGCCTATCGCGACGATCCGGACTTTGCCGCGATCCAGCGGCGCGTGAAGGATTTCGCCAGCGCCGAGGGACGCCGCCCGCGCATGCTGGTGGTGAAGCTGGGGCAGGACGGCCATGACCGCGGCGCCAAGATTATCGCCACCGCCTTTGCCGATATCGGCTTCGACGTCGATGTCGGCCCGCTGTTCCAAGTGCCGGAGGAAGCCGCGCGCCAGGCGATCGAGAACGACGTGCACGTGATCGGCGTCTCAAGCCAGGCGGCCGGGCACAAGACGCTGGTGCCGCAGCTCATCAAGGCGCTCAAAGACCAGGGTGCCCCCGACATCCGTGTCGTGTGCGGCGGTGTCATCCCGGCGCAAGATTACGCCATGCTGAAGGAAGCCGGTGTCGCCGCCATCTTCGGCCCTGGCACCAACATCCCGAAGGCCGCCGCTGAGATTCTGGCCTTGATCGAAAAGCCGGGCAGCAAGGCCGCCTGAGGCGCTTGCCGCAACCGGCCGGCCGGGCCGCGCACCCTTTCAACGGAACGTGATTGGGGTGTTGCACAGGCAGCGCCATCTCTGACCGTGAGATTTCTTGTCGGCGGCCCGTCAACGCGGGCGCCCAACCTGAAAGGGATGGTCATGTCGCGTTTTTCTCGTCTCGTTGTCGCTTCTGCCCTCTTCGCCGGCACACTGCTTGTGCCGCTGCAAGCCGCCAGATCACAAGCCCAAGAAGGTTCCGGCGCCCTTCGGCTGGGAGCAGATCGACCGCAACCATGATGGCGACATCAGCAAAAAGGAATGGAAGTGGGCGGAACGCCACGGCTATGACCGCCTGACCCATCGCGGCGGATCGGTCGACCGCAAGACCTATCAGGCGCAACTCAACCGTTATCTTGCCTACCTCGAATGGCGCAACCAGCAGAACTGGCACGACCAGCAGAATTGGCAGGGCGAACAGAATTGGGGTGGTTCGAATTGGGATCGGCCGCAGAACAATCATGACCACACCGACCGTCTGGCCGGCGCCCCCGCGGACGAGGAAGATGCGTCCTGGTACCAGCTCAAAGCGGGCGGGCGCGATTGACGCGCCCGCGTATGGCCCGGGGACGACCCTTGACCTCCTCCACGGAATGATCACACGGGAGCCATTTGCACCTTTTCTACCAATGGCTTAGACTCTTCGCTTCACTTTCCGCCTGAACAACGGATAGGGGTTGGGACCACCCCGACCGCCTAGATGCAGGGGGGCGGACAAGAACTGGCATGAGCCAGGGCTGATACAGGGTTGAAGCAGGGTCGAGCCAGGGGTCGAGTATGGGCAAAGGGGATCAGGAATCGGGCACGGCGCGCAGCCTCTTGAAGGCCGCGGCGGGGAGCGATCCGTCGACCAAGCACCATCAGCGCGCCGTCATCCTGGGCGCGCTGCTGACGCTCGGCTGGTTCGCCGCCTATGGCTGGCATGTGGCCGATGCGGTGGGCCTTGAAAATCTCCAGGACCTGATGCCGGCCGAGCTGGCGCAGATCGTCATCGCTTTCTTCTCGCCGGCCGTCTTCGTCTGGGTCGTCATCGGCTATGTCATGCGCGGGCGCGATCTCGAGCGGCAGACGGCGCTCCTGGCCCAGCATCTTGCCATGCTGACCTATCCCAATCCGCAAGCCGAGCAGCGCGTGGCGACGGTCGCCGATGCCGTCCGCCGGCAGACGATCGAACTCAAGGCCGCGACCGAGGATGCGGCAGCGGCGCTGGCCCTGATTGAAGGGCGCTTCCAGCACCAGCGCGGCGATCTCGACAACGCCGCGCGCGCGGCGCGCCAGGAGACCGAGGCGGTCGAGGCGGAACTGTCACGCCAGCGCCAGCTTCTCAACGACATGCAGACGACGCTCGCCGAGCAGAAGGCCGCGTTGAAGCGCGCCGCCGAACAGGAATCGAGCGCACTCGAAACGATCGCCGCCGATTCGGCCGACCGGGTCGTGGCCGCCTTCGAGGAGAAGCGGCAGGAGATCAATGCCATTCTCGACCGTGTGCTTGATCACGGCGCCTCGGTGCGCGACGCCGTCGAGCGGCAGGCCGAGATCCTTGCCGACAGCGCCGAGAAGGCGACGCTCGGCCTGCGCAAGGAACTGGCCACGATCAGCCGGCATCTCGACGAGGCCGGCGAAGCGGCCCGTCGCGAAGGCAAGGCGCTGGCCGATGCGGGCGACGAGCAGCTGGCGACCATCACGGAGATCCTCAGCCGCACGACGCGCGAATTCAATCAGCAGCTCGAAGCCCTCAACCGCGGGACCAGCGAGGCGATTGATGCCGGCAAGCGCAACACGGCCGAAGCCGAGGGCGCCCTGCGTCAGGTGGTGAGCGAGATCACCGCGCAGGCCGGCCGCCATGCCAACGACGTGGCGCAGGCGCTGGCCCTGCAGCTGCAGGGGATCAATGCCGCAAAAGCGCAGGCGATCGACGCGGGCGAGGAATTGCAGGCCGCCCTGTCGGCGCAGGCGGCAAGGCTGTCGGAACGCACGACCGACGCCTTCGCCCTGATGCGCGGCGAGATCGCTCAGGAAATCACGATCCTGCGCGAAGCCGAGGAAAAGGCGACACAGCGCTACCGCGAGCTCGACCGCAACATGGCCGCACACCTTGCTGCCCTCGACAAATCCTTTGCGACCGCCGGTGCCGCGCTGGAATCGCGCGCCGCCGCCGAGCAAGCCAGCATTGAAGCCGCGACGCAGGCAACCGAGACGCGCATCAACGCGGTGCTCGCTGCCATCGAGCGGCAGAGCAAGGACATGCACGACCAGGCGGAAGCGAGCGCCGAGCGCTTTGCCAACACGCTGCGGCGCCATCACGAGCTGGTGTCGGCGACGGCGACGGCGACGGTCGGCGAGGTCATGCGCAAGACCGCCGAGATCCAGCGCCAGATGCGCGAGGAAGGCGATCTTTCAGTGGCGGCCGCGAAATCGCTTTCCGAGGATTTCGTCGAATCGCTCACCCGCATCGGCGAGATCATCAACGAGAGTGTTGCCCGCGCCAAGAGCGACAATACGCAGCTTGAGGAGGCGGCCCGCAGCCAGGCCGAGCGCTTGACCCATGCCGCCCTCACCGCCGCCGAGCAGTTCCGCCAGTCGCTCGACCGCATGTCCGGCGACACGGCCGCCATGATCCGCGCGCTGATGGACAAGGTCGGCGAACAGAACCAGGCGGTGAAGAACGCCCTCCGGACCGAGGCCAGCGACTTCCAGGAATCAGCCGGCCGCGTCGGCGAGCAGATCGGCCAGCGCTTTGCCGAACTGCTGAAATCGATCGAGACGATCGCCCAGACGACGAGCAGCGAGACCGAGGCCCTTGTCGGCAAGGTCGACGCCCAGGGCCAGCGCCTGTCTTTGGCGGCCGATGCGGCGGCCCAGCGCCTGCGCCAGCATATCGATGCCGAGACCGCGAAGCTCGGCGCCCTCTCCGAGGCGCAGAATACTCGCCAGGCAGAACTCGCCAAGAATGTCGACGGTGCCGCCGAGGCGCTGAGCGGTGCGGCTGAGTCCCATGCCGAGCGTTTTGCCGCGCTTCTGAAGCGGCAGGAAGAGCGCCTCGCCGTCCTCGCCGAGGCCGAGGAAGCGGCCAGCCGGCGTCTCGGCCAGACGGTCGAATCGCAAGGCCATCTGCTGGAACAGGCCGCCGACCGTGCCGCCGAGCGGCTGGCCCAGCGCCTGCGCGAGAATGAAAGCGCGGTGAGCGCCAGCATCGCCGCCATGGTTGCCGAAACGAAGGCGCTCGATGCCATCATCGCCGAACAGCGCGACAAGCTCACCCAAGCCGGCGACGCGGCCAGCCTCAAGATCCGCGCCGATCTCGACAATCATGCGGCGAGCCTCAACCAGATGGGCGCTGATCTGGCGTCAAAGGTTTCGCTGCTCAGCACCGTGGTCGATGCCGAAAGTGCTGCCATGGCGCGCGCCCTGCAGGCCGCGAGCGACAAGGCGCTGGCTGAGCTGAAGGCGGAGACCGAGCGCCAGCAGACGGCGATGAGCGCGCATGTCGATGCGTTGGGCGCGCGCTTGCGCGTCAGCGAGACGGCGCTGACCGCCAATGTGAACGAGGTGCTGGAACGCGCCGCCTCGCTCGACACCGCGATCGCCGATCAGCGGCAGCGTTTGAGCGATGCCGGCAATGCGGCGACGGGCCAGATCCGCGCCGAGCTTGACACGCATGCGGCTTCCCTCGCCGAGATGGCGCAAGCCCTTGCGGCGAAGGTCGCGGCGCTGAGCGCGACGGTCGGCAGCGAAAGCGGCAATCTCGTCCGCCAGATGCAGGAAAGCACCGAAAAGGCGCTGGGCGATCTCAGGAGCGAGACGGCACGCCAGCAGAATGTGCTGGGCGACCATGCCGGCATCATCGCCGCGCGCCTCAAGGATACGGAAGCCGGCATTTCAGAGCGCGTGGCCGAAGTGCAGAAGCAGGCAGCGGCGCTCGATGCCGCCATTGCCGCCCAACGCCAACGCCTGAGCGACGCGGGCGATGCCGCCAGCGCCCAGATCAAGGGCGAGCTTGAGACCCATGCGTCAAGGCTCGAACAGGTGGCGCAGGATCTTGCCGCCAGGGTCGGCGATCTTTCCGCCAAGATCGGCAGCGAGGGCGATGCGCTGGGCCTGCGCTTCAAGAACACGGCCGAGGAGACGCTCGCCAAGCTCCGCGAGACCTTCCACGCGCAGGAGAACGAGATCGACCGCATCGCGGGCAATCTCGGCTTCAAGGTGAGCGGGCTCGGCGAGACGGTGAAGAGCGAAAGCCTCATTCTGGCCGACGCCATCCAGAGCGCCGGCGACGGCGCTGTGGCGCGGCTCAAGGGTGAGATCGAGCGGCAGATTTCCGGCATGGAAGGATTGACCGCGACGCTCATCACGCGCACGACGGCGCTCGACGGCACGATCCTGAGCCAGCGCGACCATCTGGTCGAGGCGGCGGCGGCGGCGGCCGAAGGCTTCCGCGACATTCTGCGCCGTCAGGCTGACGAGTTCGTCGCGGCGGCGGAAGCTGTCGCCAGCCGCTCGGCGGCGCTGGAAGGCATCACCCACGCCCAGCGCGACGAGCTCATCGCGGCTTCGAAGCAGGCTGCCGAACATTTCGCGGGCGCGTTGCGGCTGCAGGCGCAGGAGATCGCCGCGGCAACCGCCGCCGCCGTGCAGCAGACCGAAGGATTGGGTGCCGCCGCCCGCGTGCAGGCGGAGAACCTCGCCGCCATGATGGCTGAAAGCACGCGGCGCTTCGAGGCGGCGACGGCCGCGCATCGCGACGCGCTGGGTGGTGCTGGCGAAAAGGCCGGTGAAGAGGTGCGTTCGCGCCTCGCCGAACAATATGCCGAGATAGAGAAACGCTTAACCGGCATCGCCGAACATGGCGACCGGTTGAAGGCGAGTGCCGACGAGCAGGCGGTGACGCTTGGCAAGGCGGCGGAGCAGGCGGCGCAGGTTGCCATCGCCATGCGCGACGCGCTGGTCGATCAGGCGAAGCAAGTGAACATCGCCGGGCTGGAAATCAACGAACGCGCGCTCGAAGCGGGCCGGCTGATGCAACGCCAGGCCGCCGACCTTGCCGATGCGCTGCAGGCGATCGTGCAGAAGAACGCGGCCAACCTGAAGGCGGCGACGGAGCAGGCCGGGCACCAGGCGATCGAGCTTGGCCAGACCCTGATGCGCCAGAACGACGATCTGACGGCCGCCCTGTCGCGGACCCAGGCGGCGACCAACGAGGTGCGCGACGCGCTCAAGACCCAGATCGAGGAATTGTCGTCGGTGACGCAGAAGGTCGAGGTCGAGGCCCGGGTCATCGGCACCGTCTTCCGGACCGAGGCGGAGACCCTGCGCCAGGCGGCCGAGAAGGCATCGGGCACCGCCGGCACGCTGCAGCAGCAGATGCGCGAAGGCTTGTCCGCGCTGGAAGGTGTTGCCAATTCGGCCCTCGAGAAGGCGGCGACGCTGCACCAGGATGTCGCCCGCCAAAGTGAACTCGTGAAGCAGGCGACGGAGGAAGGCGGCAAGCGCACGGCGGAACTGGCCGGGCTCTATGAAGGCCATGCGCGGCAATTGTCGGAAGCCTCCGAAATGGCCCGCGACAAGCTGGAACAGATGGGAAAGTCGCTGGCGTCGCAAGCCGAGATCCTGTCGACCATCACCGACCAGGCGGTGTTGCGCCAGCAGCAGCTCAACGTGACGCTTGGCCAGCGGGTCGAGCAGCTGGCGGCAGTTGGCAAGGAGGGGCAGAACCAGCTTTCCTCCCTCAACATCTCGGCCCAGAACCTGAGCGAATATCTGCGCGCCACCACGGCCGAAAGCACGCGCCAGGCCAAGGATACGATCCAGCTCTTCCGCGATGGCGCCGAGGCGCTGTCCGTCGTTACCAAGAAGGCGGCGCAGCAGGTGAGCGGTGTCAAGGCGGCGGTCGCCGAGCAGATCGCGGAACTCACCGATCTTTCCGTGAAGGTCCACGACATGGCCGAGCAGGTGCGCTTCCAGCTGCGCGCCCAGGCCAAGGAATTCTCCGACGCCGCACTCGCCGCCAAGGCATCGGCGGAAGGTGCGCGCGGCGATGCGCAGCAGGCGAGTGAAATCCTCAACCGCCAGGTCGAAGCACTGGCCCAGGCGGCGGCGCGGATGAACCAGCATCTCGCCGGCCTTGGCACCGACATCGACCGGCGTATCGAATCGATGAGCCGGGCTGCCGAAAACGCGGCCGGCAAAGTTGGCGCCATCGGGCAAAGCTTCGAGCGCCAGGCGGAAGGTTTCGGCCGCGCCCTTGATCTCGCTCAGGCAAAGGCCGTCGAGCTCGGCGAGGCTTTCCGCACGCAAAGCCTGGAGCTTGCCAAGACCTCGCAGATCGCGCTGGAACGCATCGACAAGCTGCGCGAGACGCAGAACAATTCCACCCGCGACAGCTTCCTGCGGGCAGCCTCTGTCATGATCGAGGAATTGAACGGCATCGCTCTCGACATCCATTCGCTGCTCGACAACGAGATCCCTGAGGACATCTGGAAGCGCTACCGCGAAGGCGACCGCTCGATCTTCGCCCGGCGCTTGTTCCGCAACAAGGATTCCTACGTCATCCCGGCGATCGAGCAGCGTTATGGCCGCGACGAGCGCTTCCGCGATATCGTCGATCGCTACATGAAGAAGTTCGAGGATCTGCTGACGCAATCCGCCAAGGCGGATCCGGAGGCAGTGCTGAATGCCGCCATCGTCACCGCCGATGTCGGCAAGCTCTACCTGGTGATGGCCAAGAGCCTCGGCCGCAGCCTGGAGAACTAACGCACCAGGTCGACGTTAACCGGGCCATCATTCGCCGAGCCATCATTCGCTGGTCCCCTTGAGGTCGATCTCGGCGAAGGTCAACACCATGTTGACCAGATCGTCATCGTCCGAGAGGGGCAGCAGGATTTCCTCTTGGCTGCGCATATAACCGGTCGGACTGACATAGTCAGACCAATCGTAGAGCGGCGTGCGCTGGTCGATGACGATGTCATAGTTCCTGAGTGTTTCCTCGCGCGTGAGCCCGATAGAGCATTCCTCGACCGACTTGCCAGTGGGGTTGTAGCCGCGGAAGGTGACGTCAAGCTCGCCCACCAGCCGATAGATCATCCGGCGCGGGTTGTGAAAGATGTCGATGAGCTGCATGTGCGACAGCCAGGGCTTCATCTCGACGGGATCGAGATCGCGCCTGGACGGCATGCGCCGCCCGGCGCGCTTGCCGTCCCAATAGCGATAGACGGCGAGCGTCGACGGCCGGCAGCGACTGGCCATGAACGACATGTCTGTGCTGCGGGGGTACATGGCTCTCACTCATAGACCCGGCGGCAATTATGGGCAATCCATCAATACCGGCCGCAATGCATTTCGGGTTGCCCCAGTCGTGCACAAAAGTCATTTGCCACGGCGCCGGGGAAAAGGCTCATAATCGCCGCAAAACGGAGCCCATCTTCATGGCACAGGATTTTTACGGCCAGATCGCCGCCACCCTTGAGCAGATCCGGGCCGACGGTTTTTGGAAGGCGGAGCGCGTCATCGCGACGCCGCAGGGATCCGATATCGCCCTTGCCGATGGCCGCCATGTCCTCAATTTTTGCGCCAACAATTACCTGGGGCTTGCCGACGATCCGCGCCTGATCGCCGCCGCCAAGCAGGCGCTCGACGATCACGGCTTCGGCATGGCCTCGGTACGCTTCATCTGCGGGACCCAGGACATCCACAAGGCGCTCGAGGCCGAGATTGCCCGTTTCCTCGGCACTGAGGATGCGATCCTCTACTCCTCCTGCTTCGATGCCAATGGC
>CAZUAL010000143.1:0-9415 GCA_964618305.1 uncultured Dongia sp. | reverse complement strand
ATGCTAGCGAGGGGGCGGGTCTTATTCGAGCAAGGCCCTATTCGAGCAAAGATTGGGCGGTCGCTTCGTCGGTGATGAGGCCGTTGAGGATGCGGCCCTTGAGGGCGGCGCGGATGGCCTTCACCTTGGCGGCACCCAAGGCGGCACCGACGGTAAGCGCCTGGGCCGGCACCGGATGCGGCACGGAGGTGACGCGGTGGTTGGTGCCGCCCGCGAGCATCTTCCCGTCGGCATCGAAGGCCCAGCCGGTCACTTCGCCGATGGCGCCAAGAGCCATCAGTTCCTTGAGCTCCCCTTTGGTCACGAAGCCGTCGACATGAAGCTGGGCTGCGGCATCGACCTGGCCGATGCCGACCAGGCGCAGATCCGCCTTCTCGGCAATCGCCCGCACGCGCATCACCGCGTCGATGCGCAGCAATTGCCGGCATTCCTCTTCCGACGAGACGATGACGGGCAGCGGCATCGGATAGTGCCGCGCCTTGGTGAGATCGGCGAGGCGCGCCAGGGGATCGAAGAAGCTTGCCGACCCGTCGGGCGAGATGTTGCCGACCATCGAGACCACCTGATGGTCGGGCCGGTCGGTCGGCGTCAGCTGCTCGACCGCCGCGCGCATGGCGCGGCCCGTGCCGATGGCGATGATGACCGGCTTTTCCGAGCGCAGCGTCTGTTCCAGGAGGGAAGCCGCCCGCTCGGCGATGCCGGCGATGTTCGACGGGTTGGCAAGATCCGTCGGCGCCACGTCGCAGAAAGTGAGATCGAAGCGCTCCTTGAGTCTGGCCGCCAGTTCCATGCAGGCAGCGATGGGATGCTCGAGGCGGAAAGTGATGAGACGTTCCGACAGGCAAAGCGAGACGAGGCGCTGCGCGGTCGCGCGCGAGACGCGGAGCTTCTTCGCGATCTCGTCCTGCGTGTGGCCGGCGATGTAGTAGAGCCAGCCGGCGCGCGCAGCATCGTCGAGGCGGGAGCGGTCTGCATCGCCGTTGGCCATCGCCCTACTCCACCCGCACGCTGCCGGGATTGAGGGCGTGGGCGATATCCGCGAGTCTTGAGAAGACGCAATCGGCGCCAGCGGCCCGCAACGGATTCTCGCCATCGCGATCCGCATAGTGGCTGCCACCAATGAATCCCCAAACGCGCATTCCCGCCGCCTTCCCGGCCGTGACGCCGCTGATGCTGTCCTCGATCACGAGGCAGCGCGCGGCGTCGCATTGCATCCGCTCCGCCGCAAGCAGGAAGAGATCCGGCGCCGGCTTGGCGCGGGCCACCTGGCTTGCGGTGAAAATGCGGTCCATGAAGTAGGGGGAAAGCCCCGTCGAATTCAAGGAGAATTCGACCCGCTGCCGGTCGCTGGAGGAAGCGAGGCAGTAAGGCGTGCGCATTTGTCGGAGCAAGGCATCGGCATGCGGCATCGCCGCGAGGGTGCCGGTGAAGGCCTTGCGCGTCTCGGCCGCCAAGTCGTCGGCGAAGCTATCCGGCAGGGGTACGCCCTGCAGGTCCAGATAGTAGCGTTCGATCTCGGCGCGGCTGCGGCCGAGGAAGCGGCGCATCACTTCGGCACGGCTGATCTCGACGCCATGACGCCGCAATTGCCGGCTCACCGCCTCGCAGGCGAGGACCTCGCTGTCGACAAGGACACCGTCGCAATCGAAGATGACAAGGCCGAATTCGCTCATCGGTTGAACGCCTGCCGGACGGGGTGAGTTGCGCGCGCCCCATTAAAGCATGGGCGCCGGGCCGGCGACAGGGAAGGCTGGCAGCGCCTTGTTCAGGCGAGTTGGACGAGGCGGAAGAGATCGAGATGGATGGAGGCGATGACATCGTGCCCGCCGTGCCGATGGCGCGAGACGATCTCGGCCACGTCTTCGACATCCGTTTCAAGTTCGCTGATGCGCTGTGCCATGGCCGTTACGGCGTTGGGCATGCCGAACAGCGCGCGAACCAGGTCGATTTCGTGGCTGAGTTCCATGAGCGCGCCGCCGCCCAGCGCCTTCTGTGCCGTAACACCACGGCGATAATCGGTGCCGGGCCGCCAATTGGGCAAATACTGCCCCACTTCCGCGCGCAGATTGTAGATGCGCCCGATCGCCCCGGCGGCGATCTGTTTTTCGAGTGCGATGAACAGGGGATGATAGCGCAGGCAATAGCCGACCAGGAGGCGCACCTGCGCCGCCAGGGGCAGCAGCCTTTCGCCATCGGCCACCTTCATGGCAAGCGGCTTTTCGATCAACGTGGCGATGCCGCGCTTGGCGCAGGCGAGCGCCTGATCGACATGGGCGATGGCCGGCGTCGCGATCACCGCGAGATCAGCGGGAGATTGCAGCGCGCTTTCGATATCGGCATGCGTTTCGTCGACATATCCCGCAAGCGACAAGGGAACGCCGGCGCCGGCGGCGCGGGCCACGATCGCGATCTTGCCCGCCGGATAGAGCGTGCGCAGATTCTTCACATGGCGTGCCGCAATGCTGCCGGTGCCGGTGACAATCGCGCGCATCAAGCCCCTCTCCCCTTCTGCCGGGCAATCACGTCGCGGGCGAAGGCTTCGAACCGCGCCGACGCCGTCATCGCCTCGGTCACCATGGAATGACGGCTGAAACGGGCCAGCCGCTTTTCCAGCGTGCTCCTGGGCGGCAAGGTGCCGGCTTGCCCCTGTTCAAGCAGCGCTTCGAACTCGACCGCCGAGCGCGGAAAATAGCACACTTCCGCATCATCCGCATTGTCGGGATGCAGCAGGCACGCCGATGCGGGCCGCTCCGAATCACTCCACACCGGCACGACGATGGCGCAGCTTGCCAGCAGGCCTTCCAGCACCGCGAGCGTATTGAAGCCGATGATCATGCGCGAGCGCGTGACGAGGTCCGGGAGCGGCGTATCGGCCACGATCTCGACCCCGAGCCTTTCCAGATCCGGCTCGATCTCGCGGATGTAGGCATCCTCGTTCCTCTTCTTCATCTTGATGACGAAGCGCAGGCGCGCCTCCGCCGGCTTGGCGAGCTGGCTTTCCGCCGCCCGCGCGAAGACCTTCAGCACGTCACGAAAATTGGCGGCGGCATATTGGACCTGACTCGGATCGCCGTAGGCCATCAGTGTGATGAGCTTGCGCTGCGGCAAGGGCGGTATCGCGTAATCGCGCCAGGCATCGTAGCGCGGCCAGCCGGTCGCGCACACCATCGCATCGCGCATGGCGCCCTGGCCCAGCATGAATTGCCGGCAGGTTTCGGAGGCGACGGCGCAAGCCGCGCCGTTGAAGTAGAAATTGCCGCTTTTGTAATTGTTGGCGACGAATTCGCGCCCGCGGCCGATGCCGTAGCTTTCGCGCGAAAGCGCCATGAAGGGGATGCCAAGCTCTCGGCAACCCATGCGCAAGGCTTCGTCCTGCCAGTAATCCGTATTGGCGGCGCAGACGGCATCGATGGGGTGCGTCGACGCGGCGGCGCGCAGGAAGGCGACGCCGAAACGCTGAAGGATGGCGCGGGTCCGCGGCAGATGCGTGTTGAGATCGTGCCAGAGATGCGCCTGCCGGCGCCATTTGGGATGCACCCACCGCTCCTGCGGCCGCTTCACCGCGACGACGCCGACGCAGGGGAGGTTGAGGCCGGTGCGCTTCTTCAGCTCGGCAATGTCCTTGGCGAAGAGCGCGCGCTCGAGGCAGAGGATGGTCGGGCGCCCGGCCCGCCAGTCGCCCCAGTCGATTTTCTGCGCCACGCGCCGGGCATGTTCCTCGACCCGCCCGGTCCAGCTGTCGAACACTCGCCTTAAGGTAAATCCGGCCGCTTCCAATTCCATCAAACCCACACCAGCGCTTTGACACTCTTCACGTCACGGTAATGGCCGGACTTCCTGGCGGAATCCAGGAGAATCTGCAGCACTGTCTTCAGCCTTGCTCGTTGCCAACAGCGGCGAGTGCCCGCGCCAGCGCCAGATCTTCCGGCGTGTCGATGTCGATGGCGGCGCGCCAATCCATCGGCCAGAAGCGGTGGCCGGGGCCGTAGAAAGTGCGTGACTGCATGAGGGCGGGCACACGGGCGATCCAGATGGCGCCCGAGGGGCAATAGACCGTTTCCAGATCCTGCGAGCGCTTGGTCATCGCTTCCGGATGGAGCGGGCGTGGCGTGCCGTCCTTGCCGATTGCGATCGCCCACCAGGGATTCAAGGGGCCGTAATCGGTGCAGCTCAGCAGGAAATCGGCCGAGCCTGCCTGGAACGCGGCGACGCAGGCGCTGACATGGGCCGCGTTGCGCAAGGGACAGGTGGGCAGGAGCTGCACCACGAAATCGGCGGCGCGGCCGCGATGGGCCGCGAATTGCTCCAGCGCCTCGATGGTCGCAAGCGAGACCGGCGAATGATCGTCGCCCGTCTTCTGGCGCAGGAACGGCACCTCGGCGCCATGCGCGCGGGATATCTCGGCGATCTCCGGATCGTCGGTGCCGACCAGCACCGTCTCGAAAAGGCCGCTTCCCCGCGCTGCCTCGATCGACCAGGCGATGAGCGGTTTCCCCAGAAAGTCGGCCACGTTCTTCCGGGGGATGCGCCGCGAGCCGCCGCGCGCCGGAATGATGGCGATGCTGTTCGGAATGACCATCTCAGGCGCTCCCGCGTTCCAGAATGTCGGTCACGGCAAGCGTGCGTGGGAGGTCGAAGCGCCGCTCGCGGCGCCTCACACCTTCGCAGAATTCATGGAGTGCGGTGCGGAAGGCGGTGAAGGAATCCCTGAAGGTGAGCGATTGGAAGCCGCTTTCGCCAAAGACCGTGAGGCCGATCGGCGCTGAGAGCGCACCCAGCGCCGCGAACGCAGCGCTCACACCTTCCGCCCGCCACAGGCAGGTGACGAGACGCTGCTTTTCCGCGCCGGTTGCTTTGATCTCATCCGGTGCGCGGGCAATGCCGAGGAGCTTCAGCGCCGGTTCGATTACATGGACGCCGTAAGTCTCCCAATATTTGGGTGTCACACCAGCCACATGGCGGATGCGGCCAATGCGCGCCATGTCCTCAGGCGACGGATTCATCTCCGCCGCCCAGGTGACAGCGGTGCCGGTGAAGATCTGGCCCGGCCAGCTTTCCGCGGCGAGCAGCTTTTCGGCGGCAGCACGCGTCAACGCGAAGGGTTTGTCGATATAGACGGGAAGGCCGCTTTCGAGAAAGGGGAGCGCGAAGCGGGCGTGATTTTCGGCATCGTCGCGCGCCAGCAGCAGGCCGTCGACCGCGCCGATCATGTCTTCCGGCTTCGCGACGATGTTGGGGATGAGGCTTGCCGCCGCGATGTGGCGCGTCTCCGCCGCATCCTGGGTCCAGACATGCGTCACCGCGGCGCCGGCGAGGCGATCTTCTGGAAAGCGTCGCTCGGCCAGATAAGCGGGGATCCCCGGGAAGGGGCAAGCCGCCATCGCCGCGCGGTCGTACCCGTTGCAGATCGCGGCCCAGGAATAGGGATGGCCGTTCCCCGGGCTGAGGCCGATGATGCCGAGCTTCAGAGTCTCATTCGGTGTGGCGTCTTTCTGCGACATCGGAATCCGGCAGTTTCGGCGCGCCGCCCGGCATTTTCAGCAAGCTGTTGCGGGAAGCGGCGAATTCTTGTCAAACTGCGGGGTAATAACCCATCCGCTTTCGAGTTTGTCAATGAACATCGCGCCAGAAGGCGATCAACACGCGCGGCGGAAGCCGCCGGCCCATTTCGTGCTCGGTTCCGTGCAGCTCGGCGCGCAGTACGGCAAGATCCGGAAATTCAACTTCCCGAGCCACGATGAGGCAGTGGTCCTGATGCGCCGCGCCGCCGAGCTCGGCGTCCGCGAATTCGACACGGCGCGCAATTACGGCGAGGCGGAAGTGAGGCTGGGCGCAGCCTTCGACCCGGCCTCGCATCCGCTGCCAGAGGGCGCCCGCATCGTCACCAAGCTCCACCCGATGCAGCAGCTTCCCGCGGATCTGTCTGAGGGCGAGGCACGGCGCGCGGTCGAGGAGAGCATCGAGGCTTCGTGCCGGTCGCTCCGGACCCGGTATCTTCCCATCGTCATGCTGCACCTCGCCTATCTGCGCCATGCCTGGAACGGGGCCGCGTGGCAGCGGCTCCTCGAATACAAGGCGGCGGGAGTGATCGGCGAGCTCGGCCTGTCCGCGGTGACGCCGGAGGAAGCGATCCGCTTTCTCGACGATCCGCTCATCAAGCACATGCAGGTGCCGATCAACATCCTCGACGCGCGCTGGGCCAAGCTCGATGCGGCGCGGCACTTCGCCCGCCGCCCGGACGTCACGGTCCATGCGCGCAGCATCTTCCTGCAAGGCGTGCTGCTGCAGAAGGACGTCACCGGCTGGCCGGCGCGCAGCACCGAGGCGCCGGCACTTATCACTTGGCTGGACGAGACGGCCCGACGCTTCGGCCTTGCTTCCGTGGCGCAGCTCGCCGTGAGCTATCTGCGGGGCTTGGGCTGGCTCGACGGGCTGGTCGTCGGCATCGAGAACGAAACGCAGCTCCGCGAAAACCTCAAACTCTTCGCGGCACCGCCGCTCGACGACGCGGCGATCGCGCAGGTCGACGCAACGCGACCGGCCTTTGCCGCTTGGCTGCTCGATCCCGGCCAGTGGTAGGGGGCTCTCCCTACTTCTTCACGATCCATTCGTGCTGGGGATCGTTCTTGAAGCACCAGCGGCGTTCCGGACCCGCCATGACGTTGAGGTAGTAGAGGTCGTAGCCGTGCGGGGCGCCGACCGGGTGATAGCCTTCCGGCACCATCACCACGTCGCCATCCTCGACCGCCATGGTCTCGTCGAGCGAGCGGTCGTCGGTATAGACGCGCTGGAACGCAAAGCCCTGCGAGGGGTTGAGGCGGTGGTAATAGGTTTCCTCGAGCTTCGTCTCGGTCGGTGCCGCCGAGGTATCGTGCTTGTGCGGCGGATAGGAGGACCAATTGCCGCCGGGCGTCACCACTTCGACCACCAGCAAACTGTCGGCCGGGGCCGTCTCAGGCAGGATGTTGTAGACGTGGCGGACATTGGTGCCCTTGCCGCGTTCCTCATAGCCCACATCTTCCGGGCGGATAAGGCGGACGGGCAGCTTGCCGCCGCTTCCCGGTGCCGAACAGACGGCCAGTTCGACATCGCCCAAGGCGGTGACACGCGATGCGCTGCCCGCCGGCACATAAACAGCGTAAGGCGCCTTGCCATCGAAGGGCGAGGTACGCCCGCCGATATTGCTGAAGGTCTCGCCGCCCGCCGCGATATCGGCCTTGCCGGCGACGAGGACGAGACAGCGCTCGCGCCCGTCGGCCGGCAAATCCAGGACCTGCTTGTTCTTCAGACGATAGAGATCGAAGCCGACATGGCCCCAGCCGGCGCTCTCCGGCGTGATGTGATGCACGCGCCCTTGCGGATCGGGTGCCTTCGCCTTCACCAGGAGATCGCGGGCTGCCATGTCGGTTGCTCCCTTGTCTTCAGCCGATGACGCGAAGCTTGGCAGCCTTCGCCATCTCACGCAAATGGGCGTTGCCGAGCTCGGCATAGATTTTCGGATTGAAGAGGCGCGGGTCCTGCTCCGCTTCCTGCACCAGCCAGCCCTTGTAGCCGGCCTTGGAAAGATGCCCGAGCACCTTCGCATAATCGACGATGCCGTCGCCGGGGGCGGTGAAGAGGCCACAGAGGACCGCTTCCGAGAAGCTGGTGTCACGCCGGCGGCAGGCTTCGAGAGCGTAGCGGCGCACATCCTTGCAATGGACGTGCTTGATGCGCTTGGCGTGCTTCTTCGCGACCGCGACCGGATCGCCGCCCGCCACCGTCATGTGGCCGGTATCGAGGAGGAGACCCACGGAAGCACCGGTGTTTTCCATCAGGCGGTCGACATCCTGCTGGCTTTCGATGGGTGTGCCCATGTGATGATGGACCGCCATCTGCACGCCCTGGTCGAGCATATAATTGGCGACCTCGGTCATGCGGCTCCCGAGCTTCTTCCATTCAGCAGCACTCGACACTTTCGGGCGCTGCGAGAAGCCGGCGGCGACGTTGAGAACGATATCATTGGTCGTCTCGGCGAAGACCATGACATTGGCGCCGCAGCCCTTCATGAGAGCGAGGTGATCCTGCATCGCCGCGATCTCGGCCTTGGCGTCGCGCTCGAGCAGGCGCGCCGAATACCAGCCGGAGACGAGCGTGAGGTCGTGTCGGTCGAGGAGGCTTTTGAGCTTCTTCGGCTGCTTCGGGTATTTGCGCCCGAGTTCGACGCCGCTGAAGCCCGCCGCCCGCGCCTCGGAGAGGAGCGTGTTCAGCGGGATAAGGTCGCCGAGCCAGGCCATGCAATCGTTGGTCCAGCCGATGGGGTTGATGCCGAGTTTGACGGTCATGATTTTCGCTTCCGTTTGCGTTGGGTGATGATGGTTGCAGCCCGGTTCACTTTTCGCCAGTGAGGGCTTTTTCGTATTTCGCGCGCGCCGCGCCGACTTCCTTCCGGGTTGAGACCTCCGGCACCGGCACGTCCCACCAGGCGCCGCCGTCCGGTGTGGAATCGATGGCGTCAGTGTCGATGACGACGACGGATGTGCGGTCGTGGCTCTTGGCGCGGGTGAGCGCCACTTCGAGATCGGCGATGCTCGCCACCTTCTCGGCGACGGCACCCATGGCGGCGGCGTGAGCCGCGAAGTCGATCTTGACGTCGCGCACGCGCTTCACGTCCTCGAAGAGGTTGTTGAAGGGCCGCCCGCCGCAAGCCTGCTGCAGGCGGTTGATGCAGCCGAAGCCAGAATTGTCGAGCACGACGATGTCGAGCTTCGCGCCCATTATCACTGAGGAGACAATCTCCGAATTCATCATGAGGTAGGAGCCGTCGCCGACGATGACGATGACCCGCCGGTCGGGATGCGCCAGCTTGATCCCGAGGCCGCCGGCGATCTCGTAGCCCATGCAGGAATAGCCGTATTCGAGATGGTAGCCTTCGGGCCGGTGTGCGCGCCACAGCTTGTGCAGCTCGCCCGGCATGCCGCCGGCGGCGTTGATCATGATGTCTTGCGCGTCGGCCGAGCGGTTGACGGCGCCCAATACCTGCGCGTCCGAGGGGAGCGCGTTGCCTGGATTAGCGGTTGCAGACGTGCGGGCATCGACGATCTTGTTCCAGGCGGCGGCACCTGCCTGCGCGCGCTGGCCCCAGGCGGCGGGGCTGCGCCAGCCCTTGAGGGCGGCACCCAAGGCTTCGATACCGACCTTGGCATCGGCCACCAGCGGCTGCGCATTCTGCTTCACTGCATCAAAAGCCGCCGTGTTGAGCTGGATGAGCCTGGCGCCCCACAGGGCGTGGGAGCCGGTCGTGAAATCCTGCAGCCTGGTACCGACGGCGAGGATGCAATCGGCTTCGCGCGCCAGATCGTTGGCAGCCGTGGTGCCGGTGACGCCGATGCCGCCCATCTGCAGCTGGTGATCCCACGGGAGAACGCCCTTCCCC
>CAZUAL010000142.1:0-9636 GCA_964618305.1 uncultured Dongia sp. | reverse complement strand
TGGTGCAGCCTTGGCTCACCTTGGCCGGCATGTCCGGTTCGGCAAGGAGGGCGATGTCGTCATGGGCATGGGCATCGATGAAGCCGGGCGCCACGATGCAGCCGCCGGCGTCGATCGTCTCCCTGGCGCTGCGGCCGGCAAGGTCGCCAATAGCGGTGATCCTGTCGCCGTCGATCGCAATGTCGGCCTTGAAGCGCTTGGCGCCCGTCCCGTCGATGAGCTCGCCGCCGCGGATGAGAATGTCGTGCTTCATGGCCTAACCCCGTATGTCGTAATTCATCAAGTGTATGGCGACTTGTCTCAAGCCCATCCGCCTTGGTATTAGCACTTCTAAAGGATCACGACGGAATTGGAATCCCCTTCACATGACCACCAACCAAAAGCGTCTCGCCAACATCCGGCGCCTGCTGAAGCCGCGCCACATTTGCATCATCGGCGGCCAGGCGATGTCGGATTCGATCCGTCGTTGCGCCCAGGCCGGCTTTGCCGGCGAGATCTGGGTGGTCAATCCGAAGTATGAGGAACTGGGCGGGCGCAAATGCTATCCGTCGGTCGCCGCCCTGCCCGAAGCGCCGGACGCCACCTTCATCGCCGTGCCGCGCGAAGCGACCATCGAAACGCTGAAGGAGCTGAATGCGCGCGGTGCCGGTGGTGCCATCTGCTATGCCGCCGGCTTTGCCGAGGTGGGGGGCGAGGGAGTCGGCCTGCAGAAGCAATTGATCGAGGCGGCGGGCGACCTCGCCGTGGTCGGGCCCAATTGCTATGGCATCCTCAACTATCTCGACGGCATCGCGCTGTGGCCGACCGGGCACAATGGCGTGCGGGTCGAAACCGGCTGCGCTCTTGTCGCGCAAAGCGGCAACATCGCGCTCAACCTCACTTGCAATGACCGTTCGGTCCCGTTCGCCTATGTCATCACGTCCGGGAACCAAGTCGTGCTCAACGTGGCCGATTTCATCGACGTCCTGGCCGACGATCCGAAAGTGACGGCGATCGGCATGTATATCGAAGCGGTGAGCGATATCGCCGCCTTCAGCCGGGCCGCCGCCAAGGCGCTGAAGAACGGTAAGCCGCTCATCGCCTTGAAGGCCGGCAAGTCGGAACTCGGCAGCCAATTGGCCATGAGCCACACCTCGTCGCTGGCGGGCAGCGACCGCATGTACGATGCCCTCTTCGACCGGCTGGGCGTCATCCGGGTGCATTCCATCCCGGATCTGCTGGAAACAATGAAGCTCATCTCATTCGCGGGTCTGCCCAAGGGCAAGAGCCTCGCCGTTTTCACCTGCTCTGGTGGCGACGGGTTGATGACCGCCGACCTTGCGGAGGAGCTGGACGTGCCGCTCAATCCGCACAGCCCGGATCAGGTGACGGATTTGAAGGCACAGCTGCCGAACTTCGCCAGCGTCACGAACCCGCTCGATTACAATACGTCGCTCTGGGGGCACGAGGACCTGCTCACCAAGTGCTTTGGCACGGTGATGCGGGGCGACTATGACGCCGGCATGCTGATCCTTGATTACGCGACCGACGGCGAGGCCAGCGAGCGCGCCTGCGATGCCGCGGTCAACGCCATCGCGAGCGCTTGCGAGACCCATGGCAAGATGCCAATCGTGACGGCGACGCTGCCCGAATTGCTGCCGCAGCGCGCCCGCGACCTCATGGCCCGCTGCCATGGCGCGCCGATGCAGGGCTTGCCGGAGGCGATGCGCGCATTCGCCGCCGCCGCCCGCTTTGCCGATCAGCGCGCGCGGCTGAGTTCCGCTTCCGTTGACGAACTCATCCTGCCAAAGACACCTTTGCTCAGCGGGCCGACCCGGATCGTCTCCGAGAACGATGCCAAGCTGATCCTGGGCAAGTTCGGGTTGAAGGCGCCGGCAAGCCGCGTCGTGTCGCCAGAGGATGCCGCGAAGGCAGCGGCTGGCCTCGGCTTCCCGGTCGTGGTGAAAGTCGCGGCGCCCGTCATTGCGCACAAGACCGAAGCCGGCGCCGTCGCCGTCAACCTGAAGTCCGAGGCCGAGGTTGAGGCGGCTATTGCCCAGATGCACAAATCGGTCGGCGCCTACAAGAAAGGGCTGAAGATCGAGAAAGTGCTGGTCGAGGCGATGGTCAAGGATGTGGTCGCGGAGCTGATCATCGGCGTCAAGCGCGACCCGCAATTCGGTCTGGCCCTGGTGGTGGGCGCCGGCGGCATTCTGGTGGAGATGGTGGAGGATTCGGCGCTTCTCCTTCTGCCGGCGACGCGGCAATCGGTCGAGAAGGCGATCCATGGCCTGAAGATCGCCAAGCTTCTACGTGGCTACCGCGGCAAGGCGGCCGGCGATATCGATGCTGTTGTTAACGCTGTCATGGCGGTTGCTGCCTATGCCGAGGCGCACCGCGCTGATCTCGTCGAGCTCGATGTGAATCCGTTGATGGTGTTGCCGCATGGCGCCGTTGCGGTCGACGCACTCATTGTCCAAGCGGACAAGTAGCGCCGCAACGGTCACATTCTCCTTCTCGTCGGCGTTCGGTCATTGAAAGGCGTCGCTTTCGGACCAGCCCGGATGGGCTGATGCCATCACGCTTCTCCCCAACGACAAGCGCAAACCGCATGGGGAGAGAGATGAATTATCAGCCGGGACGGCAGTTCCTTCAGATTCCGGGACCGACCAATATTCCTGAGCGCGTGCTGCGTGCCATCGCGGCACCCGTGCTCGATCATCGCGGACCCGAATTTGCCCGGCTGGCTGCTGAAATCCTCGCGCGGATCAAGCCGGTGTTCAAGACGACGCAGCCCGTCCTCATCTTTCCCGCGTCGGGAACCGGCGCGTGGGAATCGGCGCTGGTCAACACGCTGTCACCCGGCGACCGCGTCCTCGGCTTCGACAGCGGCCAGTTCGCGCTGCTTTGGACCCAGATGGCAAGGAAGCTCGGGCTTGATGTTGTAACCTTGCCGACCGACTGGCGCCGTGCGCCGGATCCCGCCCAGATCGAGGCCGCACTGGCGGAAGATCGCAAACGCAAGATCAAGGCCGTTCTGCTGGTCCACAATGAGACGGCCAACGGTTGCATGTCGCGCGTGGCTGATATCCGGCAGGCGATGGACCGCGCCGGCCACCCAGCCTTGCTGCTGGTGGATACGATCTCGTCCCTCGGGAGTGCCGACTTCCGCATGGATGAATGGGGCGTCGATGTCGCCATCGGCGGCTCCCAGAAGGGATTGATGCTGCCGGCTGGTCTTGCTTTCTGTGCCGTCAGCGAAAGGGCGATTGCCGCCTCGAAATCGGCGCGCATGCCGCGTTCGTTCTGGGATTGGGAGCCGATGCTTGCCAATACCGGTGGCAATTTCCCCTATACGCCCGCCTGCAATCTCTTCTTCGGGCTGAGGGAGGCGCTCAACCTCATCGATGCCGAGGGACTGGAGAACGTCTTTGCGCGCCATGCCCGCCACGCAGAGGCAACGCGGCGCGCCATTCGCGGCTGGGGTCTAGAAATCGTCTGTGCTGAGCCGCGCGATTACAGTTGTTCGATCACGGCGGCCTTCATGCCGGATGGGCACTCGGCGGATGCCTTCCGGAAGCTGGTGCTGGAGCGTTTCAACATGCCGCTCGGCGGTGGTCTCGGCCGTCTTGCCGACAAGGCCTTCCGCATCGGCCATCTCGGCGACACAAACGACCTGATGCTTGGCGGTGCCCTGTTCGGCGTGGAAATGGGGCTGGCGGCGGGCCGCATCCCGCATCGGGCCGGTGGCGTGCAGGCGGCTCTTAATTATCTTGCCGATCAATCGGCGACGACAAGGCTGGCAGCCGAATAAGTTGCTTGCCATGCCCGCCTGAACCGGCTGAAGCTGCGACCCCGATCATGCAGCGGAGGCCGGGTCATGCGGGTGTTCTTTTCCGACGTTCAGTTGCGCCATGCGCCGCGCGAGTTCCTGGTGCGCGGGCAATGGAAGCCATGCCCGGAAAAGCCGGAGCGTGCCGAGGCATTGCGGGAATCTTTGCTTGGTGCCGGTCACGCGCTTGCCGCGCCGCCGGCCGGTGACCGGCAAGCGATTGCCGCTAACCACGACCATCGCTACCTCGCGTTTCTCGAAACCGGCCATGAAAGATGGCGGCAGTTGCCGGCATCATCAGAGAGCATCATACCCAACATTCACCCCAATGGTCGCGGCCTCGGCTATCCGCGTTCGGTCGTCGGACAGGCGGGGTATCACATGGCCGACACGGCCTGTCCCATCGATGCCGACAGCCTCGCTTCGATCCTGGCGAGTTCCGATTGCGCCATCGCGGCGGCGGCCCATCTGTTGGCCGGGCAGGGACCTGCCTATGCGCTTTGCCGGCCACCGGGGCATCACGCCTTTGCCGACATGGCCGGCGGCTTCTGCTACCTCAATAACAGCGCCATCGCCGCCCAGATGTTGCGCGCCAAGTTCGCCAAGGTGGTGATCGTCGATGTCGATCTCCATCACGGCAATGGCACGCAAGGGATCTTTTATGAACGCGGTGACGTTCTAACCGTCTCCGTGCACGCCGATCCCGCCGATTTCTATCCCTTCTTCTGGGGGCATGCCGACGAAAAGGGATGCGGCGCGGGCGAAGGCGCCAACCTCAAACTGCCCTTGCCGCTGGGTAGCGGAGACGATGCCTTCCTTGCGGCGCTCGATATCGGGCTTGAGAAAGTGCGCCGCTTTGGTGCCGAAGCGCTCGTCGTGGCGCTTGGTCTTGATGCCTTCGCGGGCGACCCGTTTGCGGGCTTGGCGGTGACGGAGAATGGCTTTCGCCGGATTGCCGCGAAGCTGCGCGCGCTCGCGCTGCCCAGCGTACTCGTACAGGAAGGCGGCTATCTTTGCCGGGAGTTGGGGCAGAACCTGGTCGCGTTTCTGGAAGGGTTTGAAGGCTAGGTCAGCGGAAGCGATCGGTGGGAATGTGCAGTGCCACGCGCGTGCCGTGATCGATTTGGCTGGTGAGTGTCAGCCTGCCGCCATGCAGTTCGATAAGGCGGCGTGAAAGGGCAAGACCCAGGCCGGTGCCCCCGAAACGGCGGGCGCGGTGAGATTCGACCTGAACGAAAGGCTCGAGCACCCGCTCCAGATCTTTTTCCGGAATGCCGATGCCATTGTCGGCCACTTCGATGACGAGGTCGCCGGCCGGTGTCAACGCCGCGCGGAGGTTGACGGCTCCACCGGCTGGGGTGAACTTGACGGCATTGGATATCAGATTGAGCAATATCTGCCGCAGCACCCGCTGGTCGACCAGGATCAGCGGCAATCCGTCTGCCATATCGCTGTTGAACGTGATGTCGGCGGCCAGGGCCCGCTCCCGGGCGATGCGCAGCACCGGCTCGCACAGCATCTGAACCGAGATTTCCTCCTCGTTGAGGGCGAGGCGGCCGGATTCGATCTTCGACAGATCGAGAATATCGTTGATCGTCTTGAGGAGGTGCGCGGCGCTTTGCTGGATGTCGCCGGCATATTCCGCGGCCCGGCCGCGGCGCGGCTCCTCGTTCATCTGATTGGCGAGAAGATCAGCAAAGCCGATGATCGAATTGAGCGGCGTACGCAACTCATGGCTCATGTTCGCCAGGAAATCGGACTTGGCGCGGTTCGCGAGTTCGGCCGCTTCCTTGGCAAGGATCAGCGATTGCTCGCGCCGGATAAGATCGGTGATGTCGGTGGCGGTGCCGCGAAAGCCGGTATGCGTGCCTGTGCCGTGCGAAAAGACGGGGGCGCCGCTCACCAGGAAAAGGCGCGTCTCACCAGACTTCGTCTGCGCTTCCAGGCGATGGTCGCGGAAAGGCGTCATCGCCTCGAAACGCTTGGCGAGTGCTGACGCGCCTGCTTCGCTATAGCAGAGCGTCTTGAATGACTTTGCGAGCATTTCCTGCGGCAGAAAGCCCAGCGCCTTGCGGACCCGGTCCGAGAGCATGGTGAAGGCGAGCGCCGTATCGGTTTCCCAGACCCAGTCGGACGTAAGACGCACGAAATCGTCATAGCGTTCCTGGGCGACGGCGAGTTCGGCGGCCAGCTGCTTGGCGTTCTCGACCGGTTCGATGAGCCCGGCAAGTCCGGTGCATTTTCCCTGCCGGTCGAGCAGTGGAACATGGTGTGCCCGCAGCAGCTGCGTCTGCCCATCGACGGTCACTTCGATTTCGCGGCGTAGGACGCGCTCCATGCCGTCCGCCTCTTCGAGCAGCGCGGAGAGCGGCAGCAATGTGACGATGCCGTCTTTCAGGGCAAGCCGTTCGGCAAGTTCGCGATAGGGCAGGTTGCACCAGCTGAGATGCCCTTCGCGGTCAACCATGTAGAGTGGGGAGGCGAAGTCCAACAGCCTTCGCGCGAAAACCTGCTTGATGTACTCGGCGCTGGGCTGGCGGGGGGCGCTTGGTTCCGGTTTGACCAAGCGAAGCTTTTCCCGCATCCCCGTCATCAGTGCGAATGGTTTTCCAGCCGCCGGATGGATTTGAGGAAGAAGGGATTGATCTTCCATCGCTCCACCACCTTCCGCGCCGTATCGGGCTTCAGGCGGTCGAACATTTCCATCGATCGCGACAATTGATAGGGATTGTTGGCAAGCTCGGTCGGTCGGGCCCTTTGCAGCATGAGGAAGAGCGCGGTGAAATCGGTCCGGTTGATGTTGCAGGAGCGGCAGGCAATGACGAGCCCTTCGCCACCATCTTCATAGATCAGCTTGCGTGCCACTTGCGGCTTCAAACCGATCATCTGCGCCAGCATGGCTTCGAAAAGCGCGATTTCGCCACGGCGCAAGGTCTTCACCAGCATATCCGCGGTGAGTTCAGAACGCTTGGCGAGCTGCTCGGCAAGCGCCATGGCGGCGTCTTCCGACCGGTTCAGCGCCTCGGGGTCGTGTTCGGCGACATCCTCGGCGACAGTTGCAACGGTGATGTCGAGTTCGGTCTTGTCGACCGGATAATGTTCGACGATGTAGTGGCGCAGGGCGGCCGAGACCCACAGATACATTTTCTTGGAGAGATCGACCGGCAAGTCCTTGCGGCGGAGCAGCGGCTCCTGGAAGTCGTCGACGCTCTCGGATTGCTGCACCAGATAGGTCATGGTGGCATCGCTGATCTGGGCGCCGTGGTTCTCGAGCAGCGTCTTGATGACGTCGACCGAAGACGTGCCAACCAGCGCGTCACTGACCGCTGTGCTGACGCTGCGCCGCATGGCGACGGCAAGACGGTGGCTCAAGGTGCGGTGGCGAACGATCTCGACCAGATCCTCGTCGGAGAGAAGATCGCTCTTCAGCAGAACCGGCGAGGCGATGTCGAATTCGTCATTGGCCAGGAGGTTGACGATCTCGTGGGGCGCATTGGCCGATTGCGACAGCTTCTCGGCTAGGGCTTTGCGGATGGGGCGGGCGACGTCCTGAATGAGCTTCTTCAGGATGTCGTTCATCAGCGCCTTTTCCTGCAGCGTGAGAACGCGGCCGGAATCGTCCATCAGATCGCCGATGGCGGTGACGAGACTGGATCTTCCCTGACTCGATTTGTCACGAGCGAGGTCGACCAGCTTGCGGACGTCGGTGGCGATCACTTCACTTCTCGTTGCGTCTGGCGCTGTTGTTGGTCGGTTGCGGCGGGAAACAGAATTTCCTTTGATCCGAAAACGATAGGTCGGTGATCGTTACTAGAATGTTAAATTGGCCCTGCCTCACCAACATCATTGTGTGTGGTGGTTAGCAGCTTAACAGGCAGCCGAAGCGAACGCGGAGCGCCTGAGCCGCAGCATTCGAGCTAAAGTTTTCAGTAGGTTATGGCCGTCCCTGGAACAGCGGTGACCGGAATACGGGTCCGCCGACTTTTTAAAAAGATGTCCGAATGTGGCTCAGGGCTGGAATAAAGCTCTAGAGACCCCAGGCATAGCTGCTCATGGCCAAGCTGCCGAAGGTGAAAGAGCGGTGGATCTGGGTCCCCGCAACCGACGGCGCCTCGCCGGCGGCGGCTCCCAAGGCGACGAAGAGCGGCAGGATATGATCCTCGCTGGGATGTGCCACGGCGGCATGTGGGGCGAGCTGCCGGTAGTTGCACAGCGCCTCCAGATTGCCCCGGGTAATCGCATCGGTGATCCATTGCTCGAACTCACCGGCCCAGGGCGAGGTCCCGGAACGGTCCTGCCAGTCGAGCGCCCGCAAATTGTGGACGGCACCGCCGGAGCCGACAATGAGGATGCCTTCCTCCCGCAGCGGTGCAATAAGGCGCCCCAGCGCTAGGTGGTCCGCCGGCGATCGGTGATGCATGAGCGAAAGCTGCAAGACCGGGATGCCGCTCTGCGGATAGGTCAGGATGAGCGGGCTCCAGACGCCATGATCGAGCCCGCGCTCGCTGTTCACCATGGCGTTGCAGCCCTTTTCCTCCAGCATCCGGGCGATGCGCTGGGCAAGCTCGGGATCGCCCGGCGCATCATAGGTCAGCTCGTAGAGCGCCTGGGGAAAGCCGTAGAAATCGTGGATCGTGCTCGGTTGCGCGCTCCCGGTGACGCTCGGGATCGCCGCCTCCCAGTGCGCCGAGATACACAGGATCGCCTTGGGCTGCGGCAGCTTTGACGCCAGCCGCATCATGAAGTCGCGCGCCGGCACATCGTCGAAGACGAGGGTCGGGCTGCCGTGCGAAATGAAGATGACGGGCATCGCTTGCGGCTTCGTGGTGGCGTTCAAGATGGCGGATCCTTATGCTTTTCGCTTCTTGGCGGTATCGAGATAACCCATCGAGCGCAGCGAGGCATGGCCCTTGCGGCCGATGATGATGTGGTCGTGCACGTTGATGCCGACCTGGGCCAGGGCATCCATCACCGCGCGGGTCATCTCGATATCGTCGCGCGAGGGGGTGGGATCACCGGTCGGATGATTGTGCGCCATGATGATCGAGCTGGCACCGAGCAGCAGGCAGCGCTTCACCACCTCCCGCACATAGACCGGGGCGTGGTTGACCGTGCCGCGGCTCTGCACTTCGTCGGCGATGAGCGCGTTCTTGCCGTCGAGGAAGAGCAGGCGGAACTGTTCGTTTTGCTCGTGCGCCATCACGGAATGGCAATAATCCAGCACCGCCTTCCAGGAACTCAAGACCGGCTTGTCGAGCACCTGCTGCTTCTGCATCAGGAGCGACGCGGCCTGCACCGTCTTGATGGCGACCGCCGCCGTTTCCTTGATGCCGCTCACTTCCATGAGCTGCGCCGGATCGGCCGCCATCACGCCGGCAAATGAGCCGAAGCGCTGGATGAGATCCTTGGCGATCGGCTTCACATCCTTCTGCGGGATGGCGAGATAGAGCAAAAGTTCGAGCAGCTCGTAATCGGCCAGCGCCACGGCGCCGCCATTGAGGAAGCGTTCGCGCAGCCGCTGGCGGTGGCCGTGGTAATGCGGCTTTTCGTTCTCCGTATCCGGTGCGTCCTTAGGCGGCATAGGGCGGACAGTCGAGCCCCTTGGGCGAACTGGTGAAAATCTCAACCCCGGCCTCGGTGACACCCACCGTATGCTCGAACTGGGCGGAAAGCTTCTTGTCGCGGGTGACCGCGGTCCAGCCGTCATCGAGAATCTTCACCTGCCAGGTGCCGGCGTTGATCATCGGCTCGACGGTGAAGAACATGCCGGGCTTGATTTCCGGACCCGTGCCCTTGCGGCCGAAATGCAGGACCGAAGGCTGGTC
>CAZUAL010000141.1:0-9714 GCA_964618305.1 uncultured Dongia sp. | reverse complement strand
CCAGTCGAGGTCGGCGGAAATGAAGAGATCGGCGGGTGCCCCGCCTTCGATCTGCTTGGCAAGGGCCGAACTGCCTGCATAGGAAATGGCAATGTCGCCGCCCTTGGTAGCCTTGAACGCGGCGGCCGCGTCGTCGAGCGGTCCCTTGAGGCTGGCGGCGGCGAAGACGATGATCTTCGCATCCTCTGCCTTGGCCGTGAACGGCGCCGTGGCGAGGGTCGAAAGGGCGAAGGCCGCGGCGATGAGCGAGCGGCGCGTGAGACTGATGAACATATAGGCTCCCCGAAAAGATCGTTGTGTATGACGGTATATAGCGATCCGAAGCCGCCGTCAAAGCGCTTGGTGCACCGTTTCACGTGACTCTGCCGCGTCCGCCGGCTTAAGATGGCAAACAAAATAGTCCTTAGTTCTGAAAGAGTTGAGGGGAACAGGCATGGCACACGACGCACCAGCCGGCGGCACCGGTCCGGGCAAACTCGCGATCCGCAATATCGGCCTCATCCTGAGCGGCGATATAGGCAACCCGATCCTCGCGGGCGATTCCGTGCTGGTGGAAAACGGCAAGATCAGCGCCGTCGGAAGGGCGAAAGATCTCGATCTCGACGGCGCCGACACGGTGATCGACGCGCAGGGCGTCACTTTGGCCCCCGGCCTCATCGACAGCCATGTCCATCCCGTGGCGGGTGATTGGACGCCACGCCAGAACCAGATCGGCTGGATCGATTCATCGCTCCATGGTGGCGTCACCACCATGATCTCGGCGGGCGAAGTGCATATGCCGGGCCGGCCGAAGGATGTGACCGGTCTCAAGGCCATGGCGATCTTTCATCAGCGCGCTTTCGCCGCCTTCCGTCCCGGCGGGGTCAAGGTGCATGGCGGCGCGCCGGTGATTGAACCCGGCATGATTGAGGAGGATTTCAAGGAATTGGCTGCGGCGGGCGTCAGGCTCCTCGGCGAAATCGGCCTCGGCGGCGTCAAGGACGGGCCGACCGCGCACAAGATGGCGAGCTGGGCGAGGAAGTACGGCATCCAATCGACCATTCATACCGGCGGGCCGTCCATCCCCGGTTCCGGCCTCATCGACAAGGATGTTGTGCTGGAAGTCGATGCCGACGTGGTGGGCCATATCAACGGCGGTCATACGGCCTTGCCCGACAGCCAGATCCGCTGCATCTGCGAGGGCTGCAAGCGCGGGCTCGAGATCGTGCATAACGGCAATGAACGCGCGGCCCTCTTCACCCTGCGCACAGCCAAGGAAATGGGGCAGCTGGAGCGCGTGATCCTCGGCACCGACGCACCGGCAGGCTCGGGTGTGCAGCCGCTCGGCATCCTGCGCATGGTGTCGATGCTCTCGGCCCTCGGCGACATACCGGCGGAGATCGCCTTTTGCTTCGCCACCGGCAACACCGCGCGTATGAGGAAGCTCGACACCGGCCTGATCGAGAAAGGCTGGGCCGCCGACTTCGTCTTCCTCGACAAGGCGCAGCATTCAGCGGGGAAGGATCTGCTCGACTCTGTCCGCCTCGGTGATCTGCCGGGCGTCGGCATGGTGGTGATCGACGGCATCCCGCGCATTCAGCGCAGCCGCAACACCCCTCCGGCGACGAAAATCCCGGATCTCGTAAAAGGGCGGTTGAGCTAGGCCGGGTGGTTAGCCCAAAGCCTTCAAAAGCGAGACCAATTGCGCACGCTGCGCGCTATCGAGCGGGGCTAGAGTTTCCTCGGTAACGGCGGCGGCGATGGGAAAACCGCGCTCGGCTTCCTTGCGGCCAGCCTCCGTCAATGTCACCAGCACGCGCCGCGCGTCGTCGGGATCGGGGCTCGTTATGGTCAGGCCACGTGCGCCCAGGCGGTCGACGACACCTTTGATCGTCGCCGCATCGAGCGCCACCAGGCGGCCCAGCTGGTTTTGCGAGGTCGGACCGCTCTCGTAGAGCTTGGCGAGTGCCGCCCATTGCGGCGGCGTCAGGTCGCTGCCGAAAGCGGCCGCGAAGATCGCGGTGTGGCGCTGGCTGACCTTGCGCAGGATGAAGCCGATCTGCTCATCAAGCGCGTAAGGCGCGCCATCTTCGGCTGGCTTCTGTCGCGGAACGATCGCCATCAGCGCAATCCATCCTCGCCCTTGATCTGGTCCTTGGTGAGACCGCCGACGCGGGGCAGCGGACGGCCACTGTCGGTCACCGCGACCGCCACCATGATCTCATTGGCGCGCGGGGCATCGTTGATGCGGACTTCTATGCCATCGAAATGGCTGCGGACATAGGCCGCATCCTTATGGCCCAGGGGAATGTCGAGGACGACACCCATGCCGCCGCGCTTCTTGGAAGAGGGGATGAGTGCTGCACCTTTCACCAGCACCTTCCGCACCGGCGTGCCGAGCTTCGGATGCAGAATGGCGGCGGCATGCTCCAACTCGCCATTTTCGCCAACCGCCGCCGCCTTGCCATAGCTCTCGGCCTTGCCCCCTTCGATACCGAGGGCCGCCACGGCTTTCTCGGCCAGCAAGGCGCCCAGTTCTTCGCCGATATCCATAAGCGGGGTCAGATCCTCGACATACTTGCCGGCAAAGGGGTTGGCGATGATTGCGACGGCGGCAGCGCGCCGTGTCGGCGGATTGATGCCCTTCTCCATCTCGCGATGGGTTTCCTCGACGAAGGTGACGATCTTCCGGATTTCGGCTTTCATCTCAGTCCATCCTCTCCCTTGATCTCACTCGCCTTCAGGCCGCCCACGCGGGCATGGATGCGCGGGCCCGTCGTCATGACCAGCGCCAGCAGCAATTCGTCGGCGCGCGGTGCGTCGGCGAGCCCCACTTCCATGGCGTCGAAATGGCTGCGCACATAGGAGGCGTTGATGTGTGTCACCGGCACGTCGAGCCGCGTTCCCGGCCCGCCCACCTTCTTGGTCGACGGCACAATGGCCTTTGTGTCCCCCAGGACCTCGCGCATGGCATAGCCGCCGGGCACATGCCAAAGGGCGGCATGCTCCGCCTCCCCGTTCGATCCTGCGATGGCGCCTTTGCCATAGCCTTCGACGATTTTGGGATCGCCGCCCAGCGCCTTCACCATGTCGCGAGCCATGGCCAGGCCGAGTGGCTTCAAATCATCCATGAAGCCGGCGATATCCTCGACATAGCGGCCGGCGAAGGGATTGCGGATGACGGCAATCGCCGACACGCGCTTCAATGGGGTCCTGGCATGAGGACCACCTTCGTGGAAGATTTCCTCGACCGATATGAGGCGCTTGCGGATCTCAACCTGCGGCATGGATTTCCGTTTCCTTGGGTCGCTTGATGGTGGTCATCAGTCCAGGCACAGCATGGACCAATCGCGTCTCGCCGGAAAGATGCAACGCGGCGGCGGCGATCAGGCCATCCGTCATGAGCGACTTGGCGAAACGCTCGCCGCGAGTCAGGGCGCGGGCAATCTCCGCCTTGGTGAGGGGGGCTACCGAACGCGTCACGCGCAGGCTGCCGAGATCGCTATCCGGCTGCAAGGAATCCGCTGGAACCCGCAGGATTCCCGGATGATGGGGAAGGTCGACGGCATTGGCGATCATCGTTGCAGCAGCATCGGCGGCGGGCGCATCGGCCGCGAGAACGGTGACGGCGTCGGCGATGCCCAGCGAAAAGCTGCGCCCATGGCGGCCGCTGGTGGCGATGCCGCCGACCTTGTCTTCGGGGCGGATCGCAAGCTTGCCGAAGAGGCGCGGCTGATCCGGCCGATCGACCATGCCGATCTCGAAACTGGCACCTTCGGCAAGATGAAGGGCGATGTCGCCGCCATTGTTGACAAAGGCGCGCCGCAGCATGGCCGCACCAGTCATCGCCTTGAGGATGGCCTCGGCGCCGGCGCCGGCCACGGCGACCATGGGCGTCACGAAGGACTTAAGTGCAAACGGGCGGGCTGCCGCCAGCATGCGGCGGGCAACGGCGCTGTTGGGCATGGGATGATCGGCCGTTACCCGTCGCCGCAGCAAAGGCAGCTCCGCGCAAAGCTCGTCGAGCAAGGTCGCAAAGCGATCGCAGGCGGCATCGTAAGAAGCTTCGACATCGCCGGAAATGCCGTCGGCCTGGAGAATGAGATCGATCGGCCCATCCTGCAGATGCAGACGCTTGCCGTCCGGCAGGAACCCCGCATGTTGGCGCTTGCTCATGCAGGCCTGCCGGTTCGGGCGTGGAATGTGAGCGGCCAGGGTGCTTCGGCGTGACGCGCCACTTTGAGGCGGCTTTGACCGTCATCGCCGAGATCGCTCAGGCGACGGACATGATCCATGTGCCCGCCGAGCTCGGCATAGTCCGATAGCTTCAGTGTGAACTCGATCGGCGCCACCAGTGCTGGTGTTGGCACATAACCGAAGGCATTCTGCGGCAGCAGCGTCACATCGACCATCAAGGTGATGCCGCCGCCCGGCCAGACATAGGCGGGGGCGCCGCCGCAACTGACATAGGTCAGCGCCTGCTTCACGGATTGCGTCAGGCGCACTGGATTCTCGGTGACGCCGGCACGCAGGCTGCCGCCGGCACCGCCCATGAACAGCACGGTCGACAAGGCTGGCTCGCAATTCTCCTTGATGCGTGCAACGGAATCCCGCAAAGCCTGGGGCATCTCCCGCTCGACGGGGTTGAGCGCCTCATCCAGCACGTAATAGCCCGCATGTTCACCGGTCGTGCTCACCATCAGCATGGTGATGCCGGGTCGCGCCACTTTGGAATCGAAAGGCATCAGGATGGAAAGCGGGTCGGAAATATTCGTGCCGCCCCAGCCGGTGCCGGGTTCCGCCACCTGGAAATAGCGGCCGGGTGTCGATTTCCGGCCACGCATCTTGATGCCGGTATCCGGAATGCCGAGGAGCTTCCCTGCCTGGTGTTCGGAGAGCACGCCCGTGATGTGATCGTCGACGACGACGACTTCGTCGACCTTGCCGTGCCATTGCTTGGCAAACATGCCGATGGTGGCGGAGCCGCAGCCGACGCGCATGCGCTCTTCAAGCACGCCGTTGACGACGGGTGGCTTGCCCGCGGCGACGATCACGCTTGAGCCGCCGTCGATTGTGAGTTCGACGGCTTCCTTGTTGCACAGCGCCAACAGCGTGTCGCAGGTGATGCGGCCTTCCTTCTTCGAACCGCCAGTCAGGTGATGGACGCCACCCAGCGAGAGCATCTGCGAACCGTATTCGCCGGTGGTCACATGCCCCACGGCCTCGCCTTGCGCACGGACGGTTGCCTGTTCCGGCCCAAGGAAACGGTCGGTGTCGATTTTGATCTTCACACCGCAATAGCTGAAGATGCCCTCGGTCACGACGGTCACCATATCGATGCCGTCGATGTCGGCGGCGACGATGAAGGGCGCCGGCTTATAGTCCGGATAGGTTGTACCGGCGCCGATGGCGGTGACAAAAGTGTTGCCGGCATGGACAAGGTCGCCGTCCCACGCGGCTGAACCGCTGCCGAATGGCACGAGTACCTGGCCCTCCGCCACGGCACGGTCGAGCAGGACATGCGGATCGACGCGGATCAACGCGCCGTTCCGGTTGGCGTAGCGGTCGCAAGCGCCACTTTGGCCGTCGCGGATGTAGCAGAGCACCGGGCAGGCATCGCAGCGGATCTTGCCGTCGACCACTTTAGGTCCGATTTCGCCGCTCACATTGAGCATGGGGGCTTCCTGCCGCGGGGCTTCGCTCATCGTCCCATATCCTTGATCGCCGCCAAAATGCGGTCGGGTGTCGCCGGCACGCGGGTGATGCGCGCGCCGGTCGCGTCGGCGATGGCGTTAAGGATGGCCGGCGCTGTTGGAATGAGAGCCTGCTCGCCGATGCCTTTGGCGCCGAACGGCCCGACAGGTGCCGCATCCTCGATGAGGATGGATTCGACCGGCGGTACATCGCCGATCGTGGGAATGAGATAATCATGGAGGTTCTCGCCCTTACCGGGATGGAACTCCTCCATCAGGGCAAGGCCGATCCCCTGTGCGATGCCGCCTTCAATCTGACCTTCGATGAGCGTCGGATTGACGGCGCGGCCGACATCATGGGCGGCCGTGATCTTGATGAGTTCCACGGTGCCGAGTTCCGTATCGACGGCAAGTTCGACCAGATGCGCGCCGAAGCCATAGACGGCGTAGGGCACGCCTTGCCCGTCTGCATCGAGAGGAAGGGTCGGCGGATCGAAGGTTTCCTCGGCCATCAGAACATAGCCGTTCTCGCTCCGGGTAAGGGCAGCCAGGTCAATGCGATGCTTGATTCCCGCATCCTCGACCAGAATCTCGCTGCTGCCGAAATGGAGTTTCGCTTCGGTCCCGGCATTGGCGAGGCGGAGAATCTGGCGCCGGAGCGCCTCACCGGCAAGCTGCGCGGCTTTTCCGGTAACGAATGTCTGCCGCGATGCGGATGTCTTGCCGCAATCCGGTGTCAGATCGGTATCGGCAGACAGCAGGTCGAAACGCTCCAATGGCGCTCCGAGCGCGTCGGCGCAAAGCTGGGTGATGACGGTATTTGAGCCTTGCCCGATATCGACGGCACCCTGATGCAGGCTGAGGCGGCCATCGGGTTTGAGGCCCAAACGGATCGTCGAAGGATTGGGCAGGGATGTGTTGCCGCAGCCGTACCACATGCCGGCAACGCCGACGCCGCGGCGGATGGGCGACGGATTGGCATTCGCCTGCGCCGCTTCGTCCTTGGCGCGGCGCCAATGCGGCTCCAACGCTGCAAAGCAGGCACGGATGCCGGTACCGGCGCCGAGGACCTGGCCTGTCACCGTCGGCTGGTCCGGGCCCAGCGCGTTCATCAGGCGGAACTTGAGCTTGTCGATGCCAAGTTTCTCCGCCAGTTGGTCATAGAGCTGCTCCTGCGCGATCGCCGCCTGCGGCACGCCGAAGCCGCGGAAGGCCCCGGCCGGTACGGCATGGGTGTGCACGGCGCGGGTGAGGGCGCGGTAGTTCGGCACGAAATAGGGTCCCGAGGCATGGACCGGCACGCGGTTGGCAACGGTGGGGCCCCACGAGGCATAGGCGCCGGTATTGAAATCACCGGCGAAGTCCATCCCGGTCAGCTTTCCGTCGCGCGTGGCGCCGACCCGCACATGCATGCGGCCGGGGTGACGTTTGGTCGTCGTGGCGATGGATTCCGGGCGCGTATAGACCATGCGCACCGGTTCGTTCATCAGCCACGCCGCGACAGCGATGTAGGGCTGCACGGAGAGATCGAGCTTTGAGCCGAAACCGCCACCCACGGCGGTCGGAATGATGCGCACATTCTCAGGACTGATGCCGAGTATCTTGGCGACATCGTCGCGGTCCATATAGGGCGATTGGGTGCAGGCCTGCACCTCGATGCGGTCGCCGATGCGCCGAGCGATGCCGGCCTCAGGTTCGATATAGGCATGTTCCACGAAGCCGGTTTCGAACGTTCCCTCAACCACGGCATCGGACTGCGCCAGTGCTGCTTCGACCTCGCCGCGCTTGACCCGGCCCTTGACCAGGATGTTGCCGCCACGCGCACCATGCAATTGCGGCGCATCGGCCTGAAGCGCGGAATCGAGATCGAGCACAGCCGGCAATTCCTCCCAAACGACCGGAAAATCGCGCAAGTCGAGGGATTCGATGAGCCGTGCCTCACCTACCACGGCAGCCACCGCTTCGCCCTTGTAGCGCGTCTCGCCCACGGCAAAGACAGGCTGGTCCGCGAAAGCCGGGATGACGCCGTAGCAATTCGATCCCGGCACGTCCGCGGCGGTGAGAATGCGCCGGATGCCGGGATGAGCCTTCTGGTAGGCGGCAAGATCGCCGAACTTGAAGCGCGCATGATGGAAAGGCGCGCGCACCGCGCGCAGGAGCAGAGCATTGCTTTCGTGACCGTCGGCGCCGAACTGGTCGGTGCCGCTGATTTTGCGCTGACCGTCGAGCCGCTCGATCCTTGCCCCGACAGCTTGGCCTGCTTGCGGCAGCGCTGGCGACGGCTGAGCTATGCCGGAATCGAGCACGGCGGCAATGATCTTGCGGTAGCCGGTGCAACGGCACAGCACGCCGCCCAGCGCATCCTTGACCTCCTCTTCGACCGGCGACGGGTTGCGTTCGAGGAGGGCGGTCGCTGCAACGAGCATGCCGGGCGTGCAAATGCCGCATTGGGCGGCGCCGTGCCGGAGGAAGGATTTCTGCAAGCGCTCGGCGACTGGCGAAAGTCCGCCAAGGCCCTCGATGGTGGTCACGTCGCGGCCGCTCACCTGTCCGACTGCGACCAGGCAAGAGCAGACGGGGGCTCCGTCGACCAGCACGGTGCAGGCGCCGCAATCGCCCGCATCGCAGCCGATCTTGGTGCCGAAAAGGCCCAGATCGTCCCGAAGCACGCTGCTGAGCCGCCGCTCGGCCGCGGTCGCGACGGCAATCTTGCGGCCGTTCAGCGAGAAGGGTATGGCAGCTGTTTCCTGCACGGCTCAGGCCCTGTCCGGCTTGACGAAACAATCCTGCACGGCTCGGCGCACGAGAGTGGCCGCCGCCTCGCGCCGATAAGTGGCGCTGGCGCGCACGTCATCGATCGGCGTCAGCGCGGCAAGATGGGTGGGCAGCACAATTCCGGCTATGTCGCTGACGGAGCGGCAACCGATAAGCGCGCGCTCCAGCTCCGGAAGGCGCTGGGCGACGGCGGAGCAAGCACCGACCGCGACCCGTGCATCGGCGATGGCGCCGTCCGCCGCGCGCTTCAAGGCAACGGCAATCATGGCAATCGAGATGACAAGATAGCGGCGCGCGCCGAGCTTCACGAAATGGCTGATGCGGGAAGCGGCGGCCTGCGGGGCGATAATTGCGCTAAGAATTTCATCGGCCGCCAATTCCGTCCGCCGGTTGCCGCGGATGAAGGAGGCGAGCGGTAGCCTTCGGGTCCCACGCGCGGAGACAAGCTCGACCTCGGCATCAAGTGTCAGGAGCGGTGGCACGCTGTCGGCAGCTGGCGACGCGTTGCAGAGATTGCCGCCGATCGTGCCGCGATTCTGGATCTGGATCGAGCCGATCTCGCGGGCCGCGGCCTTCAAACCGTCGAAACCGGCCGGCAATTCCGCCGCCGCCAATGCGCTCCACGTGACGCCCGCGCCGATTCGAATCAAATCGGGGCTGACTGCGATATCTCCCAGTTCGGGAAGGCGCGATATATCGAGAACCGGGCGCTGTTCGGGCGCCGCAACAAGCGAGGGGAAGAAATCGGTGCCACCTGCCAGCAGCTTTCCTTGGGTCTTCCCCAGGAGGTCAATGGCGTCCGTCAGCGATGCCGGTTGCATGAACATGGTCGGATTGTGCTCTCCTGGTGGGCTCTTGATACGGTCTCAGCCCGTCTCGGTTTCCGGGAAAATCATTTGTATGCAAATGATCTTCCCGCCAGAGCGCCTCACCGTCAAGAGGTTGTCGATGGTGCCGGAAATGACCGGAAACAGCGGGCGCCAGCTCAGGCCATTGCGCACTTGCAGCATTTCCCTGAAGAATGGCGCATCTCCTGGGGGCTGCTCCGCCATGCGCTATAGTTTTCTTGCCCGACCCGTTGCGGTGCTGGCCGCGTTGATTCTGTGTTCCGGCGCGGCTTCGGCGCATACGGGGGAAAGCGGGCTCGTGCTGCTCCTTCCCACCGGCTACACGCTGGTTGGCGGCACGCTGGCCGTTCTCCTCAGCGTGATCCTGACCTTTTTCTACCCGGCGGATAAGCTGGAAGCGGTTCTGTCCGTCTCGGTGC
>CAZUAL010000140.1:0-10007 GCA_964618305.1 uncultured Dongia sp. | reverse complement strand
GCAGACGGATACGTCAGCCCCCGCCGGACCCGATGCGGTGACCGGGTTCCCCTTCGGCCCGGCAGGCAGCCGGCGCCCGTCACGGCCGAAACGCACGGCTGGCCTGAACTGCCCGAGCAATTCCTGGTGGCGTGCCGGTTCCGCCCAAACGAGGCCAAGAAGGAGGAACGAAGAGGAAAGACCGGGGCTGGAACCCTCACGGATACATTTCTATATCCTGCTATCTCCTGTTCATGGACGGGTGCCGCCGGTAAAATGGGCAAGCGACTGGCGGGGTGGATGCCGCCCACTTGTTGACGATCGCGGCAGCAGCTATTGGATAGGTTCGTGGATTCCGCCCACTTGTTGACGATCGCGGCAGCAGCTATTGGATAGGTTCGTGGATTCCGGGTAACCTTATGCAATATAGGCCAAATTCTCCTTTGACGTCAGCTCAGCACCGACCGGTCCTGAGCGAGTTGTCGGCGCGTTCGCGCGACATCTTCCGCACCATCGTGGAAGCCTATGTCGAAACCGGCGAGCCGGTCGGCTCGCGTACGCTGTCGCGGCGCCTGGGCCAGCTGGCGGGCGGGCAATTGTCGCCGGCCACGATTCGCAACGTCATGGCCGATCTGGAAGAGCTGGGCCTTCTCTTTGCGCCCCATACCTCCGCCGGCCGCCTGCCGACCGAGCTGGGCCTGCGGCTCTTCGTCGACGGCCTCATGGAGACGGGCGGCCTGGCCGAGGAAGACCGAGTCTCGATCGACGTGCAATGCGCCGCCACGGGCCGCTCGCTCCCCGAGGTGCTGGATCAGGCGACCCTCATGCTCTCCGGGCTCTCACGCTGCGCCGGCATGGTGATCGCGCCGAAGATCGACCGGCCCTTGAAGCACATCGAATTTGTCCATCTGGCACCGGGCCGTGCCTTGGTTGTGATCGTGACCGAGGGCGGCATGGTCGAGAACCGGATTGTCGACGTGCCGCTGGGCCTCCCCTCATCGGCACTGATCGAGGCCACCAATTACCTGACCACGCGACTTTCCGGCCGCACGCTGACGATGGGCCGGGACGAGATTCTGGCGGAGCTTGAAGGCGAGCGCGCGGCACTCGACGCCCTGGTCAAGCGGGTGGTCGAGGCGGGCCTCGCCTCCTGGTCCAAGGAAGACAATAGCGGCGCGCTCATCGTCCGGGGGCAGGCGCATCTCCTCGACGATGTGAGCGGGGTGGGTGACCTCGAGCGCCTGCGGTCGCTTTTTGCCGCTCTTGAAACCAAGGAGCAGCTCCTTAAATTGGTCGAGGCGGCCGAGGTGGCCGATGGCGTGCAGATCTATATCGGGGCGGAGAACGATCTTTTCGGCCTGGCAGGCTGTTCGGCGGTCATTTCGCCCTACCGCGACAGCCAGCGGCGCCTGATCGGCGCCATCGGCGTCATCGGTCCCAGCCGCATTAATTATGCTCGCATCATTCCGATGGTGGATTATACAGCCAAGGTCATCGGCCGGATTCTCGGCTGAGCTGGATTGACCGATTTTCGAGTGGGAGTTCGAGTGCACTATGACGGGTTCTGAGGAAAAGGACATTGTCGACAATCCCGTCAGCGGGACGGAAGAAGCGGGCGGCATCGAAGGCGGCGCGCCGATCGATCTTGCCGCGATGCAGGCCGATTACCTGGCGATGAAGGACCAGTTGCTGCGCGCCGTTGCCGAGACGGAGAATACGCGCCGCCGGCTGACGCGCGAGCGCGACGAGACGGCGAAATACGCGGCGGCGAGCTTCGCCAAGGAAATGCTCGATGTCGCCGACAATCTGCACCGCGCCCTTGCCGCCATCCCGGCCGAGGCGCTGGCGAAGGACGAGGCGCTGAAATCGCTCTATGACGGCGTTTCCGCGACCGAGCGCCAGCTCGATGCCGCGTTCACCCGCCAGCACATCAAGCGCATCTGGCCGGAAGGGGAGAAGTTCGACAGCAACCTCCACCAGGCCATGTTCGAGGTGCCCGGCACGCCGCATCCGAGCGGCACCGTCGTGCAGGTGCTGCAGGCCGGCTATGTCATTCACGATCGCCTGCTGCGGCCGGCCCTGGTCGGTGTCGCGAAGGGCGAGCCGAAGCCCGCCGACGACTCAGCAGGTCATGTGAATACCGTGGCGTAGTCCGCCCTTCGCGCCGGCGCCGGATCTTTGACGTCTCCCGCCCAGTTACCATCCGCTCAGCGATTGCTGGCCCTGCGGCTGCTGCTCGCGACAGGGATTCTCCTCGGCCTCAACGCGCCGCTCGGCAAGCTTGCCCGCCAGGGCGGCATTTCCGCCGCCGGCTGGGCATTCGCGATCGCGGCGGGTGGGGCGCTGGTGCTTCTCCTCGTCCTTCTCCTGCGCCGGCAGCGATTGCGTTTCGACCGGCGCCACGCGCGCTACTATCTGGTGGCAGCACTCTTCTCCTACGTCATTCCCAATCTGGTCATCTACGCCGCGATCCCGCATCTCGGCGCGGGCATGACTTCGCTCTATTTCACGTTGTCGCCGATCCTGACGCTGGTCTTCTCCATGCTGATCGGCGTGAAGCGGCCGGGTCTCGTCGGCATCGCCGGCATCGCGCTCGGTTGCGTCGGTGCCTTGGTCGTCGTCTTTTCCAAGGGGCAGGTCGACCGGCCGGCGGACATCAGCTGGGCACTCGGTGCGCTCGTCATTCCGGTGAGCCTTGCCGCCGGCAATGTCTACCGCACCATCGACTGGCCCGAAGATGCGGCACCTCTTCTGTTGGCGATGGGCAGCAACGCGGTGGCAGCACTTTTCCTCATCCTCGCAGCACTCCTGCTCGATGGGAGCTTGCCGTTCGCGGCCCTTGCCGCTGAGCCGCTGCTCGTCCTGGCGCAGGTCGCGATCGCGGCGCTCATGTTCGCACTCTTCTTCAGACTGCAGGTCGCGGGCGGTCCGGTATATCTCAGCCAGATCGGCTACGTCGCCGCGGCGACAAGCCTGATCATCGGCACCTTCCTGCTCGGCGAGAATTACGGCATCACCACCTGGGGCGGCGCGCTTGTGATCGTGGCGGGTGTGGTCGCGACGACCCTGGATCGGGGTGTGAAGACTCAGCCGCGATAGGGCAGCAGGTTCCGATCCCAAGGCGGCGTACCTTTGAAGGCGTCGCTCAGGAAATCGACCATCACCCGCACCTTGGCGCTGACATGGCGGCGGCTGGGATAGAGCGCCAGCAGGTCGGTGTCGCTGATATTGAAATCGGGTAGAAGGCGCACCAAGCGCCCAGCCCGGATATCCTCGCCGACCAGGAAGGCAGCCGGGCGGATGATGCCCTGTCCCGCCAGCGCAGCGGTGCGCAGCGTCTCGCCGTTATTGGTGTGGAAGGCGCAATCGACCCGCACGCGCTGTGCCTTCCCCTCCTTGTCGGTGAAGTGCCATTCGTCACCAGTCGCGGCATAGGAGAAGCCGAGGCAGGCATGATCGGCCAAGTCGCGCGGGTGATTGGGTGTGCCATGCATCTTGAGATAGGTGGGTGCTGCGCAGACCAGGTTGCGCGAGGTGGCGAGTTTGCGGGCGATGAGATTGGCCGGGCTTACCACCTGCGAGACGCGGATGGCGAGATCGTAACCTTCCTCCACCATGTCGACGACGCGGTCGATGAGGTCGATATCAAGTTCGATCTCGGGATACTGCTTCATGAAGCGCGGCCAGAGTGGCGCCAGATGCTTGATGCCGAAGGTGACGCCGGCATTGATGCGGAGCCTGCCTTTCGGTTTCAACGTGGCGCTCCCGGCGATGGCCTCGGCCTCGGCCACGTCGTCGAGGATCGAGCGGCAGCGTTCGTAAAGCGCCTTGCCGCTGTCGGTAAGAGACAGCTTCCGCGACGAGCGATTGAGGAGCCGCGTCGAAAGATGCGCTTCCAACTCGTTCACATAGCGCGTGACGTTGGCGGGCGAAGTGTCGAGGGCGTCGGCCGCCTTGATGAAACTCCCCTTGGCGACGACGGTCGCAAAGACCTCGAAGGCGCGCAGGCGATCCATGGCATTCCACCATCATTCAGAAAAGATGAATGATACGACCACTTCCTGTGCCTTCATTCAAGAACTAGTATGGCCTACCTTCCTGTCATCAGGCCGGAGCGACGGGCTCCAAGGCCGCCATTTACAGGAAGGTGTGTCATGAATCGTCTCTCCGGAAAAATCGCGATCGTCACCGGCGCCAGCTCCGGCATCGGCCGTGAAGCTGCCAAGCTCTTTGCCGCCGAAGGGGCCAAGGTCGTCGTCGGTGCCCGCCGCAAGTCGGAACTCGATACGCTGGTGGCCGAGATCGAAGCCGCTGGCGGCGAGGCTGTCGCCGTTGCTGGCGACGTCGCCTCGGAAAATTATCAGGCGGCCCTGGTCGAAACGGCCGAGAGGACCTTTGGCGGCCTCGATATCGCCTTCAACAATGCCGGCACGTTGGGGCCGGTCGGTCCCAGCCATGACGTGACGGAGGCGGATTTCAATGCGGCGATCGCGGTCAATCTCACCGGTTCGTTCCTGGCCGCCAAGCATCAGATCCCGGCGATGGAAAAGCGCGGCGGCGGATCGCTGCTCTTCACCTCGACCTTCGTGGGCTATAGCGCATCGTTCCCGGGCATGGCGGCTTACTCAGCCAGCAAATCCGGCCTCATCGGCCTCACCCAGGCGCTTGCCACCGAATATGGCGCGAGAAATGTCCGGGTGAACGCCATCCTGCCCGGTGCCGTCGACACGCCGATGTACCGGGAAAAGAACAGCACGGAGACCGAGCAGACCTTCATCAAGGGCCTCCATGCCCTGAAGCGTGAAGGCCGACCGGAAGAACTGGCGCGGGCCGCTTTGTTCCTGGCGTCGGACGATGCCAGTTTCGTCACCGGTACGGCCTCGCTGGTCGATGGCGGTCTCTCGATCAACCGGGCCTAATGGCGGGCGGGCCGAGACGCCCGCCTTTCCCTATCGGGTCACACCCCCTCTTCGGGATCGGGCAAGGCTGCATCGGTGCGCAAGGTGGCACCCTGTGCCAGGGGTGCCGCCGCAAGGCCATTTCTGGCGCGGTACTGCGACGGTGTCACCTTGTAGGAGGTGCGGAAGGTTCGGCTGAAATGTGCCTGGCTCGCGAAGCCGACGGCGGCCGCGATTTCGGCAATCTGCCGATAGGCGGCGCCGGTCAGCTCCAAGCCGATCTTCGCCCGCTCCAGCCGCCTGTGCCGCAAATAGGTGCCGAACGTCGTCCCCGATTCCTGAAACAGCATGGCGACGTATCGTGGACTGATCCGATGCTTGCGGGCGACGGTCCGAATGCCGAGCATCGGATCGGACAGATTGTCTTCGACATAATCCTTGATCCGGCGCAGCAGCGCGGCGCGATAGCTTGGGGCATGCGCGACATCGGCAAGGCTGGCTTCGAGCAGAATGACAATGAAATCGACGGCATGCCGCGCCACGCGGCGCGTCAATGCTGCATCACGTTGAGTTGCCACGGCATCGGCACTGCCGAACAGGCTCGTAAAATAGCTGGTCGCCATACGCTGCAGGGGTGATGAACGCGGCAATTTCAGAGCGGCGAAATCGCTCCGCGCCGGCAATTGATTGGCCAGGACGTGCCGCGGCACATGGATGCCCAGCGTCGAGGCGGCCTGCTCGATCCTGTAGGCCGCCTCGACACGGGTGTCGATGATGCCCATATCGTCCGCGTTCAGGGTGATCGCCCGCTCGCTTTGTTCCAGATCGATGCGCCCTGATTGATTCATGAGCAACAGGCAGCGCTCCTCGTCTCTCGACCCGCTTCTTGGGTGATGACCGCGTTGTGCCGTGGTCGAACATTGCATGAGGGTGATCTGGTCCAGCCGGATGGCACTCATCTGCGCGCGGAATGATGCGGTGTCGGCCAAGGTGATGGTGACCGGCATATAGGCCCGGGCGACATTTTCCTCCCAGAAGGCCGCCTTTCGCGCAGGCGCAATACCGTCGGTCGATACGACCAACCGACCAGCCCCCAGCGGAGATTGCACCGACATCAATCCCGCCCCGGACGGATTGACGTATCCCATTCGGCGCACCCTCGCGACAGGCTCGGGATGCCTTCCATGAACCGCCCCATACCCGCCTAAGATTACGTTCCTTAGGCCCCTTTCCCGATATCTGCCACTGCATGCATTTGCATGAAAGAGAAGAAACTATTGTTCAAAAAAGAAGAACGGCGATTTGGCACCTGTCCCCCAAGGCCCGGGCAATGAAACGTTAACGCCCGGCCACCAGTGTGGATCGGACAGTTTTCCCGCACCAGGGGAAACATGGGCGGGCTCACTGACCAGGGGATTGTCAATGCATCAGCGCTTCAGGAGCAGGCGGACGGAAATTTTTGGCGACCGGAGTGTTGCTCTGGCGCGAACGGCTGAGGGCGCCGTGGCCGAACTGCACCAGCTGGCCGACTTGCTCCGTTCCCCAGCCCTGCACTGCCTGGCCGATGGATATGGCTGCGCGCTCGGCGAGGTCCGACGGGCGGCGGGCGGGGGTGAAGAACTGGCAGCGCGCCTTCGGCACCTGGAGCAGTTGGGGCGCGACATCGCGTTCGTCCTCGATGCGCTGCGAACGCGCACCGAAGCGGAGGCGCTGGATCAACCGCCCGACGGGCACCTTGCCACCGCTTGACCCCTTTCACGGCGGCGATCCGCGTTCACCCCTTCATCCTTTTTCGTCAAATCCGAAATCCGGCGTTTCTGGAGGCGCCAAGACATGAATCTCAGCAATTGGAAGATCCGCTCCAAGCTCATCCTCTTGGTCGGCGTGATGGCGTTCATCATCGGCACGGTCGCTACTGTCGGTGTTCTTTATCTGCAAAGTGCCGCGAGCGATCTCGGCAAGGTCAAAATAAGTGCTACCGAAGGTGTGGCGAGTGCGCGGCTCAACCAGAATGTCATTGGGCTGAACCGTACCGAATATTTCCTGGCGTTGGACCCATCGGAGAAAGGAATAGAGGCGCGACTGAAGCGCCTTGCCGAAGATCGCCAGCTCTTTTCGGAACGCTTAGCCATTTTGCGCAGCTCGGCCGGCGAAATCCGCAACAAGCTGCTCGACGATGTTGAGCAGAGCTATGCGGATTACAATGCTGAACTCGAGAATACCTTCGCCATCGCCAAGCAGGTAGGCGCCAATGTTCAATTGGGCGAGGCACAACAGGCATTGCTTGACGCGGTCGCCAAAAGCCGGCCGAAGGCGGATGCGCTGCAGAAGACTGTCCGCGCCTATTCCGATTTCGTGAACAAGCAGAGCGACGAGGTCTCAGCCCAGGCGACGGCGGATGCGGCGTTTGCACAGACCCTCATGATCGTCGTTGCCGTCTGCGGCGTGGTTGGTGGGCTTTCGTTCGGCTATCTGCTGGCGACCCTTGGCATCAGCAAGCCGCTCGGCCGCTCGATCGATCATCTCAACCGTCTTTCAGAGGGCGACCTGACGATCGACATCAACGGCAACCAGCGCGGCGACGAAATCGGTGACATCGCCCGCGCACTGCAGGTCTTCAAGGACACGGCGCTTGCGGCGGAGGAAATGCGGGCGCGTCAGGCTGAAGAGCAGCGTGTCAAAGAGCAGCGTCAGGCGGCCATCGACGGCCTCATCAAGACGTTCGACGACACGATGTCGAGTGAACTGGCGCAGCTGACCTCCGCCTCGACCGAATTGCAGGCGACAGCCCAAAGCATGTCCTCGACCGCCGAGGAAACGAGCCGCCAGGCGACGGCGGTCGCCGCCGCGTCCGAGCAGGCGTCGGCCAATGTGCAGACGGTGGCCGCTGCCGCGGATGAACTCTCGGCCTCGGTCGCCGAGATCAGCCGTCAGGTCGAGCAATCGACCCAGATCGCCGGCAAGGCGGTGTCGAATGCCGAGCGCACGGATGCCGCCGTTCGCGTCCTCGCCGATGCGGCCCAGAAGATCGGTGCGGTTGTCGGCCTCATCAACGAGATTGCGAGCCAGACCAATCTGCTGGCCCTCAACGCCACGATCGAGGCGGCGCGCGCCGGCGAAGCCGGCAAGGGCTTTGCCGTGGTGGCATCGGAAGTGAAGAACCTCGCCACCCAGACGGCGAAGGCCACCGACGATATCAGCGCACAGATCAGCGGCATGCAGGCAAGCACGGACGAGGCGGTGACCGCCATCCAGGGTATCACCAGCATCATCGGACAGATGAGCGAGATCACCACGACGATCGCGTCGGCGGTGCAGGAGCAGGGCGCCGCCACGCAGGAAATCGCCCGCAATGTCCAGCAGGCGGCGCAGGGTACGCAGGATGTCTCCAGCAATATCGGCGGCGTTACCCAGGCGGCCGGTGAAACGGGTGCCGCTTCGAGCCAGGTGCTGGGAACCGCCAGCAACCTCGCGCGCCAGGCCGGCACCTTGCGCCAGTCGGTGACACAGTTCCTCGACGGCGTGCGGTCGGCTTGATACCGAATGACGGGCGGGGCGCCGCTTAAGGCGTCCCGCTGGCCGAGGGCGGAAAGCTCGCCGGCCAGAAATCCGGATCGTGCAGCAGATCGCGCACGCCGTTGATGGCGAACTGGACGCCGATGCAGACCATCAGGAAGCCCATGATGCGCGAGACGGCGGCGATGCCGTTCGCCCCGAGCAGCCGGTTGAAGAGGCCGGCGGCGCGCAGGCAGAACCAGATGATGATCGCGGTGATGATGATGCCGATCGAAATCACCACATAGGTCATCGGCGTCGAAAGCTCGCCCGATTGCTGCACGGTCGTCGACATGGTGATGACGAGGGCGATCGACCCGGGACCGGAGAGGCCCGGCATGGCGAGCGGCGTGAAGGAGATATCCGTCTTCTGCCGCGCTTCCAGATCGGAGCTTTGGTCAAGCTCCGATTCGTGCGGAAACAGCATGCGGAAGCCCAGGAAGGCGACGATCATGCCGCCGGCGATGCGCAAGCCCGGAATCGAGATGCCGAAGAGGTCCATGATGAGGACGCCGGCCAGTAGAAACAGGAGCAGGATGGCCGTCATGTAGATACAGGCCATGGTGATCTGCCGGTTCCGCTCCGCGATCGTGAGGTTGCCAGTGATCCCGATCAGCATGCCGGCGGCCGAGATCGGGTTGATGATCGGCAGCAAGGTGGCGACGGTCCAGCCGACGTAAGAGAGGAAATTGGAGGTCATGGTGTTGTGCGTCCTCTCTGTAGACCCGTCGCTTCCGGCCCCATCGGTGCCCGCGACATCTTCCCAGAAACCCCGCCCACGTCAAACCCTGCCCACGTCAAACCCCGCACATATTGTCTCCAGACATGATTGGGCTTTGCCCGTCAATTCGGCCCGGCTAGCATCGGCTATCCCAACGAACCAGGGCCAGCCCCGATGGACATCCTGCATCACCTTCTCATGGTCTATGCCGTCTATATCGTTGGCACGGCGAGCCCCGGTCCCAGCAACATGACGATCATGGCGGTTGCCATGCAATATGGTCGCCGCCCGGCGCTGATGCTCGCAGCCGGCGTCATGACCGGCTCCTTGAGCTGGGCGGCCTTGGCGGCGACCGGCCTCTCGGCGATCCTCGCGACCTATGCCGAGGCGCTCCTCGTCATCAAGATCTGCGGCGGCCTCTATCTGCTCTATCTCGCCTGGAAATCCGGCCGTGCGGCGTGGCGCGGTCGCGCCAAGGCGGTGATCGACGCGCCGCATGCCGCCCTCTATCGCCGCGGCCTCTTCATGCATCTCAGCAACCCGAAGGCGATCATGTCCTGGCTCGCCGTCATGTCGCTGGGCCTTCAGCCGAATTCAGCCGGCTTCGTCCTCCCGGCGATCCTTGCCGGCTGCGCCACTTTGGGTGTGCTCATCTTCGGCGGCTACGCCATCCTCTTCTCCACCGCCCCCATGGCCCGCGCCTACGCCAAGGCCCGCCGCTGGATCGAAGGCACCCTGGCGCTCTGCTTCGGCTATGCAGGATTGCGGCTGTTGCTGTCGCGGGGGTAACGGGCGGCTGTTCTCTCGGTTGTCATGCCCCGGCTTGGCCGGGGCATCCACGCGCTCCTTCCTTC
>CAZUAL010000139.1:0-10025 GCA_964618305.1 uncultured Dongia sp. | reverse complement strand
TGCCGCTGCGCGCCAACCGACCGAGACCTTGGGCCGCGCGCATGGTGCCCCGGGCGGGCGGCAAAATCCAGTCCCCGCCGGGAAATTCAGGTGACGGCGGCGCGCTGGTTAAAGGCGGGTTTGCGCCATTCCTCGCTGGCCAGAATGTCCTTCAGGACGGCGACGGCGTCCCAGATGTCCTGATAGCGGGTGTAGAGGGGGGTAAACCCGAATCGCATCAGGTTCGGCGCCCGGAAGTCCCCGATCACATTCCGGGAAATCAGGGCCTGCATGACCGCATAGCCGGAAGGGTGGGCATAGCTCACCTGACTGCCACGCTCATGGCCCTCGAGCGGGCTGGCCAGGGACAGTCCGAGGCCGGCGCATTCCTGGTCGACCAGTCTGATCATGAGATCGCCAAGGGCCACCGACTTTTGCCGAATCTCGGAAAGATCGATCCCTTCGAAAGTCTCCAGGCCGCACTCCAGCGCGGCCATGCTGATGATGGGCGGCGTGCCGACCAGAAACCGGTCGATCCCCGTCTTCGGCGCATAGGTGGTCTCGAAGGCAAAGGGTGCAGCATGCCCGAACCAGCCGAAGAGAGGCTGTTGCGTCGCATCAAGCCATCGCCGCGCCACATAGAGGAAGGCCGGCGCGCCGGGCCCTCCATTGAGATACTTGTAGCCGCACCCGATGGCGAAGTCGGCGCCCGTGCCGTTGAGATCGACGGGGAGTGCGCCGGCGGAGTGGGCGAGATCCCAGAGTGTATGTGCGCCGACCGACTTCGCCTTGGCATTGATCGCCGCCATGTCGTGCCGGCAGCCGGTTCGATAGTCGATCTCGGTCAGCATGACGACGGCGATATCTGGACCGATCCGTTCCAGTACCGCTTTGGGCTCGGCCAGCTCCAGTCTGTGCTCGCGCCCAAGCAATTGCGCAAGGCCTTGCGCCATGTAGAGGTCGGTCGGGAAATTGCCGGTGTCGGAGAGGATGATCTTGCGGTCGGGCCGCAGTGAGAGAGCGGCGCTCAGTAATTTGAAAACGTTGAGGGAGGTGGAATCGCAAACGACGATTTCATCTTCGTGCGCGCCGATAAGCTTCGCCAGTCTGGCGCCAAGACGCCTTGGCATGTCGACCCAGTGATGCTTGTTCCAGGCCTTGATGAGATCGCCACCCCATTGCACACCGATCACGTCGGCGACCCGTCCACGTGTTGCCTTCGGAAGTGCGCCTAGGGAATTGCCATCAAGATAGACGACGTCTCCCGGCAGCTCGAAGCGATGGCGAGCGAAAGCCAATGGATCCCGCGCATCCAGGACTTCGCAATCTGCTCTTCCGATTTTGGACATGATCATAGGCTCCGCAGAATGGCGCGCACCGGGCTGGCGTCGGCACCAGCAATCTTCAAGGGGAGCGCGATTAGTTCGTAGGTGCCGAAAGGTACCCGGTCAAGAACGAGACCCTCCAGGATGGCAAGGCCGTGCCGGCCCACGGCGAGATGTGCCTCCATCGACTTCGACTCCTGCGGATCGAGAGAGGGTGTATCGGTGCCGATGAGGCGCACGCCGCGCTCGGCGAGTGCCGAGACGAGTCCCGCATCGATGGCGGCAAAGCCTTCGTCCCATTTATCCTGGGGCGCGGTGTCGTAGGTCCTGATCAGGACGCGGGTGATGCCTAGTGCCAATTGATGGAGGACATGTGTCGCGCTGATGGGACCTGTGATGCCGCGCGCATCCACGATCTGGGCCGGGCCGATATAGGGGCCGAGGTCGATTTGATCCATCGCTGGCCCGCCATCAACGTAGTGCAGAGGAGCGTCCGCATGCGTTCCGCTGTGAGTCGACAGGCTGAGCGCCGACACATTGACCGGCACGCCGGGCGACATCTGCCAGGTGCGCGCGATCGAAAAGCGCGTATCGCCCGGCCAGACAGGCAGGTCGCCTCGGAGAATCTGAGAGATGTCGTAGATCATGATTCAGGCAAAACCAGGAAAGATATCCTGAAGCCTAAGCGACCAGTACCGCCGCGGCAAGCCCGCCTATTTGGGAGCCAGTAGGAAGAAATAAGCGGCCGCGAAACCACCACCGACGAGAACGAGCAGCCAAAGGCCGATGCCGACGAATTCCAGTGTACCGAGCCCCGACTTCTTTGCAGCCGGTGCGGCGTCATTTCCGGCGCGGCCGGCGACGATGTCCAGTGCGCGTTGCTCGTCCTTTTCGCGGGTACTCATCCGATCTCCACGCACTGCAAGTTTGAAAGTGCCTTTCCTCCCCTACAGGTGAAGCGTTAAGAACTCCTTCATGCGAGCAGTGAAACTCAATCCTTGTAGAGTTTTTCTGGCGATATCTGGATATCGGCGATGATTTTGGGACTCTTGTCCCTGATCGCCGTGAAGAAGCAGTTTCGCCGGCCCGTATGACACGCCACGCCGATTTGGTCGACGAGGAGAAGAATACAATCCTTGTCGCAATCAACACGCAGTTCGATGAGCTTCTGAATCTGTCCTGAGCTATCGCCCTTGCGCCAAAGCGCATTTCGGGAACGCGACCAATAGACGACACGATTGCCATCAAGAGTTGCTCGCAAACTCTCGCGGTTCATCCAGGCCATCATCAAGACTTCCCCGGTGTCGTGCTGTTGCGCGATCGCCGGAATCAGGCCGTTTGAATCGTACGTGAGTTCATCAATGAATTGATCAATGGAAGAGGTGGGCGCGTTCACGGGTCCAATCCTTACCAGATAGAGAGAGGCTTCTTCACGTCACCCTCGGCAAAGCGCGAAAGGCGGAACGGACGCAGGTTGAACCCGCTTTCCTTTCCTTGCTGCAGGGCCAGCATGATCTTGCCGATGATGGGACCGAGCGCAAACCCGTGGCCGCAGAATCCTGTCGCGATCAGCAGTCCGGGAATTGCGGCTGGGGCATCGAGCACGGGTATGCCGTCGGGCAGCGTATCTATATAGCCTGCCCATTGCTCCGCGATGCCGACATGTCCGGCCCCAGGGAATGCGCGTTCGATGAGGCGCGCGGCTTCCGTCAGGCGGTGCTGAGCCGGCATCACCATGGGCTCCCGCTCGTGTATCGCTGGGCGTGCAGCTTCGTCGCGCCAGGGGAGGCGCTGCACGAGATCGCGGAGCATCGGTGCGCCGACATGCAATGTCAGTCCCTTCGCGCTGTCGCGATAGGCACTCCAATACCAACGCGCAAGGCGGAGATGATCCAGCGTCACGTCCACATCGCCATGCATGCTCGAGGCGATGTTGAGCGACCCGTCGCGCCGCTTGCGGAAGGCGATCCCGTCACCGACGAAGGCAGCGTCCGTAACGTGTGGCAGGACATTCGTGCGCGCGACCGATGCGCGGACGATTGACTGCGGAAGAAGCGCGCCCATTGGCGCGAGCAATCGCCATGAACTTGCACCGGCGCAGAGCAGAACGCTCTTAGTCCGGACCGCGCCCCATTCCGTCAGGACACCGCTCACCTTGCCGCCGCTTCGGTCGATTGCAACGGCGCCGCATCCTTCCAGAATGGTCGCGCCGAGTTCCCTTGCTCGCAAGGCAAAGGCGGCGGCCGCCTTCTTGGGCTCGGCGTGGCCATCGCTTTTCGTGTAGAGCCCGCCGATGATAGGGGCAGAAAGATTGGGAAGATGGGCTTTGACTTCCGCCACGCTCAACAGCTTGGTGTCGAGGTCGAACGGCTTGGCCATTTCCAGCCACTTTTCGCGGTAGGCCATGATGGCAGGCGAGGAGGTGGCGTAGAGCGCGCCACCATCGTTCCACTCGAGATCCGTGTTGAGCTCCGCTTCAAGCCCCCGCCACAGCTTTTTGCCTTCTTCCATGAGTGGGATTTCATCGGGATCGCGCATCTGCACCCGCACGAACCCCCAGGCGCGTGAGCTCTGCTGCCCGGCGATGCGCGATTTGTCGACGAGGAGCACCTTGAGGCCCGCTTTCGACATATAATAGGCACTGGCGCAGCCCTGAATGCCGGCACCGACAATGACGATATCTGCCTCGGGGGGCAGGGTGTTGGGCTGTGCCAAGCGAGTTCCCCGTCGTTTCCTGATCGAGTGGGGAATGTCCTGCCTCGCCGCCGGCCTGTCAATCAGGGCAACGGGGGCCATTGGCCGCGTCATGCCGGGCGGTCTGGGGCCCTATGCAAGTCCGGACGATTGACGATGTTTCGGGACGTCTGAAACAGTGCGTCTCCCCGACGGGGAAACTTTGCGCGGGGGAACAATGGGGCGTTGGGCGGGTATCGGCGGGCTGCTGTTGGCGGCTCTCTTTTGGGGCGGCATGATCCCTCTCACCAAGTATCAGCTTGTCCGATGGGATCCCTATTTCCTGGTGGCGGCGCGCTCACTCGGTGCCGTGCCGTTCCTTTGGCTCCTGCTGTTTCTCGTGGAGAGGCGAACTGTCGCAGCCAAGGTGCCGGCGTGGAAGCAATGGACGTTCGGCGTCCTCGGCAATGGCGGCTTTGCCGTCTTCTACACATTGGGCGTCCAATTCAGCGATCCGGTGCTGGCAGCGATCCTGACGGCGACGGGGCCGGCCGTTGCTGCGGTGACGGACCGGGTCTTCTTTTCGCTCCCCCTCAATCGGCTGATGATCCCGGGGGTTATCGCTAGCGCTATTGGCTGCGCCCTGGCCTCGATCGAGCCAAACGCGGGAAAAGCGGGCGTCTCCTTTGGCGGTGGTGAGGCATTGGTACTGCTCTCCGTCATCTGCTGGTCCTGGTATTCGACGGTGGTTCAGCGCTGGTGCCCTGAATGGTCCCAGGTGCGGATCACTTTCATCACCATGGCGACGTCGGGCGTCGCCATGACTTTGCTTTACCTGCTGCTGTCCGCCAACGGTTTCGCTCAGTTTCCGCCCGCCTGGCCGGAAGCGCCGATCGAGGGCTTCAGCCTGCTCTGGTACATCGTCACGGTGATGGTGCTGGGCGTCGTGCTTTGGAATGCCGGCGTGCGTGCCGTGGGTGTGGTGACTGCGTCGCTCTACATCAACCTGACGCCCATTGTCGCCATTGGTATTCTGGTTGCGCTGCAGGGGATAGAGCCGAGTGTCACACAGCTTGCGAGCGGGGCCCTCGTGCTGATCGGTATCGTCTATTCGGAATGGCGAATCCTACGAGCAGGCTGAGCCGTCTGCCGTCTTGCCCGCAAACTCTGGGCAATCTGCTTGAAATTGCGCTCTCAACCAGGTCGCATCGTGAATGATGGCGAGTGCTTCCTTGTCTCCCGCATGCTCAAGGCCATACTGCTTGCCGGCCTTGGCACCAGCAATTGAGAAGGATGCAAAGGCTGCATCAGAAGCCTTGTCCGTCCAGACATTCAGCATCGCATCGGCCTTCTGGCGCTGTTCTTGCTCTTGCCTCGGCTGGGCGAGCTTGACGCATTCGCGGAAAGCAACGCTCCAGGTCCGATAGGGATCCGTGTTGTACCGGTGCTCCGAGGCGACGATGGCTATACCAAACGTCCGCTCTGCCAAGGCTGTGCTTACGTCGGCGGCAAGCGGTGCCGTGGCATCCCGAAACATCGCCCGGGTAAAGAGCTTGATGCCGCCATGGCCGTATTCGAGCCCGTTGATGGGGTTGCGGGCAAACCAGACGAAGAGATCCAAGCGGAATTGCAGGCGCGGGACACCGAAGCCAAAGCCGTCGAGGACATAATTGTCGCCGTCGACGACAAAGAACGATGTCGTTTCGGCCAGTGAGGCGCAACGGCGATAAGCCGCGTATATGCCGGGAATGCCCTCAACAAGCCGTGCCGTGGGCGCGATGCTCTGCAATCGCGCCCAATTGTCTCCTAGGTTCGGCTCGTTGTAGCCGACCATGAAGATATCCGGCCGGGTTCGGCGTCTGACAGCGGATCGGGTTGAGCGATCCACCATCGGCCATCCTCAAGCTTTGCCGGCAGCCTTGCGCTGCGCGAGGAGGCATATGAGATCGCAGGCGATATGGGCAGCTGCCAGGGCCGTGATCTGGCTCTGATCATAAGCGGGTGCCACTTCGACAACATCCATCCCGACCAGATTGAGATTGGTGAAGCCGCGTACGATCGCGAGGGCCTGCGCCGCCGACAGGCCGCCCGAGACAGGCGTGCCAGTGCCGGGCGCGAAGGCGGGGTCCAGGCAATCGATGTCGAAGGTGAAATAGGCGGGGCGGTCGCCGACAATGCGGTTCACTTCGGCGATGACGGCATCGGTTCCATGGCGATGCACCCACGGCGCATCCAGAATGTTGATGCCCATGAAATCGTCGTTCCAGGTGCGGATGCCGATCTGAACCGAGTGGGCGGGATCGATCAAACCATCCTTTACGGCCTTGTAGAACATCGAGCCATGGTTAAGCGACTTTGGCTCGTCATCCGCCCAGGTATCGCAATGGGCATCGAAATGGATGAGGGAAAGGGGCTTGCGGAACTTCTCGACATGGGCTTCCAGCAACGGGTAGGTCACGTAATGATCGCCGCCGAAGGTCAGCATCCGGGCGCCCGATTTAAGGATGTGCCGTGCGTGCTCGACAATCGCCCCGTGGATCGTCATCGGGTTGTGGACATCGAGATAGCAATCGCCATAGTCGATGACGGCCATCTTTTCGAAGGGATCGAAGCCCCACGGATATGGTTTCAGGCTTGCCACCTCGGCAGAGGCCAGGCGGATTCCTTGCGGGCCTAAGCGGGCGCCGGGCCGGTGCGTCACGGCAAGATCGAGGGGAACGCCGCTGATAACAAGATCAGCACCTTTGAGGTCCTTGCTGTAGTTCCGGCGCATAAAGGAAAGGACGCCCGCAAAGGTGGGTTCCAACGCAAGCCCATACGGGCTCTTGCGCGAGATGGCGCCGTCGATCTTGATGCTGCTATCGTCGCTGCTCATACTGATCTGCTCCCCTGGTGTCTCGGATCGGTGCAGGCGGCGAGCATCAGCTGCTTGCCGCTGATGGCCTGGGTCGTCCTCAAGTCGTTTACCATCCGAAGCGTGACGACCTTAAGCAAGCTTTCTCTTAGTGTCGAGCCGACATTTGGTTCATAAATCCGCGACACGAATCGGAGATGCCCCCATCATGGGTCATTGGTATGGGTAAATGGGTCGGCTTTTTCGGGCTGCTTTTGCTGGCTCTCCTTTGGGGCACGATGGTGCCGACCGTCACCTATCTCCTGGAGCGCTGGGACCCCTTCTTCCTGGGAGCCTTCCGCTACATCGGTGCCCTGCCATTCATGTGGATCGCGCTGGTCCTGGCGGAACGACGCCAAGGGGGGGGCACCCAGGACGAACAGCGCGGCCGGCTGGCGGGTGTGGCTGCTGGGGATCATCGGTATCGCCTTTTACGCTATGCTCTATACGGTCGGTATCCGGGCCTGTAATCCGATCACGGCGGCCATTCTCAGTGCCACTTCCCCGGCCATTGCCGCCATCGTCGATCGCATCATCTTCAAGGTCCCTGTCGACCGGCGCATGATGCCGGCGATCTGCCTGGCCATTGTTGGCAGCGCGCTCGCGACCGTCCATTTCGATGGCGGCTCGCTGTTCGATTTCCGGGGTGGCGAGATATTGATCGTGATCGCCTTTGCGTGCTGGTCCTGGTATTCGACCGCAGCCCAGCGCTGGTGCCGCGGTTGGTCGCAACTCCGCCTCACCACCGCGACGATGACAACGGGTGGCGTGGCACTTGCCGTCCTGTTCGCGGCCGCTGTCTTGGTCGGCGCGGCGCAATTCCCGCCGGCAGTCCCGCAATCGGGCAGGTATGTTCTTGTCCTTGCCTGGATGACGGTGATCCTGGTGGCCGTCGGTGTCTATCTTTGGAACTTCGGCGTGAAGCGCGCCGGCGTCGTGGTGGCGAGCCTCTATCTCAACCTTGTACCCGTGGTGTCGATTTCGATCTTTTCGATTACGGGCACGGCGCCGACGCTGACACAGATTGTTGGCGGTGTCTTGGTGATCGTGGGCATTCTGATGTCTGAGCTGCAGATGTTGCGGGCGAGGAAATCGGACCCTGCCCTGGATGCCGCGCATCTGACCTGAAGAGAGAGTGGAGAGGAAAATGTCGAAGGTTCAGCATTTCAAGCGTTCCGACATGAATTTCGAGACCTATGGCGGCCCGCCGGGCAAGGCGGAGATCAGCCGTCTTGTCGGGCCGGATGTGTCGACAACCATGGGCGTCGGGATCGCCAAGTTCGACGGCTGCTCGATCGATTGGACCGTTCTCTATGACGAGATGATCGTGGTCCTGGAGGGTTGGTTCCGCCTGAAGCACCCGGGCGGTGTCATTGAGGCGGGCCCCGGCGACGTCATCTGGCTGCCGGAGAAGACGCCGATTACCTATGAAGGTGACAAGGCGATCGTCTGCTATGCGCTTTACCCGGTGGATTGGCGCAAGAAGCACAACCTCTAGGCAGAGACACGCGCGACGAGGCGGTCCAGGAACGCCTCGCACTGCGCAATCTGCTCCAGCGCCACCCATTCGTTGGGTTTGTGCGCTTGCTCGATTGAACCTGGCCCGCAAATGACGGTGGGTATGTCGATCTGCTGGATGAGGCCGCCTTCGGTGCCGAAGGCGATCTTGATGGTGTCGTTGGCTTTGGTGAGCGCCTTGGCGATCACCGTGATCTCGGCATCCTCGGCTGTGTCGAGCCCCGGGAAGGCCGAAATGGGCTGCCAGGAGAACCCGCATTCGCCATTGATGGCGCGCATTTCCTTGGCCAGTTCCTCGTCGGCAAAACGCTTCACTTCCGCGACAAGGTCGCCCGGATTTTGCACCGGAAGGTAGCGGAACTCGAAATCAAAGCTGCAATCTTTCGGCACGATGTTGAGGGCGGTGCCGCCCTTGATCACGCCGGTATGAACCGTCGTGTGCGGCACGTCGTAATCGTAATCGTAGGGGCCATTGGCGGCGAAGCGCCGTCCCATGCGCTTTAGATAGCCGATGACCTCGGCGGCATATTCGACAGCGTTGACTCCTTTGGGCGCCAGGGACGAATGGCACTCCAGCCCGTGCACATGGCAGCGCAGGGATGTCTTGCCCTTGTGTGCGATGGCGACCTTCATCGACGTCGGCTCGCCGATGACGCAGCCTCTTGGTTTCACCGGCAGGTCTTTGATGACCTCGAGGGCCCTGCGCACGCCAAGGCAACCCACTTCCTCGTCATAAGAGAAGAGGAGATGGACCGGCGTCGAAAGCTCGCGCTTGGCAAGCTCCGGCACGGCGGCCAGCACGACGCCGAGGAAGCCTTTCATGTCGGTGGTGCCGCGGCCAAAGAGTTTGTCGTCCGCTTCTTTGATCGACCAAGGATCAGTCGCCCATTCCTGTCCATCGATGGGAACGACATCGGTATGCCCGGAAAGGGCGTAGCCGGCCCGATCTCCCGGCCCGATCGTCGCGTAAAGGTTGGCTTTCTTTCCCGTTTCATCGGCAATGAGCCGGCTCTTGATGCCAAATCCGTCGAGATAGTTGCGAACGAAATCGACCAGTTGGAGATTGGAATTGCGGCTGGTCGTGTCGAACGCAACCAGGCGGCGAATGAGGTCGAGGCTCTGCGGGCGTGGCGCCAAGATGATGCTCCGTGGGGTCGGCGGACTATTGACGGACAGTGCCGGAAAGCATACCGGGGTGATCGGGAATGGCAAGACTGACAGGTATGACGAAGTGGGGCAGCGCAAGACATATCTTCCAGGCGTACTGGTCCGCTACGACCCTCAACCGGGTGTGGCTGCCGCCCCGGTCGTCTTCGATTCACCCCATAGCGGCTATGCCTATCCTGGAGATTTCGACCATGCCGTACCGCGCGAGACGCTCCGCCGCGCTGAAGACGCCTTCGTCGACGATCTATATGAAAATGCACCGGACTACGGCGCTTCGTTCCTGAAAGCGCTTTTCCCGCGCGCCTATATTGATCCCAACCGGCACGAGGATGAGATCGATACCGACATGCTGGCGGCCCCATGGCCGCGCCCTGTGCGCGCCAGCGAAAAGGCTGAAATGGGATTGGGACTGGTCAGGCGGTTGATAAAGGGGCGGGTCAACATCTACGACCGGCCGCTCACCGTCGATG
>CAZUAL010000138.1:0-10088 GCA_964618305.1 uncultured Dongia sp. | reverse complement strand
CCTTGGCGCCGCCCATAATTCAAAATCGCCACCAGTTCCAGACAATGCCGTCGGACTTCTTCGCACCCGGCCGGTTGAAGCCATAGAAGGGCCCCGCCGCGACATCGAGATAGAATTGCGCGCGGTTGGCTTCGAGGCTTTGGCGGAAGCCGTCGAACACTTCGATCGGCAAGCCGCCGGGATTGGCCGGTGTCTTCAGCATGATGGGCGGCACCGCGCCGATCATCACCAGCTTGGCAACACGGCCTTCCTTCTCACCATGGCGCGCCACGTAATGCGCCGCTTCGCCACCCCCGGTCGAATGGCCGATATGGACCGCGTTCCTGAGGCCCAGATGCTGTACCAAAGCCGCGACATCCGCCGCGTAATGGTCCATGTCATGCCCGTCCCAGACCTGCGCCGAGCGGCCATGGCCGCGCCGGTCGTGGGCGATGACGCGATAGCCCTTTTGCACGAAGAAGAGCAGCTGCGCGTCCCAATCGTCGGCGCTGAGCGGCCAGCCGTGATGGAAGACGAGGGGTTGCGCATCCTTGGGCCCCCAATCCTTGAAGAAAATCTCGACGCCGTCCTTGGTGGTGACGAAGCTCATGGCCGGAATATCCTTTCGATAATGAGGGGGATGAAGCCGCTAACCCATACGGGGATAAGGGAAATTTCGCCTTGTGGTGCCTGTTGGATCTGCTGCCTGTTGGATTAGCCGGAAGCGGCGCCGCGCGCCACCTCTTTTGTCTGACAAATCGCGGCCGGTTCCGGCTCGTGGCACCACCCCCACCCTGAAGGGAGAGGGGGATCGTGCAATTGTCTGAGAGGGTCATCGGTTGCAGCCCCCCACTCAACCCTCCCCCCTGAAGGTGGGAGGGCCTTGCGCCGAATTCGCATCGACATCTCGCTCTAAACTCCTCCCACCTTCAGGGGGGAGGTCGGGAGGGGGGCCGGCGCTGGCGCCGTCCCCGCCAACAAAACTTGCACGATTACGACATTGCTTGGCCGCGCGCCGATGTGCAGAGTGCGGCGGAACAGCGGCTTCACTTCATCATTCGGGCGTGCATCTTGGCGACATCTGAGGCTTCCAACGCGGCGAACGGGCATCGGCCGTTGCCGGGTATTCTGTGCCTCATCGGCGAGGCGTCGGTCTTTTCGGCGCAGGATGTCATCATCAAGCTGATGAGCGGGGGCTATGCGCTCTCGGAAGTCCTGACGATGCGTGGGCTGGTCGCCTGCGTGCCCTTGGCCATCCTGCTCCATTTCGGCGGCGGGGGCCTGCGCGCGCTCAAGTCGCGGAAAATGGGGCTGCTGCTGCTCAGAAGCGCGATGCTGCTCGTTTCCTACACCACCTATTACCTCGCCATGGCGAGCCTGCCCCTCGCCGTGGTGGTGGCGCTGTTCTTCGCGGCCCCGCTTTTCATCGTGCTGCTTTCCGGCCCGTTGCTGGGCGAGAAGGTGCGCGGCGGGCAGATCGCCGCCGTCTGCGTCGGTTTCGTCGGCGTCCTCATCATCTGCTTCGGGCCGGCCTTGATGGCGGTCTTCAAGGGCACGGACAGTGCCGGCGGGGGTATCGGCGCCCTCATCGAGCCGGCTTCCATCCTGGCGCTCGCCTCCGCCGCCTTCTACGGCACGGCTTCCGCCATGGCGCGGCAGCTTGCCGACACGGAAAGTGGCGCGGTGATGGCGAGCTACCAGAACCTCACCTTCCTCCTCGGCGCCTGCGTCATCGCGCTCATCACCAATTGGGGACCGGATCTGTCCGAAGGCTTTTCCAACGGCAGCCTGCAGTTCCTGCTGCGGCCCTGGGTCATGCCGGAAACGCGCGATTTGCTGCTGATGGCGGCAACAGGCCTGGTCGGCGCCTGCGGCTCGTTCCTGCTGACGCAAGCCTACCGGCTGGCGCAGGCCAATGTGGTGGCGCCGTTCGAATATACTTCGATCCTGCTGGCGACCTTGCTCGGCTGGTTCTTCTGGGGCGAGGTGCCGACCCTTGCCACCTATCTCGGCATCGCCCTCATCATCGGCGCGGGACTTTATGTGCTGAAGGGTAAACCGGCGGGCTGAAAGCTGCGTATTGGCCCCGAAATGGCGCAAAAGATGCGGCGCTTGATCGTGCCTTAGAGCGGTTCTATGTTCGAACGGAATCCTGAACCAACTTCAAGTTTCAAATCATGATCATCCGTGCGCTCCTGAAGCGCAAACTGGCGCTGCTGGGCCTCGTCATCATCGCCGTTTTCGTGACGGCGGCGCTCTTCGCGCCGTGGCTCGCCCCCTATCCGCCGGAGCAACAATTCTTCGAAGGGCTGACGCTCGAGGGCGCGCCGCTGCCGCCCAATGCGCAATTCTGGCTGGGGACCGACCTGCTGGGCCGCGATCTGCTGTCGCGCCTCATCTATGGGGCGCGGGCGACGCTGCTGGTCGGCGTGGTGGCGAACGGTGTGGCGATCGCCATCGGCGCCACCGTCGGCGTCACCGCCGGCTATTTGCGCGGCTGGGCCGCCGGCGCGCTCATGGGCTTTACCGACCTGATGATGGCCTTCCCCGTGCTGCTGCTGGCGATCCTCTTGGCCGCCCTTACCAGCCCGGGCCTCTGGAAAGTGGCGCTGGTCATCGCCATGGTGAGCTGGGTGCAGATCGCGCGCGTGGTCTATGCCGAGACTTTGTCCTTGGCCGAGCGCGATTACGTGACGGCGGTGCGTGCCGCCGGCGCCTCGACGCCGCGCATCCTTTTCCGCCACATCCTGCCGCATCTCCTCCCCACCCTCATCGTCTGGGGGACGCTCGGCATCGCCACCACCTCGCTCTTCGAAGCCGTCCTCTCCTATCTCGGCGTCGGCGTGCAGCCGCCGACACCGAGCTGGGGCAACATGGCGAACGAGAACCAGACCTATTTTGAAAGCGCGCCCTGGCTCGTCTTCTTCCCGAGCCTCGGCATCGCGCTCCTCGCCCTCTCCTTCAACCTGATCGGCGACGCGCTGCGCGACATTCTCGATCCGACGCTGCGGGGACGGCACTGATGGGCAGCTATCTCATCAGGCGTTTCTTGCGCGCCCTTCTCATCCTCATCGGCGTCAGCATCATCACCTATCTGCTGCTCTTCCTGCTGCCTGCCGACCCGGCGCGCCAGGTGGCGGGGCGGACGGCGAGTGTGGAGCAGGTGGAGCAGGTGCGCCAGCAACTCGGCCTCGACCGGCCGCTCTACGAGCAATATGGGCGCTATGTGGCGCGGCTCGTGACCGGCGATCTGGGGCGTTCCTATGTGCAGCGCGCCCGCGTTTCGGAACTGATTGGCGCGCGGCTGCCGGCGAGCCTGCAGCTGATGGCGGGCGCCATTTTCTGCGAGCTTCTGATCGGCTTGAGCCTTGGCATCTTCGCCGCCTTCCGCCGCAACACCCGCGCCGACCAGGCGATGATGCTGGGCGCCTTCGTTTTCGTCTCGACGCCGCAATTCTTCCTTGGCTACCTGCTGCTCTTCGTCTTCGCGGTGGGATTGGGCTGGTTCCCGATCGGCGGCTACGGCACGCTCCGGCAGCTTGTCCTCCCCTCGCTCACCCTCGGCCTCATCGGCGCCGGCTGGTATGCGCGCATGATGCGCTCCTCCGTCATTGAGGTGCTGCGGCAGGATTATGTGCGCACGGCACGCGCCAAGGGCCTGGCCCGCGCCCGCATCGTCTTCACCCATGTGGTGCCCAACGCGCTGCTGCCGATCCTCGCCATGATCGGGCTCGATATCGGCGCCTTCATGGGCGGCATCGTGGTGGTGGAATCGGTCTTCGGCTGGCCGGGGATCGGGCAGCTGACCTGGCAGGCCATCCAGCAGATCGACATTCCCATCATCATGGGCGTGACGCTGGTCTCGGCCTGTGCCATCGTCACCGGCAATCTCTTGGCCGATCTGCTGGCGCCGCTGATCGACCCCCGAATTCGGCTCAAATAGCAATTAGACTGAAAAAAGAACGAACGCTTTCCCTTGGACAGGAGAATTCTCATGAACCGTTTGCTCGCATCCGCATCGATCGTCGCTCTGCTGGCACTGGGTGCCTGCGGCGAGGAGAAGAAGGAAGAAGCCGCCGCCGGCAATCAGGCGGCGACCACGGAAGCAGCCACCCCGGCAGCCACCCCGGCAGACAGTGGCCCCAAGCAGGGCGGCTCGATGATCGTCACCTTCAAGGACGACCTGCCGACCCTCGACCCCGCCATCGGCTATGATTGGAAGAACTGGTCGGTGATCAAGAGCGTGTTCGACGGCCTGCTCGACTACAAGCCCGGCACCACGGAGATCGTGCCGGACCTCGCGGAGAGCTTCGAGACCTCGGCCGATGGTTTGACCTACACCTTCAAGCTGCGTCATGGCGTGAAGTTCCATAACGGGCGCGAGATGAAGGCCGCGGACGTGAAGTACAGCCTGGAGCGCATGATCAACCCGGCCACACAGAGCCCGGGCGCCGGCTATTATTCGGGCATCAAGGGCTTTGCCGAATTCCAGGGCGGGTCGGCGAAGGAAGTTTCCGGCATCACCACGCCGGACGAGTACACGGTGAAGATCGAACTTACCGCCCCCGACGCCACCACGCTGCACCTGATGGCCTTGAACTTCTCCTTCGTCGTGCCGAAGGAAGAGGTCGAGAAGGCGGGCGCCGATTTCGGCAAGAAGCCCGTGGGCACCGGCGCCTTCAAGGTCAGCGAATGGACGTCCGGCCAGAAGATCGTCCTCGAGCGCAATGCCGATTACTACAAGCCGGGCATTCCGCGCCTCGACAAGATCACCTTCGAGATCGGCCAGGAACCGGTCGTGGCCCTGCTCAGGCTGCAGAAGGGTGAGATCGACATCGCCGGCGACAACATTCCCCCGGCCAAGTACACCGAAGTGATGAACGATCCGGCGATGAAGGATCTGGTCACCTCGGACGATCAGCTGCAGACCGGCTATATCGCCATGAACGTCAACATCCCGCCCTTCGACAAGGTCGAGGTCAGGCAAGCGGTCAACATGGCGATCAACAAGGACCGCATCGTCCAGCTGATCAACAACCGCGCCGTCCCGGCCAACCAGCCGCTGCCCCCCGCCATGCCCGGCTATGACAAATCGTACAAGGGCTATCCTTACGACGTCGAAGGCGCCAAGGCGAAGATGAAGGCAGCGGGCCTGGAAGGCGGTGTGGAAACCGACCTCTATGTCATGAACACCGATCCGCAGCCCAGGATCGCCCAGGCGATCCAGCAGGATCTCGCTGCCATCGGCATCAAGGCCAATCTCAAATCGCTCGACATGGGCACCGTCATCGCCGCCGGCGGCAAGAAGGACGGCGCACCGATGATCTGGTCGGGCGGCATGGCCTGGATCGCCGACTTCCCCGACCCCTCCAACTTCTACACCGCGATCCTGGGCTGCGGCGGCGCTGTCGAGGGCGGCTGGAACTGGTCGTGGTATTGCAACGAGGCACTCGACAAGCGCGCCGCGGAAGCCAATGCGATGACCGATCCGGCCAAGGCGGGTGAACGCGCCGCGGCCTGGGGCAAGATCTTCACCGACCTGATGGCCGATGCCCCCTGGGCGCCGATCTTCAACGAGAAGGCGATCGGCATCCATTCGAAGCGCGTGGCGGGCCCCAACGGCATCTTCGCCGACCCGATCCACATCCCGGTCAATTACGACGAGGTCTATGCGACCGATGGCAAATAGGCTGGCGGAAAGCGGGCTGGCGGAAAGCCTGACCTGAACCAGGAAACAGGGCCCCGGCAACGGGGCCTGGGAAGCGGGGCGGAGGGACGCCGCCCCGCTTCCCCGATCTTCAAGCGGCGTCCCTTGCGTCATCAAACTGGAATCGGATCCATCATGAACAGATTCTTGAGCACCGTCTCCATCGCGGCCCTTCTCATGCTCGGCGCCTGCGGCGAGGAAAAGAAGGAAGAAGCCGCTGCCAATCAATCGGCCACTGCCACGACTGCCAGCAGCGAGGCGGCTCCTGCCCCAGCCGCCGCCTCAAGCCCCAAGGTCGGCGGCGAATACACGGTGGTCTTCAAGGACGATCTCGATTCGATGGACCCGGTCATCGGCTACACGTTCCAGAGCTGGTCGCCGATCCGCGCCGTGTTCGACGGCCTCATGGATTACAAGCCCGGCACCACCGAACTGGTGCCGGATCTCGCAGAGAGCTTCGAAATCTCGCCCGATGGCCTGACCTATACCTTCAAGCTCCATGACGGGGTGAAGTTCCACAATGGCCGCGCCATGACATCGGCCGACGTCAAATATTCGATCGAGCGCGTGATCAACCCGGCGACGCAGAGCCCCGGCGCCGGCTATTTCGCCTCGATCAAGGGCTATCAGGATTTCGCCGACGGCAAGGCGAAGGATGTGAGCGGCATCACCACCCCCGACGACAAGACCGTGAAATTCGAGCTGTCGGCGCCGAACGCTACCATGCTCGCCGTCTTCGGTCTCAATTTCGGCATGGTGGTGCCGAAGGAGGAGGTCGAGAAATACGGCCCCGATTTCACCCATCACCTGGTCGGAACCGGCGCCTACAAACTGGCCGAATACACACCGGGCCAGCGCATCGTGCTGGAGCGCTTCGCCGACAATTTCAACAAGTCGGAAGGCTTTGCCGACAAGATCACCATCCAGTTCGGCATCGAGCCGGTGGTGCAGGTGTTGAAGGTCCAGAACAACGAAGCCGACATCACCGGCGACATCTTCCCGCCGGCGAAGTTCCTGGAAGTGTCCAAGGACGAGAAGCTCAAGGACCGCTTCATCACCGCCGACCAGCTCAACACCAACTATCTCGCCATGAACCTCAACCTCAAGCCCTTCGACAAGGTCGAGGTCCGGCAGGCGGTCAACATGGCGATCGACAAGGAACGGCTGGCGAAGATTCTCAACGACCGGGCGACACCGGCCAACCAGGTGCTGCCGCCCGCCATGGGTGGATACGACCCCAGCTATCAGGGTTATCCGCACGATATCGAGAAGGCCAAGGAATTGCTCAAAGCCGCCGGCCTCGGCGACGGCTTCACGACCGAGCTCTATTTCCAGAATGCCGATCCGTGGCCGCGCATGGGTCAGGCGATCCAGCAGGATCTCGCTGCCATCGGCATCAAGGTGGAACTCAAGGGCCTCGACCTCGCGACCTCGGTCGGCGTCAGCTCCAAGCCGGACGGCGCGCCGATGAGCCTTACCGAATGGTATGCCGACTTCCCCGACCCGTCGAACTTCTATACCGCGATCCTGGGCTGCGCCGGGGCGATCGAGGGCGGCTACAACTGGTCCTTCTATTGCAACAAGTATATCGACAAGCGCGCGGCCGAGGCCGATGCGATCACCGATCCCGCGAAGGCTCAAGTGCGGCTCGATACCTGGAAGGGGATCTATGCCGACATCATGAAGGATGCGCCGTGGGTGCCGCTGGTCAATGCGCGGCGCTATGCGCTGAAGTCCGAGAAGATCGACGGCGATCCCAGCTACTTCAAGGACATCATCACCCAGCCCTTCCCCTATGACGCCGTCTGGGTGAAGCAGTAAGCAAACGGGAGCAGGTCATGAGCGGTTCGCACATCCATGCGGGTCACACGATCCACAAGCATCACCATCACCACGGCTGGGACAATGCGATCAAGCCGGTCCTGACCGTGGCGCCGGGGAGTGTCGTCGAGCTGGAAACGATCGATTCCTCCGGCGGGCAGATCAATCCCGGCTGGACAGTCGCCGATATGGGCAAGCTCGATTTCGCCAAGGTCAATCCGACCACCGGCCCGGTCTATATCGACGGCGCCGAACCGGGTGACGCGGTGAAGATCACGCTCATGGCCTATCGCCCCTCAGGCTGGGGGTGGACGGCAAACATCCCGGGCTTCGGCCTGCTTGCCGACCAGTTCAAGGAACCGGCCCTTCACATCTGGAAATACGATCCGGATGCGCTCGGCACCGCCGGCTTCAAGGGCCTGGCCAACGTGCCGCTGAAACCCTTTGCCGGCACGATCGGCCTGGCGCCGGCGGAGGCGGGCCTCCATTCCGTGGTGCCGCCGCGCCGTGTGGGTGGCAACATGGACATCCGCGACATGAGTGTCGGGACCGAGCTTTATCTCCCTGTCGAGGTGAAGGGAGCGCTCTTCTCGCTCGGTGACACGCACGCAGCACAGGGCGACGGCGAGGTCTGCGGCACGGCGATCGAAAGCCCGATGGATGTGACCGTGAAGCTCGATCTGGTGAAGGGCGCCAATCTCAAGTTTCCGCGCTTCCGCACGGCAGGTCCGGTGACGAAACACCTCGATGCCAAGGGCTATGACGTGACGACCGGCATCGGCACCGACCTGATGGAAGGGGCGAAAGCCGCCGTCGCCGGCATGGTCGAGCTGCTGTCGAAACGCCACGGCATTCCGCCCGTCGACGCCTACATGCTGTGCTCGGTCTGCGGTGACTTGAGGATCAGCGAGATTGTCGACATGCCGAACTGGGTGGTTTCCTTCTACTTCCCGCGGGTGGTGCTGGATTGATGATGGGTACTCGTTTGTCATCCCCCGCTTCAGGCGGGGGATCCACGAGTTCTCTCACGTATCGGCAAACTCGTGGATGCCCCCGCCAAGCCGGGGCATGACAAAAAATAGAACAAGTATGGTTGTGTCAAAACCAATCGGCGACGTTCTCCTTGAGGTCAAAGACCTCTCCGTCGAATTCGCGACACCCAACGGGGCCGTGCGGGTGATCGACCGGTTGAGTTTCGATCTGCGCGCGGGCGAGACCTTGTGCATCGCGGGTGAATCCGGTTCGGGAAAGTCGGTGACGGCGCTGTCGCTCATGGGCTTGCTGCCCAAGCCTGCCGGCCGCATCGCCGGCGGATCGGCCCGGTTCCTGGGGCGCGACCTGCTGGCGCTGCCGGAGAGGGAGATGTCGGACCTGCGCGGCAACGAGATCGCGATGATCTTCCAGGAGCCGATGACGAGCCTCAATCCCGTGCTCTCGATCGGCACGCAATTGACCGAAGGGCTGATCCGGCATCTGGGCCTGTCCCGCGCGGCCGCGAAGGCCCGGGCGCTCGAGGCGCTGGAAGCCGTGCGCATGTCCGAACCGCAGCGGCGCCTGAAGCAATATCCGCACGAGCTGTCGGGTGGCATGCGCCAGCGCGTGATGATCGCCATGGCGATGGCCTCGAAGCCGAAGATTCTCATCGCCGACGAACCGACGACGGCGCTCGACGTCACCATCCAGGCGCAGATCCTGGAACTGATGGCGACCTTGCAGCGCGAGACCGGCACAGCGATCATCATGATCACCCATGACATGGGAGTTGTCGCCGAGATCGCCGACCGCGTTGTCGTGATGAAGAAGGGCGAGGCGGTCGAGCGCGGGACGACGGAAGCCATCTTCGCCCACCAGACCCATCCCTATACAAGAGCGCTCCTGGCCGCCGTGCCGAGCTTCGCGCAAGGAGCCGCGGCTCCCGCCATGCCTGTCACAGCGGAAGCGCCGGTTATCGACGTGAAGGACATGATCGTCCGCTTCGACGTCAGGGGCGGGCTGCTGCAGCGCGTGCAGCAGCGCGTCCATGCGGTGGAGAAGATCAGCTTCGACCTCAAGCCGCGCGAGACGCTGGCGCTGGTCGGCGAATCAGGCTGCGGCAAGTCGACGACAGGCAAGGCGCTGATGCATCTCGTGCCATCGACGGGGGCCATCCGCATCGAGGGCGAGGCGGATGGCGAGAAGTCGGGCGCGGAACTGAAATCGATCCGCCGCCGCGTGCAGATGATCTTCCAAGATCCGCTGGCCTCGCTCGACCCGCGCATGAATGTGGGCGACCTGGTCATGGAGCCGCTCGTCATCCACCAAATCAGTACGCCGAAGAGCAGGCGCGAGCAGGCGGCGGAGCTCTTTCGCCGTGTCGGCCTGACGCCGGAGCAGATGACGCGCTTTCCCCATGAATTCTCCGGCGGCCAGCGCCAGCGCATCTGCATCGCGCGTGCCCTGGCGCTGGGCCCCAAGGCCATCGTCGCCGACGAATGCGTCTCGGCGCTCGACGTTTCCATCCAGGCGCAGATCCTCGACCTCATGCGCGAATTGCAGGAGGAGCTTGGTATCGCCTACCTCTTCATTTCGCATGACATGGCGG
>CAZUAL010000137.1:0-10101 GCA_964618305.1 uncultured Dongia sp. | reverse complement strand
GCGTATCATGCTGCGGCATATCCTGCCCAACGCCATGGTGGCGACGCTCACCTATCTTCCTTTCACGCTTGGCGGATCGGTGACGACACTCACGTCGCTCGATTTCCTCGGTTTCGGCCTGCCGCCGGGTTCTCCGTCGCTGGGTGAGTTGCTGGCCCAGGGCAAGGAGAATCTGCAGGCGCCTTGGCTTGGCATCACCGGTTTTTTCGTCATCGGCAATATGCTCATCCTCCTCATCTTCATCGGCGAGGCGATCCGCGACGCCTTTGACCCGCGCAAGGGGAATGCCTGATGCGGAGCAATGCGTGATGGCGCTTCTTGAAATCGACAATCTCAAGGTGGCGTTCGGCGCACGCGAGGTGGTGAAGGGCGTCAGCTTCACGATCGACCAGGGCGAGACCTTTGCCCTGGTCGGCGAGTCCGGCTCCGGTAAGTCGGTGACGGCCCTTTCGATCCTGCGCCTCCTCCCCTATCCGGTGGCGAGCCATCCGGCGGGCGCCATCCGATTCGCAGGGCATGACGGATCGGCGGAGGATCTCCTGAAAGCACCGGGCGACCGGTTGCGGCAGATCCGCGGCGGGCGCATCGCTATGATCTTCCAGGAACCGACCTTGTCGCTCAATCCGCTGCACCGGATCGAGCGGCAGCTGGTCGAAGCCATCCAGCTGCACAAACCGATGAAGGAGGCGGCGGCCAAGAAGCGCGCGCTTGACCTGCTGGAATTGGTCAAAATCGACAACGCGCCGCAGAAGCTCAAATGCTTCCCGCATGAAATGTCCGGCGGGCAGCGCCAGCGGGTGATGATCGCGATGGCGCTCGCCAACGAGCCCGATCTGCTTATCGCCGACGAGCCGACGACGGCGCTCGACGTCACCATCCAGGCGCAAATCCTGGCCCTCATGATGGACCTGCAGCGGCGCCTCGGCATGGCGATCCTGCTCATCACGCACGATCTTGGCATCGTCCGCAAGTTCGCCGCCCGCGTCGCGGTCATGCAGCGAGGCGAGATCGTCGAACAGGGAGAAACGCGGGAGGTCTTCGAGAAACCGCGGCACGCCTATACGCGGCACCTCCTGGCGGCGGAACCCAAGGGTGAAGCAGAACCATTGCCGGCGAGGGCACCGGAGCTTCTGTCGGCTGAGAAGCTCAGCGTCCTCTTTCCGATCAAGCAGGGTGTCTTCCGGCGCGTCGTCGGGCATGTGCCCGCCGTGGTCGGAGCCGATCTCAGCCTCCGGGAAGGCGAGACGCTGGGAATCGTCGGCGAATCGGGATCGGGCAAGACCACGCTGGCGCTGGCTCTCCTGCGACTCATCGACAGCGATGGGGCGATCAGTTTCAGCGGCCGCCGCATCGACCAACTGAAGCGCGCCGAGATGCGGCCCCTGCGGCGGGAGATGCAGATCGTCTTCCAGGACCCGTTCGGCTCGCTCTCTCCGCGCCTTTCCATCGGCGAGATCGTCGCTGAAGGGCTTGGCATCCACAATATCGGCCGCGACGAGGCGGAGCGGGACGCGATCGTCGTCGACACGCTGCGCGAGGTCGGGCTCGATCCGGAGACACGGCATCGCTACCCACATGAATTTTCCGGCGGCCAGCGCCAGCGCGTCTCCATCGCACGGGCGCTTATCCTGAAGCCGAAGCTGATCGTGCTCGACGAGCCGACCTCGGCGCTCGACATGTCGGTCCAGGCGCAGATTGTCGACCTTCTGCGCGACTTGCAGCAGCGCCACCGGCTTGGCTATCTCTTCATCTCGCACGATTTGCGGGTCATTCGGGCGATGAGCCACCGCGTCATGGTGCTGAAGCAGGGGAAAGTGGTGGAAACGGGAACGGCCGTGGATATCTTCGAGCGGCCGCGGGAAGCCTATACACAGGCGCTGCTGTCGGCGGCGCTGCGCCACGAGGCGCTCGATCTTGGCGTAGTGCGGCAATGAGCGTGACGAAACTTCTTTTCGCCGGTGCGGACGAATACCTGGCGACCTTTGCCGAGGCTGCCCGGCAGATACCGGAGATTGATCTGGTCCCCTACCGGGCCGGGATGGATCTGCGCGGCATCCGCTATCTTCTGATGTGGCGCGCGGTCCCGGGGCTTGCCGCCGCGATGCCGGATCTGCGCGCCATCTTCTGCTTTGGCGCCGGTGTCGAGCGGCTGCTGGGCAGTGCCGAGGTGCCGCGGCACATTCCCATCGTGCGCATGGTGGAGCCGGGCCTCACCGCAGGCATGTGCGAATATGTGCTATGGCAAACACTGCGCCACCACCGGCGCATGTGGGAGCTTGAGGAGGCGCAGGCGGAAGGCAAGTGGGCGCCGCATTGGTATCCGGCGGCATGGGATCGGCCGGTCGGCATCCTGGGCTTCGGCGAACTTGGCCGTGCCGCAGGCGAGAAACTCGTCGAGTTCGGGTTCCCCGTGCGCGGCTGGTCGCGCTCGCCCAAATCGCATGCCGCTATCGCAACCTTCACCGGTCCGGCGGAATTGTCCGCCTTCCTGAAAGATCTCGAAGTCCTCATCTGCCTGCTGCCGCTCACCGCTGAAACGCGCGGCATCCTCAACGCGGCTCTGTTTGCGCAATTGAAGCCGGGTGCCTCTCTCATCAATGTCGGCCGGGGCGGGCACCTCGTCGATGCCGATCTCTTGGCAGCACTCGGCAGCGGACAGTTGCTGGCGGCAAGTCTCGACGTCTTCCATCAGGAGCCGCTGCCGGCCGACCATCCCTTCTGGGGCCATGCCCGCATCTTCATGACGCCGCACAATGCGAGCGATACCGATCCGGCCGGCGGGCTTGGGGAAATAGCGAACCAGATCAAGCGCCAGGAGCAGGGGCTGGACCTTGCGCATGTCGTCGAGCGCACCCGCGGATATTGATGACCGATCTGTGACGGAACCAAGACGGGTCCCGATCGCGAAAAATATCCCTTTGGGAATACGTCCCTTAACGATTTCTTCGTCTCTCACGCACAAATTCCCATAATCACCGGGTCAACATCCCGTTTTCGGCATCTCATGTCGGAATTGCCTCGGACTGGTTAATGGCTGTTAAGATTTCGCGAGGTTGCTAATGCTTCAGTCTCTGACCGCTCGCCTGCGCATCGGCACGCGTATTACGATCGGTTTCGGTGCCCTGCTGGCCTTGTTGGCCGGTTTCGCCGCGCTCATTCTCTACAATCTCACGGACATCCAATCGGGCCTTACCGAGTATGTGCGCATCTCGGACAATGCCCTGACGGTGCAGCGGATCGACCGCAATATCGTTGGCCTGCGCCGCAACGTCCTGGTCTATCTGAAGGACGGCAAGAAAGAGGCCCTGGACCGGGCGCACGAAATCCTGGCGCAGCTCCAGAAGGATATCGCTGACCGCGTCGCGACAACCAAATCGGCCGAACGGAAGGCGATGTTCACCGAGATGTCGAGCATCGTTGATGCCTATTCGGCGAATTTCGACAGGGCCATCGCGTTGAAGCAGGCGCGCGACAAGCTCCAGAACGAGGATCTCGCCGCGCTCGGCATGGATGCAACGAAAAACACGTCCGAGGTCCTCTCCGGTTCTCTTGGTGGCGCGGACTATCTTGGCGCGGCGCGGGCCGGTCTGGCGATGGAGAAACTGCTCTCCGCGCGCGTCGCCGCGGCACGCTACATCGCCAATGGCGATCCGAAGATGATCGAGACCGCGAAGAGTTTCGTCGGCGAGTTCGCCGTTCAGGCCGTCGGGATACGGAATGCGCTGGCCAACAAGGACCTGGCCGCCAAGTCCGTCGGCATCGTGAAGACGATGAAGGATTACAATGCGGCCCTCACGGCTCTGGTGGAAAAGGGCACCGAGCTGGATACGCTGACCAACAAGACGATGTCCGACGCGGCCGCGCGCTTCGCAGAGATATCGAAGAGCGTCCTTGATTCCGAGATCGCCAGCATGCAGGACGTCAAAGCGCTCGTCCAAAAGACGATCTCGACGACCCTGACCGTAATCATCATCGTCACACTGGTGGCGCTTGGCGTCGGTGTTCTGGCCGGCTGGATCATCGGGCGCAGCATCACGCGCCCCGTCCGCGACATGACGCGCGCCATGGGTGAGCTTGCCGCCGGCAATCTCGATACGGCGATCCCCGCGCAGGAGAACAAGGACGAGATCGGCGACATGGCGCGGACCGTGATCGTTTTCAAGGATGCGCTCATTGCCCAGCGTGCCGCCGATGCCGCCCAGAAGGCGGATGCGGAAGCCAAGACGCGCCGCGCCCAGCAATTGGATGAACTCATCCGTGGCTTCGAAACCCAAGTCGGCGAGATGGTGAACACCATGTCGTCGGCGGCGACGGAATTGCAAACTTCTGCGCAGACGATGTCGGCGACGGCAGATCAGACCAACCAGAAATCGAGCGCGGTCGCGGCGGCGGCCGAGCAGACGACGGCCAATGTCCAGACGGTTGCCGCGGCGACCGAGGAGCTCACCTCCTCGATCAGCGAAATCGGCCGTCAGGTCAGCCAATCGACGACGATCGCGCAGAAGGCCGTGACTCAGGCCGCCCTCACGAACGAGCAGGTCCAGGGGCTTGCAAGCTCCGCCCAGGCCATCGGCGATGTGGTCCGCCTCATCAACGATATCGCCAGCCAGACCAACCTTCTGGCGCTCAACGCCACGATCGAGGCGGCGCGGGCCGGCGAAGCTGGCAAGGGCTTCGCGGTGGTGGCGTCGGAAGTGAAGAATCTCGCCTCGCAGACAGCCAAGGCGACCGAAGATATTGGCAGCAAGATCACGGAGATTCAGAACGCCACCGAGCATTCGGTGGCGGCGATCCAGGACATCTCCAAGGTGATCGAGGAAATCAGCCAGATCTCCACCACGATCGCGGCTGCCGTCGAAGAACAGGCGGCGGCGACCAACGAAATCGCCCGCAACGTGCAGCAGGCGAGCCAAGGCACGACCGAAGTCAGCGGCAATATCCAGGGCGTCACGGCCGCGGCCGGCGAGACCGGACGCGCAGCCGGCCAGGTCCTGGGGGCCGCCACTGATCTCGGCCGCCAATCCTCGGTCCTCAATGAAGCGGTCGGCGGCTTCATCGCCAAGGTGCGCGCCGTCTAACAAAGTCCGATGGTCGGGAGGCGGCGGATCAATCGTCTCCCGACACTATCGGAGAGTGAGTGCAGCCACTCTGCGAATTGCCGGTAACGCCTTTTTTAGATTTTTGCAGCCAGAATACACGTCAGTGACAAAGGCATGTCATCGGCCATCAGACTGGTGTCGCGCCGCAAAGAAAAAACGACAGACTCGGGGTATCCCCAATGCTTCAGAACATCCTGGCGCGGCTGCGCATCGGTAGCCGCATTTCAACCGGTTTCGGCATCGTCCTTATCCTCCTGGCCGGCGTCACCGCCTACAGCGTTCTTTCCCTGAACGGCATCCGCGCCAATCTAGATGAATATGTGCGCATATCGGAGAACGCGCAGACGGTGCAGCGGATCGACCGCAACGTCTCCGGCCTCCTCGGCAACGTCCATATCTATCTCTACGAAACGAAGCCGGAGGCGCTCAATAGCGCCAGGGACCAGATCGCCGAACTGAAGCAGGATCTGGCCAAGCGGGTCGAAACCAGCCGCTCGGCCGAGCGCAAGGCGATGTTCCAGGAAATGGCCGGGCTCGTTGAATCCTATGGTGCCGCTTTCGAGGAGGTCGTGTCGCTCAAGGTCGCGCGCGACAAGGTCCAGAACGAGGAATTGGCGACGCTCGGCATCAATGCCAGCAAGACCATGTCGGATCTGCTTTCCGCCGCTCTCAACAGCGAGGATTTCCAGGGTGCGGGCTATGCGGGCCAGGCCATGGAAAAGCTCCTCTCCGCGCGCGTCGCCGCCTCCCGCTATGTCGCGACCGGCGATCCGAAGATGATCGAGGCGGCGCAGAAGTTCGTTTCCCTTTTCGCGATGGACGCGAATACGCTTCAAGGCAAGCTTGCCAACATGGTCTACCGGGCGCGCGTCCTTGAAGTCGCCAACACCATGAAGAGTTACGGAACGGCGCTGAAATCGCTTGCCGACATGGCGGTGAAGCTCGACGAACTCACCAACAAGACGATGACCGGCCAGGCGCAGCGTTTCGCCGAACTGTCGAAAACCGTCCTTGCCTCCCAGCTGAAGAGCCTTGAGGAAGTGAAAGCGGCGGTGATCTCGGTGATCGCCCTGACCCTCACCGTCACCATCGGTGTCGCCGCCGCCGCACTCGGCATCGGTTCCCTTGGCGCCTGGCTCATCGGACGCAGCATCGTTCATCCGGTGCGCAACATGACGGCGACCATGAACGATCTGGCCGCCGGCAATCTCGATGCCGTGATCCCGGCTCAGGACAACAAGGACGAGATCGGCGACATGGCGCGCACGGTCGTCGTTTTCCGTGACGCGCTGCTGGCTCAGCGCGCGGCGGATGCGAGCGCAAAGGCCGATGCGGAAGCAAAGCTCAAGCGCGCCACGGAACTCGACCACCTCATCCGTGGTTTCGAAAGCCAGGTCGGCGAGCTGGTGGGAACGCTCTCCAACGCGGCGACCGATCTGCAGACATCAGCACAATCCATGACGGCGACCGCCGACGAAACGAACCAGCAATCGAGTGTCGTGGCGAACGCGGCGGAGCAGACCACCGCCAACGTGCAGACCGTGGCGGCAGCGACCGAGGAGCTGACGAGTTCCATCGGCGAGATCGGCCGGCAGGTAAGCCAGTCAGCGGACATCGCCAAGAAGGCGGTGGGCCAGGCCAATGTGACGAACACCCAGGTGCGAGGGCTCGCGACCGCCGCCCAGGCGATCGGCGACGTCGTGCAGCTCATTAATGACATTGCCAGCCAGACCAATCTCCTCGCCCTCAATGCGACGATCGAGGCCGCCCGCGCGGGCGAGGCTGGCAAGGGCTTCGCGGTCGTGGCGTCGGAGGTCAAGAATCTCGCCTCGCAGACCGCCAAGGCGACGGAGGAGATCGGCAGCAAGATCAGCGAGATCCAGGTGGCGACGGAGCAATCGGTAACCGCGATCCGTGAAATCGGAACCGTGATCGAGGAGATCAGCCAGATCTCGACCACCATCGCCAGCGCGGTCGAACAGCAGGCGGCGGCCACCAACGAGATCGCCCGCAACGTGCAGCAGGCGAGCCAAGGCACCACCGAGGTCTCCAGCAACATCCAGGGTGTTACCGCGGCGGCCAGCGAAACCGGCCGGGCCGCGGGTCAGGTCCTGGGTGCTGCCAAGGATCTTGGCCGCCAGTCGAACGTCCTGAGCAGCGCGGTGAGCAATTTCATCACACGCGTGCGGGCGATCTAAGGCCGACTTGCACCGGAATTGAGTGGGGGAGGGAGGGCTTGCGGGCGGCTTTAACCGGCTGCCCGCAAGTGCCAATCATATTCCATTTCCTTCAGCACTTCATCCACCAGGGCGTCATCGGTCAGGCGCCGCAGCAGATAGAGCGACATGTCGATCCCGGCGGTGATGCCGCCTGAGGTGAGAATCCGCCCATTGTCGACAAAGCGCGCGGCCGGGCGGATGTCGATCCTGTCGCTCAGTTGCCGCAACTCCCCGAGCGCGGATGCGTGGGTGGTGGCGCGCAGGCCGTCGAGCAGGCCGAGCTTCGCCAGGATCAAGGCGCCCGTGCAGATGCTGGCGACGATCTCCGCCCCTGCTGCCTGCTTCGCCACCCAGTCGAGGATGCGCTGATCGCGCATCGCCCGCCGGCTGCCCTTGCCGCCGGGAATGAGCAGGATGTCGGCCTGCGGTGCATTGGCAAGATCGACATGGGGCACGATTCGGAGGTTGCCCACGGCGCCGAGTTGATCGGGTTCCGCCGCCACGGTCAGAATCCGGAAGGGCGCCGGCTGGCGCACTTCGCCCGCCACGGAAAAGACTTCGAACGGACCGGCGAAGTCGAGCACTTCGACATCGGGAAAGAGCAGCAGCAGGATCGTCTTCATGGGCGGGCTCCGTCTTGGGGCGAGAAATGTTCGCGGAACTGGCTGGGTGTCACGGCGAGATGGCGCTGGAATGTGCGGCGCAGGCGTTCGGCGCTGCCGAAGCCGAAGCGGCGCGCGACCGAGTCGATGCGGGTGTTCCCGCCGGCAAGTGCCCGCCGCGCCGCATCGAGCCTGGCTGCAGCGACGAAAGCAGCGGGCGTCACGCCGGTCTCCTCCAGGAAGCGCCGCGCGAAATTGCGCGGACTCATGCCGGCCTCCCTGGCCAGCCGCTCGACGGGGAGATCCTCCTCCAGATGCGCTAGAATCCATTGCTGCAGGTCGGCGATCCGGCCCGGTGCCGTGTCCTGCGCGCGCAGGGCCGGACTGAACTGCGCCTGGCCGCCGCTCCGGCGCATATAGAGCACGAACTCCCGCGCGAGAGAGGCCGCGATGTCGCGCCCGAGATCGGCTTCGATAAGGGCCAGGGCCAGATCCATGCCGGCGCTGATGCCGGCGGAAGAATGGAACTTACCATCGCGCACGAAGATCGGGTCACGCTCGACGCGGATCTTGGGATAATCGCGGGCGAGCCGGTCGCAGCGTTCCCAATGCGTGACGGCGCGCCGGCCGTCGAGGAGCCCGGCCTCAGCCAGCAGCAACGCGCCACTGCAGACCGATGCCACGCGCCGGCAATGGGGTGCCTGCGCTCGCAGCCATTGGACCACTTTCCGGTCGCGCATCTGTGCGTCGACACCCTTGCCACCGGCGACCAGCAGCGTATCGATCCCTTCCCGGACCGTGCCGATGCGCATCTCGGCCAGGAGCGACAATCCAGCGGATGTAGCAACCAGGCCCGGCTCCTTCGCGGCCAGCGCTACTTCATAAGCCGTATGTTTCGCGAAATCGTTGGCGGCGGCGAACAAGGACATCGGCCCGGAAATATCGAGAAGATGCGCATCCGGGTAGATGAACATCACGATGCGGCGCGGCGCCCGCCTGGCATGGGATGAAGCGTGCGATGGGGCGGGTGGTCTGCGCATGGCCAGTGCTCCGGATTCGGTCGGCGAACATGGGCGGAATTGTGCGCGCCTGCGCGTGTGGCAGCAATGACATTCATCTTGCATTTTCTGCCAAACCGCTCCAGTGCGCGTAGCGCCGGACCCTTTACGCGTCCCGCTGGACCGGGGCGCCGCAGGAGGCCATATTGATGGGATGAAACGCAGCGAAATCGACCTTCATCTGGCGGAACTCAAGCGGCGCAAGATGCTGCAATCCGCCTTCGCCTATTATCGCGGCACCGGTGCCGACTTCTACCGGGCTTGGCTGAAGCCGGTGCTGCGCATCAAGGCCCCGGTCGTGTGGCTCAACGGCGACCTGCATCTCGAGAATTTCGGTACCTATCGCGGTGATAACCGGCTCACCTATTTTGACGTCGGCGATTTCGACGATGCGTGCCGCGGACCAGCGACGATCGATCTCCTGCGCTTTCTGGCAGGCATCATCCTGGCCGCGCCCGAGCTTGGCATCGGGCTCAAGGAAGCGCGCCAGCTCGCGGCGCAAGGTCTAGCCAGATATCGCGCGGCACTGGCCGACGGCAAGCCCCGCTGGCTGGAACGGCGCACGGCGACGGGTGCCATCGGCGATCTCCTCAACGATCTCGAACGCCGCAGCCAGGCCGATCTCCTCGACAAGCGCACCGTGCTGAAGAACGGCAAGCGCCGCCTGCGCTTCGATACCGGCAAGGCGATCAAGCTGGAGAAGGACGAGACGAAAGAAATCCGGCGCGCGCTGGCGAAGTTCGCCAAGCACCGCGTGCATCCGGAATTCTTTGATGTCGCGGATGTCGCGCAGCGCGTGGCCGGATTGGGCGCGCTCGGCCGGCCGCGATTTGTGGCGCTCATCAAGGGCAATGGCGGCAAAGACGGCCACTCGCTCATCGATCTCAAATCCCAGCCGGGATCGGCGCTGGTCATGGCAACATGAAGCCGCCCTTCGACAGCGCGAAGTTGCATGGCGACGGTGCCGAATTCGCGGGTGGCAAGGCTCGACTGCACCATGTCTGGCGTTTCGGTCTCGCGGGCGCGGGCCAGCCGGTCGACAATATCGCCGAATTGCTGCGCGCCGGTTTCGATCGGCTTGGCGCCCGCATTGCCGGTTGGCTGCACCGGCTGGGTGCCACGC
>CAZUAL010000136.1:0-10138 GCA_964618305.1 uncultured Dongia sp. | reverse complement strand
GATCGAACCGCCGGTATCGGTGCCGGTCGCGGCCATCGCGATGCGGGCCGCAACAGCCGCGGAGGAGCCGCCCGACGAACCGCCGGGCACCAGGTCGGTATCGTCGCACCCCCCGTCTTCATTTCGGCGTTTCCACGGGTTGATGACGTTGCCGTAATAAGAGGTCTTGTTGCTGGAGCCCATCGCGAATTCGTCGAGATTGAGCTTGCCCAGCATGACGGCGCCGGCATCGAAGAGATTCTTCGTCACCGTCGATTCATAGGTCGGCTTGAAGCCTTCGAGAATGTGCGAACCTGCGGTCGTCTGCACGCCTTCGGTGCAGAAGAGATCCTTGATGCCGAGCGGAATGCCGTCGAGGGCGCCGAGCTTGCCGCCCGAGGCGCGGCGCTTGTCGGAGGCATCCGCCTGGGCGCGGGCGACGTCCGGCGTCTCGGTGATATAGGCGTTGAGCTTCTTCAGCGAAGCCATCTTGGCAAGATGTGCGTCGGCAAGTTCGCGCGCCGAGAATTTCTTTTCCGCCAAGCCGTCGAGGGCGGCAGCGATGGTGAGGTGGGTCAAATCGGTCATGGGCGTGCTCCTCACTCGACCACTTTGGGGACGGTGAAGAAGCCGTGAGCCGGCTCCGGCGCATTGGCCAGCACTTTGTTGGGATCGCCGCCATCATTCACCACGTCCACGCGGCGCGGCAGGTCGCGCGCCAGCACGCCGGCCATCGGTTCGACACCCTTGGTATTGACCTCATTCAATTGCTCGATCCAGGTCATGATGCCGGAAAGCTCGCTCGCCAGGCCGGCGAGGTCGGCTTCCGGCACGCGGATGCGGGCCAGGGTGGCGATATGGGCGACTGTCTTGCTGTCCAATGACATGGCGGTCGATCTGTCCAATCTGCTCGGAAAAGGGTCGAAAATCGGGCCGGAAACTAGCATCCGCGCCCCGTCCGGGGCAACCCGGCGCGGGGTGAGCCCGCCCGGGGTTATTGGCCGCCGGAAAAATAGCCAACGGCCAAGTGCATCAGGGTGAAAAACCCGAATATCACCAGCAGGCCGCCGGCGATCCGGTTGAGCCACACGAAGACCTCGTAGGAGATCATGTGCCGGATGAGCCCGACCCCGATCGCCAGGGTCAGCCACCAGCCGGACGAACCCAGGAGGACGCCAAGGATAAGTTCCGGCACGTCCGCGAGGTTGAGGCGTGAGAGGATCGAGGCGCCGGCAAAGATGCCGATGAAGGAAAGGATGGTCGACGGGTTGGCAAGTGTTAGCACCGTGGTGCGCAGGAAGTCGGCGAGCAAGGTCTGCGGCACTTCCTCGTCGCTTGAGGCGATGATCGGGCGCTTCAGGCCGAGATGCACGCCGAAGGCGATGAGGAACAGCCCGCCACCCAGTTCCAGCCAGGACCGGTAAGCCTCGAAGCCGCCACCGCCTGATGTCAGACCAAAGGCGCCGATGAGGGCGAAGGCGCCGACGGCGGCAAAGATGGTATCCGCCACGGCCGCGCCGAGACCGCCGCAAAAGCCCGCCAGGCGGCCTTTTTCGAGCGTCAGGCGGATGCAGAGCATGCCGATCGGGCCTACCGGGGCCGCGACCGCGAAGCCAATGATGATGCCCTTGACGATGAGCGGGATATGCCAGGTCAGGATCTCCATGGCTCAATCCCCCGCCGCCGGCATGACGGTTGGCAAGACCCGGCTGTCCTTGGCACTTGAGAGGGTGATGAGACTCTGCGTACGGCGGATGCCGCCCAGCGCTTTGAGGTGCCGGTCGAGGAAATCCTCGTAGGCACTGGTCGAGGTGACCCGCACCTTGAGGAGATAGGAGAATTCGCCGGCGACATGATGGCATTCAAGCACCGCCGGAACCGCGCGCATCGCCGCGACGAAGGCCTGTTCTTCCGCGCGGCCGCTCACCTCCACCAGCACGAAGACGAGCAGATCGAGCCCGAGCGCGTGGGGATCAATGTCGGCGGAGATGCCGCGAATGACGCCTTTCGCGCGCAGACGCTTCAGCCGGTCGTTGATGCTGGAGGCGGACAGGCCGACCCGTTCACCCAAATCGGCATAGGCCAGGGAGGCGTCCAGTTGCAGCGCGGCAACGATGTTGCGGTCAATCTCGTCCAGGGCTGTCATTTTTTCGGCATTTCGATCATTTTGCCGCATAGTATCCAGAGAAATAGCCATGTCAATCGGATGATCCACGGCCGATTGTCGCGGAACGAACATCGAGCCGCCAAAATCCCGTCGCATTTGCGAGCCAGATAGGAAATTCTAGGTTCCCGCCACGGGAGAGACGACGTGACCATCCGCCCTGCGACATTTGTCCGGACCAGCCTGCAGATACTCACACTTGCCCAGATGTTTGGCGTGGTGCTCCTCCCGCTCGCACCGGCCCTGGCCGACGGGATCGGGGTGGCTGGGCCGAGGGCGGCGGATCTGGCGGCCGACGCCGTACCGGTGACCGACCCGGCGGAGATCAAGAAGACCCTCAACGACCTGACGATCTACGGCCGCTATTACGACGGCGAGGATTGGATCGAATATCATCTGGCGGACGGCCGCTCGGCCTATTTCGAGAAGGGCTGCACCCATCCCGGCAAATGGTGGGTGGAAGGCGGCCAGGTCTGCTACGCCTATCCGGATTACCGGGGCGGCACGCCCAATTGCTTCGTCATGTTCGTGCGGCCGGGCGGCGGCATTCAGTTCGTCGCCTTCGACGGCCAGAATTCCCCCTACCTCGCCTCCTCCTCGACCGAAACCGCGCACGGCAATTCCGCCAATCTTCCGGTTTCGACCTCGAGCCGCTGCCTGAACGTCTGACGCGCTTTTCGGCCGCTGACATCAAAGATTCATCGTTTCGCCTGACCGAATGTGGCTGCCGCACCGCATCAACGGTGACTTAGGGCCCTCGGAACCGCATGCAAGCGCGAACATTTCCACGAATCCCACAGATGGAAACCGTTTGGTGTGCACTCGTGCAATAATGTCTTGGTTAACGGAAAGTTAACATGATACTTTGCGCGTTAGGAATTTAGTGAATCCATCGGGGGCGCACGCCTTGATGCATATCGATGTGTGCGGTGGGATTGGGATTTAGGTGCTAGGGGACGCGGCTTTGCCACGCAGCGATCTTGACTGACGCCAATTGGCCGGGATCTTCCCGACCACGGGGCGCGATGGCGGGCGCCCTGCTGCTTTCCGGCACGGCATTGGCCGGCCTGGGCTGGCTTGGCCTGTCCGGCAGTCTTAGCCCGGAACACATCGCCCTCGCCATCGGCGGAACCGCTGCAGCCGGCTTTGCCGCCATGGCCTTGGCGCGCCGCGGCTTGGCGGACGGGCGCAGCGCGTCCGAGACTGACCTCATCGAAGCGGTGATCGAGCGGGCGCCGACACTCCTGGTCGTCACTGACCGGGAAGGCCGCATCCAGCGCTTCAACCGCGCCTGCGCCGACCTTTCCGGTTATTCGATGCAGGAACTGGCCGAGCGCAGCCTGTGGCGCAAGCTGGTTCCGGCGGAAGAGCAGGAATCCGTTGCCCGTGCCATCGACCCCGCGGCAAAGGCGCCCTTCCCCCGCGTCAACGAGAACCATTGGGTAACGAAGTCGGGCGAAAAGCGGCTGTTACGCTGGACCTGCTCAGACATCCGCGACAAGAGCGGCGCATTGACCGCGATCGTCGCCGCCGGGATCGACATCACCGACCTGCGCCGGCAGGAAGCGCTATCTGAACGCTCAGCCATGGCTCTGCGGCGGGCGCAGCGCATCGCACGCCTGGCGCATTGGAGCTGGCAGCCGGAGGGCAGCACCGGCCCGCGCATCGAGGACGACAAGATCGGGCACTACACTTATTCACTCGAGGCCGCGGAAATATTCGAGGTCCCCGTCGAGTTCCTCAATCGCGCGGATGACGCCGCCTATGCCTCCCTCATCCATCCGGAGGACCGCGAGCGGGCGATGGTCACCTACCGCGCGTTTCTCGTCTCCGACCAAGCTCAGCTCAGCCAGGATTACCGCATCCGCCGCGGCAACGGCGAATTCCGCCACATCCGCGTCATCTCCGAAAAGCTGCGCAACGCCGCCGGCGACATTGTCGAAGTGGCTGGAACCGTGCAGGATCTGACCGCCCTGCGCCGTGCGGAATTCGCCTCGCAGCAGGTCGCCGCCATCCTTGCCGCCGCGCACAAGCTTGCCGGCGTCGGCTATTGGTACTGGGACGAAACCGGCTTCCGCCCGGGCGATCCATCGTTGCCTCCGACCCGTTACCACTATTCAGGTGAAGCGCAGTCGGTAAGCGGCATTAGCGAAGTCGACATGCGGGCGATGTCGGTCGAGGATTTCGTCTGGCAGTTCGTGCATCCGAACGACCGGCAGACGATGCTCAGCACCTTGCAGCAGTTCCGCGACGGGATCGTCGACAGCTATTCCGCCGAATACAGCTATTTCCATCCGACCCGCGGCGAACGCGTCCTGCGCTCGATCGCCGTGCGCGAGCGCGATCAGGCCGGCCGGGCGCTTCATGCCACCGGCCTTATCCAGGACATCACCGACATCAGGCGCGGGCAGCTGGCGCTCCGCGACACGGAGCGGCAGCTGGAGGCGGCGCATCGTCTAGCAAGGCTCGGCTATTGGTCCTGGCTCAAGGAGCGGGACGGCGAAGCGATCCGCAGCGCTATCTGGTCGAAGGAAGCAGCGGCGATCACGGGCATCGACAGCGCCACCGCCGAAGCGGCGATCGTCGATGGTTCGTTCGAGCAGGTCTTTCCGCACCCGGACGACCGGCTGCGCCTGATGCGCGCCGTCACGGAGCTGCGCGACGGCAAGCGCAGCGCCTATGATCTCGACTATCGCCTGCGCCGTCCCGACGGCCGCGAGATCTGGCTGCGCTCGCTCGCGGAAGTCCTGAAGGACGAAGCGGGGCGCGTCATCGGCGCCTTCGGCGTGCTGCAGGATATCAGCGAACGCAAGGAAGCCGAGGCGGACCTGCGGCGCGCGCATATGAGCCTGGCCAACGCCCAGCGCATCGCCCATGTCGGCAATTGGTCGCGGGTGATGGCAAGCGACGACTTTACTTCATCGGACGAGGTCTACCGTATCTTCGGCCTCGACAATGCCGGCGCGCGGCTGACCTTCAAAAGCATGCTGTCGCTGGTACATCCGGCGGACCGCGACCGCTTCGCCGCCGAAATCGAACGCACGATCCAGACGCCGGCACCGTTCCTCATCGAGCACCGGATCATTCTTCCCGACGGCAAGACGAAGACCGTTCGCCAGCAAGGTGAACCGATGCTCGACAGCGACGGCAGGCTCGTCCGGCTCGAAGGCATCGTGCTCGACATCACCGATATCAAGGCCCGCGAAGAGGCGCTCAACAACGCGCGCATCCGGGCCGAACTCGCCGATCGCGCCAAGACCGAGTTCCTTGCCAATATGAGCCACGAGCTCCGGACGCCACTCAACGCGGTGATCGGCTTCTCGGATGTCTTGTCGCAACAGATCCTGGGGCCGGTGCCGGCCGTCTATGGCGAAAGCGTCGAGGCGATCCGCACCAGCGCCCACCATCTCCTGGAGATCATCAGCGATCTTCTGGAAATGTCGCGGATCGAAAGCGGCGAGCGGTATCTGCAGGAATTTCCATTCGATGTGCGCGCAGCCATCCATGAATGCGGCCGCCATTTCGCGGCGCAGGCCCAGCGCGACGGCATCTTCTTTACCGTCGACGATACCGGCAGGCTGCCGACGCTCATCGGCGAAGAGCGCGCCTTCAAGCAGGTTCTCAACAACCTTCTGTCAAACGCCCTGAAGTTTACGCCGCGCAACGGCCGGGTCACCATCACGGCGACCAACGACACGGAAGCCGGCCTGCTGATTGCCGTCAGCGATACCGGCAAGGGCATCGACCCCAAGCTGCTGCCCAAGCTCGGCCGGCCCTTCGAGCAAGGCGAAACCACCATGTCGCGCCGCTATGGCGGCGTGGGGCTGGGCCTTGCCATCAGCCGCCGACTGATGGCGCTGCACGACGGCAAGCTGGAGATCACGAGTGCGCCCGGCGCCGGCACGCGCGTCATCATGGTGTTTCCGCCGGAACGCGTCCTTTCGGAAAACACCCGCTAACCGGCCGCGATTTCGCGCCGGAGTTCTTCGCCGCCCAGCGTTTCCTTTTCAAGGAGCTTGCCCGCCAGCCGTTCGAGCAGGGCGCGCTTCTCACCCAGAATCCTGAGCGCCCGCTGGAAGGCGGCATCGACGATGCCACGGACAGCCATGTCGATCTCGCGCGCGGTCTCCTCGCTGAACTGGCGCGGCGTGCCGAATGGCTGCTGCGCCAAGCCTAAAAGGCTCTGCGGCGCTTCTTCGAGCGCCACCTGCCCGATGCCCTCATGCACGCCGAAGCGCATCACCATGGAGCGGGCGATATCCGTCGCCTTGACGAGATCGTCGGCGGCACCGGTCGAAAGCACATCGAAAACGAGCCGTTCCGCGGCGCGGCCACCGAGAAGAACCGCCATACGATTTTCGAGCTCCTCGCGCGTCATCAGGTAACGATCCTCGGTCGGACGCTGGATCGTGTAGCCGAGCGAACCAATGCCGCGCGGAATGATCGAGACCTTGTGCACGGTTTCGCTGCCTGGAAGCGACAGAGCCAGGAGCGCATGGCCGATTTCATGATGGGCGACGATCTTGCGTTCCTGCGGATTGAGCAGCCTGTTGCGCTTCTCAAGACCGGCGATGATGCGTTCGATGGCCGCCGTGAAATCCGCCATGGTGACGCTGTCGCCGCCGCGCCGCGTCGCCAGCAAGGTCGCCTCGTTGACCAGGTTGGCAAGGTCGGCACCGGTAAAGCCCGGCGTCAGACCGGCGATCTCGTCCGCGCTGACATCGGGGGCGAGCTTCGCCTTCTTCAGATGGACATTGAGAATCTGCACACGACCGACATGGTCCGGCTTGTCGACCAGCACCTGCCGGTCGAAGCGGCCCGCTCGCAACAAGGCCGGATCGAGGATCTCCGGCCGGTTGGTGGCTCCCAGCAGGACAAGGCCCTGGCTCGGATCGAAGCCATCGAGCTCCGCGAGCAGCTGATTGAGCGTCTGCTCCTTTTCATCATGCCCGCCGCCGAAGGGAAAAGCGCCGCGGGCGCGGCCCAGCGCATCGAGCTCGTCGATGAAGATGATGGCCGGGGCATTGGCCCGCGCCTGTTCGAAGAGATCGCGCACGCGGGCCGCGCCGACACCCACGAACATCTCGACAAATTCCGAGCCGCTGATCGAGAAGAACGGCACGCCCGCCTCGCCCGCGACAGCCCGCGCCAGCAGCGTCTTGCCGGTGCCCGGCGGTCCAACCAGCAGGATGCCTTTCGGCATGCGGCCGCCCAGCCGGCCGTATTTGGCTGGATCCTTGAGGAAATTGACGATCTCCTCAAGCTCCGCCTTCGCCTCGTCGACGCCGGCGACATCGGCGAATGTGACCTTGGTATCCGTCTCGACAAAGACCTTGGCGCGGCTCTTGCCGATGGCCATGAAGCCGCCGCCGAAGCCGGCCTTGTCGGCAAAGCGGCGGAAGACGAAGGCCCAGATGGCAAAGAAGATGAGAGCCGGCGCCACCCAGGAGATGATCGATCGGAGCAACGTGTTCTCCGTGGCCCCTGTCACTTTGACACCTTGGGCCGCCAATTCATCGGCAATTGCCGGATCGACGCGCATGGTGACGAAGGGCTGCGCCTTGCCCGACGTGTCGGGGCGCAAGGTTCCCTGTATATGGTTCTCGGTCACCGTGACTTCGACGACGCGGCCCTCATGCACCAGCTTCTGGAACTCGCTATAGGGCAGCACCTGTACATCCAGCATCTGCGCCAGGAAATATTGCAGAGCAAAGACGCCGAGGATGGCGACGACGAAATACCAGGTGTGAAGCTGCGCCTTCTTGTCCATGCCGCCGGCCGATCCGATCTTGAAATTGACCGGGGCAGCATGGGGCGGCGCCCGCACAGGGTCAAGCGGGCACCGCGCAGCACTGCGTGGGCGCTATTCCACCGTGACGCTCTTGGCAAGGTTGCGCGGCTGGTCGACATCGGTCCCCTTGGCGACCGCCGCATGATAGGCGATGAGCTGGACCGGAATCGTATAGAGGATCGGCGCCACGAAGGGATCGACCTTGGGCAGTTCCACCACCGCCATCGCCTGATGACCCAGCTTGCGCACCCCGTCGGCGTCGGACAGGAAGACCACACGGCCACCACGCGCCATCACTTCCTGCAAGTTGGAGAAGGTCTTGTCGAAGAGCTCGTCATTGGGCGCCACGGCGATGACCGGCACACTCTCGTCGATAAGGGCGATCGGCCCGTGCTTCATCTCGCCGGCGGCATAGCCCTCGGCATGGATATAGGAAATCTCCTTAAGCTTCAGCGCGCCTTCGAGCGCCACCGGATAGGAGGTGCCGCGCCCGAGGAAGAGGACGTCCCGCGCCTCGGCGACCTTCAGGGCGATTTCCTTGAGATGCGCATCGTGGTTGAGAATCTCGGCGACCCGCGCTGGCACTTCGGTGAGCGCACCGGAAAGCTGCGCTTCCTGCTCGGCATTGATGGCGCCGCGCGCCCGGGCGGTTGCGATGGCGAGGCAAGCGAGCACGACCAATTGCGTTGAAAAGGCCTTGGTCGAGGCAACGCCGATTTCCGGACCAGCCAGTGTGTGCAAGACCACGTCGCTTTCGCGCCCGATGGTGCTTTCCGGCACGTTGAGAACGGCAATGACCTTCTGATCGAGCGATTTGGCATAGCGAAGGGCCGCCAGTGTATCGGCCGTCTCGCCCGATTGCGAAATCACCAGCATGGCGCCGTTGGGATCCATCGGCGCCTGGCGATAGCGGAACTCCGAAGCGACATCGAGATCGACAGGCAGGCGTGCGATGCTCTCCAGCCAGTATTTCGCGACGAAGCCGGCGAGGTAGGCCGTGCCGCAGGCGACGATGGTAAGGCGGCTGATGCTACCGAGATCGATCGGTAAGTCCGGCATCTGGATGCGCCGTTCGAGCGGATTCATGAAAGCCTGCAGCGTATCCCCGATGACCGTCGGCTGCTCGGCGATCTCCTTCATCATGAAGTGGCGGTGATTGCCCTTGCCGATGAGGGCACCGGAGAGAGCCGTCTGCACCACCGGCCGGTTGACCCGCCGACCGTCATTGTAGATGACGGCATTGTCGAGCGAGAGCACCGCCCAATCATCTTCCTCGAGATAGCAGATGCGGTTGGTGAAGGGCGCCAAGGCCATCGCATCGGAGCCCAGGAACATCTCTCCGTCGCCATAGCCGACCGCAAGCGGCGAGCCGCGCCGGGCACCGACGATGATGTCGGGGCGCTCGGCAAAGAGGATGGCGAGCGAAAAGGCGCCGTGCAGACGGCCCATCGCCCGCTCCATCGCCTGCTCGGGACTGTGCCCGTGCTCGAGATAATGCGTCAGGAGATGCGCCACCACTTCGGTATCGGTGTCGGTCGTGAATTTCTTGCCGAGCTGGCCGAGCTCATCACGCAGTTCCTGGAAATTCTCGATGATCCCGTTATGGACGATGGCGACCTTGTCGGTCGCGTGCGGGTGCGCGTTCTTCTCAGAGGGTCGCCCATGCGTCGCCCAGCGCGTATGACCGATGCCGATCGTGCCGGTAAGCGGCTGCTTGTCCAGGATGGCGCCAAGGTTGCTGAGCTTGCCCTCGGCCCGGCGCCGCTCGATGCGGCCATCCACAAGCGTGGCGATACCGGCGGAATCGTAGCCGCGATATTCAAGACGCTTCAGCCCGTCGAACAGCAAGGGAGCGACTTCAGCCTTGCCGATGATGCCGACGATTCCGCACATATCCGTCCTACTCCACTATTGCGCCGGCGCCGATTACTTGCGCGCCTGCTTGTCCTGTTTCAGTTTCTGCCGCTGCGAGCGGAAGTCCCGAGCGCGGCCGGCGCGCGAAACCTGCTCGCCGCGCGCCACGGCAATGGCATCGGCTTCGACATCCCGGGTGATGACACTGCCAGCGCCGACGATGGCGCCGTCGCCGATCTTGACCGGCGCCACCAGGGCCGAATTCGATCCGATGAACGCCTCGGCGCCGATGATCGTCCGCGCCTTCAGATAGCCGTCGTAATTGCAGGTAATCGTGCCGGCCCCGATAT
>CAZUAL010000135.1:7013-10243 GCA_964618305.1 uncultured Dongia sp. | reverse complement strand
GCCCTGATAGGTGAAGGCAAGCTCGCCACCCTGGGCCGCCACGGCCTTGGCGATGCCCCAGGCGATCGACCGGTCATTGGCAACGCCCATCACCAGGCCGCGCTTCCCCGCCATCAACCCCTTCACGTCACTCATGCACGCACCCCAATTCCTTGATTTAACAATGGTTATGGCCCGGCATCCTACACCATCGGACGAGCCGGTCAAACCGTCGGCGGCAACCTTCGCGGGCGTCTAGCGCGTAATCGGCGCGGTTGCGGCGGCGGTGGCGTTGAGGCCCTGGCGGTCGCGGCGGAAGAGCGGGTGGCCGCGGCCCTTGTCGATGGCGTCGGCGACGAGCCGGCCGAGCGCCGGACCGAACTTGAAGGCATGGCCCGAGCAGCCGCAGGCAAGGTAGAGACGCTCGCCCCAGGCGCCGCCGGCGCTGTCGACGACGAAATCGGCATCGGGCGTCATGGTCCAGGGATGGCGCTGGGTCCGCGCAACCTTGGCCGGCACATCGGGAAAGCGCGCGTGGAACCAGTCGAGGAGGCGCCGTTCTTCGTTGAAATCGGGTTGCCAGTCGATGGCGTCGCCGTCCCAGCCGGCCTGGCCCGCATCGAAGGCGATCTTGTAACCGATGCCCGGCACCGGATGGCCGTAATAGCCGCCATCAGCCCCATCGGCGCCCACCGCCTGCCATTCGGCCAAGCCCGGCCGCTCGGTCAAACCCGGCGCGTCGAGGAAAGTTACCTGCGCCACGGCGGGTGCCAGCGGCAATGGAATGCCGGCGCGGGCCAGCAATTCGCCCGACCAGGGACCGGCCGCCATCACCGCGCGCGCCGCTTCCATTGCGCGCACATTGGTGACGATTCGGATGCCGTCGCCCGTAAGCTCGATCTCCGTCACCCGTTCCGGCGCATGGATCTCCGCCCCCGCTTCCGCCGCGGCCTGCGCGAGAACCATCAAGCCGATATCGGCTAGCACGGTTCCCGCCTGGGCGTGGAACAGCGCCGCTTCGCCGGGCAGCAGGTGCATTTCCGGGAAACGCGCGGCAAGGCCTTTGCCATCGAGCCAATCGATCGCGACGCCGGCCGCGCGCACATGGGCATGGAGCGCCTCGAGCTTCGGCGTCGGCCCGAGATCGACCTGGCCGGTCAGATGCAGAATCTTGTGCCCGCTCTGCGCTTCGAGATCGCGCCAGCCGGCGATCGCCTCCTCCGCCAGCGCGACATAGAAGGGATGATCATAGGCGACGCGGATCGAACGCGAGGCACCGGTCGAGGAAGTGAGTGCATGACCGCTCCCCAGCCGATCGAGAACCGCAACGCGCTCGCCGCGCCGCGACAGTTCGAAGGCGCTCGCCATCCCGAAGATGCCGCCGCCGATGACGATGGTGTCGAAGCGTGAGCTCATGGATTTGCCGTCACCTTCTCACGGAAATTTCCGCTCGGCCGATCCTTCGGCGAGTTCATTGCCGTCGGCATCGAGCGCCTTAACGGTGAAGACATAGCGATGCGGCCGGTCCGGTGGACAGGGTCCGTTATAACCGTCCTTCAAGGCGCCCTTGGGAATGATGCCGCTGCCGTCATTGGCGAAGGTGCCGCCGCCATGACGCCAGGTGGCATCGCGGTCCTTGAGCTTCACCTTGAAGACCGCGGTGCCGGGCGGAATGTTGCCGACGCGGATTTCCGGTGAGACCTTCGAGCATTTGCTGGAAGCATCGAAGCTGAACGCGATCGCAAGATCATCGGCCCGCGCGTTGCCGGCACCGGCCGCGAGGCCAAGCAGAATGGCGGCGACCGAAGCGGCACTTGCATATGAACGCATGGCGTCTCTCCCATCGGCTGTCGGAAGCCGTTGCACTCTCCGACGAAAGGACGCGCATGCGCAAGCGGGAAACATGTTACGGCACCCGCCAGATTTCGGATCACGCCACCGAACCGATCTGTATCGGGCATCAAAAAACCAATCGCGGATAGATCCATGATGCAAAGCCGCAGCGTAGTGACTGGCAGTGAAGCAAGCAGCTTCACGCCGCCACCGGCATGGGAGGCCGGTGCGGCAGACCGATAGCCAAGTTAAACAAGGGAGAGACCATGAAGACGCGAATCCTGGGCACGCTGCTGGCGTGCGTGATTGCCGCTGGCTGCGCCAATGCCAATTCGGGTGAGAATCCGATGGTCGGCGGCGCGCCGATGTATCAGTCGAAGAACATCGTCGACAATGCCGTCAACTCGAAGGACCACACCACGCTGGTCGCCGCCGTGAAGGCTGCCGATCTGGTCGGGACGCTTTCCGGCCCCGGCCCCTTCACTGTGTTCGCGCCGACCAATGCCGCCTTCGGCAAGCTGCCGGCGGGAACCGTCGACAATCTGGTGAAGCCGGAAAACAAGGCGACGCTCACCTCGATCCTCACCTATCACGTCGTCCCGGGCGTGCTCGATGCCAAGACGCTGATGGCCGACATCGCCAAGGGCGGCGGCAAGGCGGAACTCACCACGGTGAATGGCGAAAAGCTGGCGCTGATGCAGATGGGTCAGTCGATCGAAATCAAGGATGCCAAGGGTGGGGTTTCGACCGTCACCATCGCCGACGTGCGCCAGTCGAACGGCATCATCCATGTGGTCGATAGCGTGCTCCTGCCCTAAGCCGGCTTGCTCATCGGATCGACCCGTCCTGCACTTGGACGCCCGGCCCATCCCTCTCACGAGGGGTGGGCCTTTCTCTTGCGCCCGCCGTCGCTGCGCTCAGTGCCCGATATGCTTCCTGATCGGCGGCGGGGTGAGGCCGGTCGAACCCTTGTCGAGGCCGGTCGAACTGGGTGCCAGCGGATTGCGGCGTAATGAGTCGCCACGCAGGGGGTCCCCACGCAGGCCCTCACTCGGGAGCGGTGATGTCGCACCACGCGACGGCAGCCTGCTGGGAGAAAGGTCGCGGCTTGGGAGTTGCTGGCCCTTCAGGCGATCGGTGCCCGAAGCCGGTAGATTGCGGCAATTGGCCGGACCCTGGCCGCAGCGTGTCGGATCCCGCAATTGTCCGCTGTCGGCGGCCGCAGGCAAGGCGCCAAGGAAACCAGATATCAACAGGAGCGCCGCTAGGGGGAAAATCCCGCGTCGCCGGAAAGCTCGTTGCGCGCTGCCATCGATCACGGCCGCACCTCCATCCAATTGAAAAGACATGGGAAGAGGAAGGACCGTTTGCAAAGGCCCTGCGGCAAAAGTGATCGCGCTGAATTCTATCCTGTCAGG
>CAZUAL010000135.1:0-6913 GCA_964618305.1 uncultured Dongia sp. | reverse complement strand
CCGATTGCTGGGTCAGGCCGATTGCTGGGTCAGGCCGATTGCTGGGTCAGGCCGATTGCTGGGTCAGGCCGAATGTCAGTTCAGGCCGGGCGGGCGAGGCGCAGGCGTGTCTTATCGATGCCGCGCTTATCGACATAATCCTCGAGCACCAGGCATTGCGTGACCTTGCCCGCCGCGTCGAAGAGCGGGCAGATCAGATATTCGACGTCGAGCGCCGAATGATGCGTGATCTGCGTGAAGGCCATGCCGATGCCGGGCTTCCCGGTCTCAGCCACCTTGCGGTAGGCCTTGGTAAGATCCTCGACCGAGCAGATGTCGAAGGCGAGTTCGTCAAGGAAGTAGCCGGTGAAATCGAGGCCGGAGAAATGCGCCACCGCCGTGCCGACCAGCCGGTAGTAAATCCGGAACGGGTTTTCCTGGAGATCAACGATCAGCACATAGGGCAGAAGCGCCTTGATCTCGGCGGGCTCGATGTCGCCGCGCTGCGTCTTGCCGTCGGCGCGCTTCGTGGCCCAATAGCGATAGAGCGCCGCCGCGCGGGCCGAGCGGAATTCCGGCTGATCACCTTCGATCAGGCCGAATCCCGCCTTGTCCGGCTTGATCAACTCCGTGCCTGCCGTCTCCAGCCTGGCGTCGATGGCCTGCTGCACCGGATCCTCCATCGCCCCAATCGGGCGCCTATCGTTTCGGACGCGCATCAGTCAAATCGGATTGCGCTGGCCGCCCCAAGAAAGCCGGTCCCACCACGAGTGGCCACCGGCCCGAAAAGCCGAAAGTCCCACAACCGAAGCGCCGCAATCGGACTGGCGACCTACCGTTGCGAGTGTGGACCTACAAAGCTTAACAGGGCGTAAAGTGAATTATATCCTAGGATATATTTAGGTGTGTGTTTTGTGAGAAAGACTTGCATCCGCGCCAAGCCGCGCGGGTCGAGGAAGCGGATAACTTATTGTTCTAAATTAATTTATGTTGTTGCGCCGTGGGCCGACCGGCGATCGGCCGTCATCCGCCGGCCTTCGCGCTCTCAAAGAACTCGCGCCACTCTTGCAACCGGCGGACGCGCCATCGTCCAGCCGGCCAGCGCGCCTGCCGGTCAACGCACTTGCTGTCGGCTCGTTCCCGGCGCCTCGACCAGCAGCGCCACCAGCCGCCGGACCAGCGGCATGACCAGCAGGGCTGCCGGAAAGGCGATGAGATAGGAGACGCCCCAGGCCTGGAGGAGACGCATCGGGGTGAGGCCCGCAAAGCCCACGACCTTCAGCGTCGAGATGCTGGAGACGATGCCCGACATCAGCAGGGAGAGGATCATCGGCATGACGATGATCTGGGCCCGCGCCGGCAGGCGCCTGAAACGTAGTGCCGGCGGGCGCCTGAAACGCAGTGCCGGCAGGCGCCGGAAGCGGAAGGCAGGAACGCTCGTCTTGCTCATCTCAGCCAGTCCTTGTCGATGGGGCGGATGTCGGCGGCAAGGCCCAGCGCGAAGAAGGCCTGCGTGTAGGGTGCCTTGAGATGCGCCTCAAGCGCCGCCTGGCTGGTGAAATCCTCGATGAGCAGGAACCGCTCGGGTGAACTCAGCGCCTGATAGAAGGTGAATGCCCGGCAGCCCGGCTCGAGGCGCGTCGCTGCTTCCAGCCCAAACAAGGCGGCGCGCATTTCCCCGCCCATGCCGGGCTTGGCGCCGATCTCGACGATCTTGCGCGTGGTGCTGGTATCGACAGGCGGCAGGTTCGTATCCATGTGATGCTCCTTCTCCTCCGTTTGGGACGCCGGTTTCGTGCAACCGGCAGAGGGGAAGTTGTGGCAGGACGCGCCCATGTTAAATTCCCCACCGATTCCCATCGAATGTGCGGAAATCGACGATGCTGAACTGGGACGATCTGCGTTATTTCGTGGCGCTCGCCGACAGCGGCAGCCTGGCCGCCGCGGCACGGCGCCTGCGCGTCGAGCACGCGACCATCGCGCGGCGCATAGCGGCGCTCGAGGAAAAGCTCGGCGCAGCACTCGTCGACCGGCGCGGCCGGCGCTATGTCCTGACCGATGAGGGAATGCGCGTCGCAACACAGGGACGCGCGATGGAGGAAGCGGCGCTTGCCGTCGAACGCGGTCTTGCCGGCGCGCGGCAGGACCGGATTGTCGATCTTTCCTTGAGCGCGCCGCCGCTCGTCACGCGCCTCGTCGCCGCAGCCCTGCCGCGCCTGATGGAAGCGCAGCCGGGCCTGCGCCTCACGCTCCTCGGGCAATCCCGTACCGTCTCGCTCATCCGGCGCGAAGCCGACCTCGCCCTGCGCCTCGCACGGCCCGACAATGACGATCTCATCCTGCGCAAGATCGGAGCGCTCGCCTACCGGCTTTATGGCACCCGTGACTATCTTAAGGGCCGCAAGCCGGGCGATTGCCGCTTCATCGCCTTCGATGAATCGCTTGACGACCTGCCGCAGCAGAATTGGCTCCGCACCCAGATGCAGGCGATCGCGGGTGACGGCTCCGTCACCGGCCGCGCGATCGTCATGCGCAGCAATGATTTGGGGACACAGGCGGCAGCGGCGGCGGCCGGCCTCGGCCTTGCCGTGCTGCCCCGCTTCGTCGCCGACGAGCTGCACCTGAAACAGGCCTTCCCGCGCGAAGCACCATTCCTGCGCGACATCTGGCTCACCTATCACCGTGATCTCAGGAAGAACTCCGTCATTCCTGCCATTGCCTCGTTCCTCGCCGGCGTGCTGCCGCAGGAGAAGGAATAGATCTTAAGCGACGAGCTCCGGCCCCTCGTTCCTTACGCTGTTGACAAGCTTCGAGACGATGCGTTCCTGCAGCGCATCTTCGGCCGGGGCTTTCATCAGATGCGCGGCGGCGTCGGGCGTGCCGGTGAGCCAGGTGTCGACCGCGTCATGTTCCAGGATCACCGGCATGCGCTCATGGAAGCGCTGCATCCATCTGTTCGCCGCCGTGACGATGATGGTGAAGGAATGCACGGTCTCGCTGCCGTCGCGGGCGCGCCAGGCCTCATGAAGACCGGCGAGGCACAGCATTTCGCCATCCTGCCGCTCGAAGAGATGCGGAATCTTGTCGCCCTTGGGTCCGGTCCATTCGTAGAAGCCGTCAGCCGGCACGATGCAGCGCCGATTCTGAAACGCCTGCCGATAGGTCGGCTTCTCGCGCACCGTTTCGGCGCGGGCGTTGAAGGTCGCGAACGCCGCCTTTCCTTCTTTCGACCAGGCGGGAATGAGGCCCCACTTCTTGATCTCAAGATGCCGCCCGTCGGCGCCCGCCGTGACGATCGCGGCATCCTGGGTCGGCGCCACATTGTAGCGCGGCGCGAAATTCGGCACTGGCCCCTTGATGTCGAAGAAGCTCTGCATCTGGTTGGCCGGCGATTTCTGCACGAACCTGCCGCACATCCTGCTGCCTCCCCTTTTCAGCGGCCGCTGCCGATGAAGGCCGCGATATCGCCTGCACCGATCCCGGCTTCGCGGGCCAGCCGGCGGCCCAGCGATTTTGCCGCTTCGCGCATGGCACCGAGCGGCCGGTCGAGCCAATAGGAGGTGGGGTTCATCACCTGCCGCGCATCGATTGCGACGAGCCGCCCGTCCTTGAAATGCGCCGCGCTCAAGGAGGGGCGGGCGAGCGCTATCCCCAAGCCGTTCGATGCCGCGTCGAGCACCAGATGGTAATCCTCGAAGCGCCGGTCATGGGCGCGCGGCTGCAGATCGATCCCCGCCGCCGCAAACCAGGCGCGCCAGCCGGTGGCGTCGGAATCATGAATGAGCGGATGGTCGAGAAGCCGCGCCGCCGGGCCCTTCTTCGCAATCGTGCGAGCAAGCGCCGGCGCCGCCACGGGCACGCAAGGTTCGTCGATGAGCTTCAGCGAGACGCGGTTGGGATGGGGTGCCCGCCCGCAGCGGATGGCAAGGTCGATCCCCTCGTCGGCGAGATCGGCATGGCGCTGTTCGACGGTGAGCGCGATGCGCAGGCTCGGCTTCTCGCTCTCCAGCGCCTGCAAGCGGGGCATCAGCCAGAGACCGCTGACCGATGGAAGTGCAGAAAGCCGCACCACGGCGGACCCGCGCTGTTCGGTCCAGCGCTGCGAATTGTCGGCGATAAGGGCGAAGGCCTCGTTGGCGCGCAGATAAAGGCGCTGCCCGTCGGGCGTCAGGGTGACGCCGCGCGATTTCCGTTCGAAGACCTTGAGCCCCAGCCAATGTTCGAGCCGCGCGATCTGCCGGCTGACGGCGCCATGGGTGATGTTGAGCGAGACGGCCGCCGCCGAAAAGGAACCGGCGCGGGCGGCAACCTCGAAGGTGCGCAGGGCTTCGAGGGGCGGCAGGGCTTCGCGCGGGGGAAGTGAGCTGTGATCCATCTTCACAGCAGAAGGTCTTGCTGTGCTCTTGTCAAGGAACGAGCCGGGTCAGGAAGCGCCGAACTTACCGCGCACGTCATAGGCGTGGTGCTTGGCCCAATCCTTGACCGCCTTTTCGAGATCGGCATCGATCTGTTTGGGCAGGGTCACCACGAAGCGCACATATTGGTCGCCCCGCTGCTTGGTCTTCGCATTGAGGATGCCCTTGCCCTTGAGGCGCAGCTGGGTCCCTGAATTGGAGCCCATCGGCACCTTCAAGGCGACGCGGCCGTCGATGGTGGGCACTTCGATGGTGCCGCCCAGCACCGCTTCCTGGAGCGTCACCGGGCATTCCAGCAGCACGTCGAAACCGTCGCGTTCGAAATAGGGATGCGCCTTGACGCTCACCTCGACGAAGGCATCGCCATTGGGCGCGCCGCCCTGGCCCGCCATGCCTTGGCCCTTGAGGCGGAGCTGCGCGCCATCTTCCGTGCCCGGCGGGATGGTAACGTCGAGCGTCTTGCCGTCGGTGAGATTGACGCGCTTCTTGCCGCCGATGGCCGCCTCGATGAAATCGACCTCGAGCCGGTAGGTGACGTCGGCGCCGCGCATCTTGAATTGCGTGCGGCCGCGGCCGAAGCCGAAGAAGTCCTTGAAGATCTCGTCGTTCTCATCCTCGTCGAGGCCGAAATCCTTGGCCGTCCGCGCGCGACCGCCAGTGCCGGCGCGCCCCGCACCCCAGGCACCGCCCGCGCCGAAGCCGCCGCCGTGCCGCGGATTGCCGTTCTCATCGATCTCGCCGCGATCGAACTTCCGCCTCTTGTCGGTGTCGGACAGGATGTCGTAGGCGGCCGAGACTTCCTTGAACTGCGCCTCGATCTTCTTGCCGCCCGGATTGACGTCCGGATGCAGCTTCTTGGCGAGCTTGCGGTAGGCCTTCTTGATCTCGTCCGCGCTGGCGAGCCGGTTGACGCCCAGGATCTAATAAGGATCTGCCATCAGCCCATCCGCCGCGCGATGTCGTCACATGCATCTTCATGGCGGAAAAGGTAGGGGCTAGCGGACGATTTTCCAAGTGCCATCGGGCTGGCGGCAGGCCGTGCCGGTCCCGGAGCTGGACTGCCCTTGCGCCGTGACCCCGGTCTGGAAGACGCGGCAGGTCTGCCCTTGCGCGTTTTTGCTCGTTTCGATGGGCTTGGTATAGCCGCCGGTCTGGTTGGCGGGGTTCGACCATTTGGCCGATTGCCCGTCCGGCACGTTGTTCAGGGCATAATTCGCGTTCTGGTAGGAACGCTGCTGGTCCTGCCGGTCGAGATAGGCACCGACCTGGTTGCCGACGACACCGCCCGCCAGCGCGCCGAGGCCCGCCGCCCACCACCAATTATCCTTGCCGCCGATGGCGGCACCCGCCGCCGCACCGCCCAGGGCCCCTAGCACCGTGCCGGTATTCTGCTTCGAGCCGCCATAGGAATTGGCGGCACAGCCGCCGAGCGGCAGGACGAGGCTGCCGGCCAGGATCAGGGAAACCGCCTTCAAAGTGTAAGGTGACATCCGCGAATGCGTCGACATCTTGGGACCCGTGTCAAAATGGCGCGTGATTCGGCGCCGGATGGATGGCGTAAATACGGTCCTGAAAATGGCGTCAGCTGAGCGTAATTTCAATGCTATAGATGGCGCTCAAGGCAAAGTGATGGACCCCAAGTGATGGGTAGAGATTCGATGACCGAGACCGCAACCGAAGGCACCCTTGACCGCGCCGCGCACCATCCCTGGGGCGAGCCGTTCCACAAGGTCGGCGCCTGGCTGAAGGAAGCCGAGCAATCGGAACCCAACGACCCCAACGCCATGGCGCTGGCGACCGTGGGGCCGGACGGCATGCCCTCCGTGCGCATGGTGCTCCTCAAGGATTTCGACGAGAAGGGCTTCGTCTTCTACACCAATTTCGAAAGCAAGAAGGGCACGCAGATTTTAGGAAGCCGCAAGGCCGCCATCGTGCTCCATTGGAAGAGCCTCAGGCGCCAGATCCGCGTCGAGGGCGATGTCGACGTGGTGAGCGACGCGGAAGCCGACACCTATTTCCATTCCCGCCCGCGCTCCAGCCAGATCGGCGCCTGGGCCTCGATCCAGTCGCGCCCGATGGAGAACCGCTTCGATCTCGAAAAGCGCGTGGCGATCTTCACCGCGAAGCACCCGATCGGCACCATCCCGCGCCCGCCGCACTGGTCGGGCCTGCGCATCAAGCCGGTCTATATCGAATTCTGGGAGGACCGCCCTTTCCGCCTCCACGACCGCCTCATCTATCGCCCCGCCCCGGGTGCCGCCCCCGGCACCGCCTGGGTGACGGAAAAGCTCTATCCATGAGCGCCGCGTCCGAAACCCAGCCCGCGATCACGCGCGACGAAGACGCGCGGCTGATGAAGTTCGCCTCCGGTGCCGCCGTGGTGGCGGCGCTGGTGATGATCGGCATGAAATTCTATGCCTTCCTCGCCACCGGATCGGTGAGCCTGCTCTCGACCCTGTTCGATTCCGCGCTCGATATCGCGGCGTCGCTCGTCAACCTGCTCGCCGTCCGCCATGCGC
>CAZUAL010000134.1:0-10244 GCA_964618305.1 uncultured Dongia sp. | reverse complement strand
GACCAACATCAAGCCGCAGGTCGACATGATCGAGTTCCCGAAGGGCAACCGCATGATCCTGCTTTCGGAAGGCCGCCTGCTGAACCTCGGCAACGCCACCGGCCATCCGAGCTTCGTCATGTCGGCATCCTTCACCAACCAGGTGCTGGCGCAGATCGAATTGTGGAACAACCACGGCTCCTACAAGAACGAAGTCTATGTTCTGCCGAAGCATCTCGACGAGAAGGTGGCGATGCTGCACCTCGCCAAGGTCGGCGCCAAGCTCACCAAGCTCAGCGAAAAGCAGGCGACCTATCTCGGCGTCACTCAAGCCGGCCCGTTCAAGCCGGAACATTACCGCTACTAAGCGCGCACGCCGCGCGGCATGGATGGGGCGCCGGTCCGAGGAGGACCGGCGCCCATTCCTTTTGCCGCACTGCTTGTCAGGTGAATAGCCCGACCGTACAGTGTTTGCTCATGGGCGAATCGCTGCAAATCTGGATCGGCGCGGGCGTGCTGGTGGCCGGCTGGGCCGCCACGGCCGTCCAGGCATGGCGACTTGGCCGCGAAGCAGGGCAATTGCGACTGGAATTGGCGGAGGCGAGGGCCAGGCTCGATGCCTGCGAACGCGAATCGGCGCGGGCCGAAGCTGCCTGGGCGACGGCACCCATTGCCCACATCGCCTGGGAGAAGGGCGGGCGCGCCGAAGTCGATCAGATGGCGCGGCGCTGGCTCGATCTGCCGGCTGAGGGCGATTGCACGCGTCAGGATCTGGTCGCGCAATTGAAGCCGGCCGACCGGGCGGAGCTCCTCAACGCGATCATGCAGCTTGAGAAGGAGAGCCAACCTTTCACCTTCATGCCGACGACGGGCGGAGGGCCACGGCTCGGCTGGTCGGGTGCGGCGAGCGGCACGCATTGCCATATCTGGCTGAGCGATCTCAGCGACGTGGTCGACCCGTTGGAGCAGGCATCGCAGTATGCGCTCAAGACGGCGAGTTCCCTGGCGCAGCTCCTTGAACAGCTGCCCTATCCGGTATGGCGGCGTGGCAGCGATCTCGCCATTGCCTGGTGCAATCCAGCCTTCGCGAGCATTCTCGATCTGGCCGTCGAACGGGTGATCGGCGAAGGGCGCGAGATCAACCCGGCAGCAAAGGCGCTGGCGAAGCGAGCACAGCGCGTGGGTCTTGCTCAATCGGAAAGCCAGCAATTGGTGGTGAAGGGGCAACGCCGGCTCTATGACCTCACCGAGGTGCCACTGCCGGACGGCTCGGTCATCGGCTTCGCGCTCGATCAGACGCAGCTCGAAGAAAGCCATGCGGAGCTAGCCCGTCACATCGCCGCCCATGACGACGTGCTGCAGGCTCTTGGCACCGGCATCGTGATTTTCGGCCCCGACCGGCGCGTGAAGTTCTTCAATTCGGCCTTCCGCGAAATGTTCAATCTCGATGCCAGCTTCCTGCGTCTGGAGCCCAGCGTCGATCAGGTGCTCGATATGCTGCGGGAGAGGCGGCAAATCCCCGAACAGGCGGATTTCCGTTCCTTCAAACTGGAATGGAGCCGGCAGATCATGTCGGTCATTGCGCCGTTCGAGGATCTGATGCATGTACCGAGCGGCGCTACCTACCGCATGCTGGCCTCGCCACATCCCTTCGGCGGCGTTATCCTGACTTTCGAAGATGTGACCGACAAGCTGGCGCTCGAACGCAACTACAACACGCTGATCGAAGTCCAGAAAGAAACCATCGATCATCTCTATGAAGGGATTGCCGTGTTTGGTGGCGATGCCCGCCTCAAGCTCTACAATCCATCCTTCGTGCGGCTGTGGGACCTGCGGGCCGAAGATGTCGATGGCGAGCCGCATGTGCGCCAGATCGTGGAGGCCGTCGCCCCCTTCTTCGAAAAGCGGCCGAACTGGGAGGAGCTGCGGAAGCGCATCATCTCGAACATCGGCGAGCGGGAAGTGAAGAACTGGCGGCTGGAACGGATCGACGGCAAGATCATCGATATTGCCGCCATTCCGCTTGCCGACGGCGGGCGCCTGTTCAAATACACGGATGTCACGGACAGCATCAACATGGAGCGGGCGCTCACTGAGCGCAACGAGGCACTGGTGGCGGCCGATCGGCTAAAGTCGGAATTCATCGCCAACGTCTCGTACGAGTTCCGCACGCCGCTCAACGCCATCATCGGCTATGCTGAGCTGCTGGCCCGCCAGTATTTCGGTGAAATGAACGAGCGCCAGCTGGAATATGCCTCGGCCATTCTGGATTCGGCGCAGAACCTCATCCTGATGGTCGGCGACGTGATCGACGTGGCGGCGATCGAGGCCGGCTACATTCATCTCGAACCGGGCCAGGTTGATGTCCGACAGCTGACCGAATCCATCGCCCGTCTGTTCCAGCAACGGGCGCGCAGTCGCAACATCGAGCTTGTCATCGACGTGGATCCGGATGTCGGGGTGATCACGGCCGATCCGCAGCGTCTCAAGCAGGCGCTGGGCAATCTCCTCAGCGCGGCGATCGGCGCTGCGCCCGGTGGCCGTACCATCGCCGTCGCGGCAGCTCGGCAGGAGACGGGCCTGACGATCAGCGTGACCGTCCAGGGAGCGGCAGACGACTTCCTGATCGACGTTGGCCCGGAAGCGGATTCATCACAGGCGCGTTCGTCGACCCGCGGCCTCGGTGTCGCCTTGGCCCGAACCCTCATCGAAATGCACGGCGGCAGGCTGGTGACCGAAAGCGGTCCGCAAGGCCGGCGGATTGTCTGTGCTCTGCCGCAGAAAGCTGCCTAGCTGGCCAATCCAGGCGTCGTTCCAGACCCTGACAGGATTGCCGCAATCGCGCCCACCAGATGATCGCGCGTCATTGACGATTTCGTCAGGTATCCGCTGATGGCATAGGCGTTGCGCACCACATGTTCCGGGGCGAAGCCCGGCTGGCCGGTATGGAGAAGAATGGGCAGATCCCTGGTGGTCGCATTCGCGCGCACATCTTGCAGCAGGGGCAATCCGGCATCGACCGTCTCCATCACTACATCGAGCAGCATCAGGTCCGGTCGGACATGCTTGGTGAGCAGAAGCGAGCGAGCTTCCGAGGCGGAGCAACAATGGACAAGGAGCAAAGGCCGTGCACCGATCTCGACGGCGGATAGGGCAAGGCTGATGGCTTGATGGACCTCGTCGTCATCGTCGACAATGAGGATCGACCAGGGAGAGGTATCCTTGCCCGGGCCATCCCCTTCGGAATCGTCGGCAAAGTCCAGAAAATCATCAAGCGAGACGCCTAGGAGTTTCTGGAGCGGAACTTTGCCCTCTTGTCCGGGGCGGATCATCAGGTTCTGGCTTCTTGTCATTGAGGGCTCCCTGAATCCCTGAAGGGCGTTACGCGCGGCATTTCAATCGAGAAGGTTGTGCCTTCGCCCGGCTCGCTGGTGACTGAAATGGATCCTGCCAGCATGTCGGTCACGATGTTGCGGACGATATGGAGACCCAGCCCGCTGCCACCCTTGCCGAGCTTTGACGTGAAGAATGGGTCGAAAACCCGCTTGATGAAAGATGCCGGAATGCCGCTGCCATTGTCAGAAACATCCAGCCGCAGCCGATCCGCGCCGATCTTCTGAGCCTTGATGCAGATTGTCGGCTCCGGCGGTCGCTTCTGCTCATCGCCAAAAGCATGCACGAGGGCGTTGTTGAGCAGGTTGGTGAGGACCTGTCCAAGCGGTCCCGGATAGGAATCGAGCAGGAGGTCCGCGTCCACCGCGACCTGTACGTCGACGGCTGTTCGGCGCAGGCTCGGCTGCATCGTCGTGATGATTTCGTCGATCACCTCGCTGAGCAAGAAGGTGCGGCGCTGAGAACTGGTCTGATCGACGGCAACCTGCTTGAAGTTCTGAATGAGCCCAGCGACACGCCCGATATTGCGTTGTGCGATATCGACACCGAGCGAAACCTGCTTCAAGAAGGCCTCAAGGCCGCTGCGCGTCAGTCGGCCGTCGAGTTTCTCCTCGAAATCCCGTACGGCTCCAGCCAGAGTCGAGGTGGCGAGGTTTGCGTTGCCGATGGGCGTGCTGATCTCGTGCGCCACACCCGCAACTAGACTGCCCAGTCCAGCAAGCTTCTCGGCCCGCATCAGCTCTTCCATGGCTTCCTGGAGCTTCAGTGTTCGTTCCGAAACTTGGCGCTCGAGCTCCTCGCTATTGCGGCGCTGCGCGTCCTCCACTTGGCGCCGCGCCGTGATGTCTTCCACGATCGTCCATTTGAGCTGGGTGCCGCCCGGTCCGGTGATCAGAACCGTGCTGGTCGAGACGGGCACAAGCGATCCATCCTTGCGCCGGTAAGCCTTCTCATAGGCAGGGATGATGCCGGTTTCCTGGAGTCGCCGCAGCCGTTGCGGCTCGTCCATCAGGAAGGATTCCGGAATGATGTCGTAACAATTCATTCTCAGCAATTCTTCCCGATCGAAGCCGACGATCTCGGCAAATGCGTCGTTCACTTCAAGGTAGCGCCCTTCCATGTCCTGCAGATTGAGCCCGAGCGGGCTCAGTACGAACAGTGAGCGCAGCTTGTCTTCCGACGCTCGCAGCTTGTCCTCGTCGGCGAGCTGCGCCGTGATGTCATGCTGAATCCCAAGGAGGCCGACAACGGCCCCGCTCTCGTCCTTGAGCGGTATCTTTGTGGCATCGACCCAAGTCTGCCGTTGATTCCAATCGGTAATCAGGCGGCGCACATGCGCCGTTTCGCCGGTGGCCATGACACGCCGGTCTAGCTCGTCATTGACGCGGGACTGGGCGCGGACGAACCAGTCTGGATCCATGTCGGTCTTGCCGGCGACGATGCCCGTATTCTCCAGCCCTTTCGAGTGCGCGAACTGCTCATTGCAGCCGAGGTAGATCGAGTTCCTATCCTTCCAGTAGACTCGTGTCGGGATGGCATCGATGACACTTCGCAAGATTCGCTCAGAATGGCGCGCCTTCTGCTCCGCTTCGATGATGTTGGTGTTATCTTGGGCGGCGGCCAGGAGCGCCGGGGTGCCATTGTAGATGAACAGGCGGCCCCAAAGGTTGCATTGCCTCGTTTCTCCAGTCCTGCGGCGGATCCTGACAGGCATCGACTTGATCTCGCCGGTCTCCTTGACCTCCGTCAGCATCCGCTCCCGTTCATCGAGCGAAACCCAGATATCAAGTTCGATTGTCGTTCTGCCGATGGCCTCGCTTGCCGTGTAGCCGGTGATCTGTTCGAAGCCAGGATTGACCTGGATGATTCGTCCATCCTCAATCGCGGTAATGAGGATGGCATCCGGCGACTGCAGAAGGACGCGGGAGAGCATTTCTTCGGACTGGCGCAGGCGGTCGGCGGCACGGTTCCACTCGGTAATGTCCGATGCCATGCCGAGATAGCCGAGAGTCTTCCCTGTGGTGTCCCGAATTGCGGTGACGGAGAGACGGACCGGTGTGCACTTTCCGTCCCGCCCGATATAGATCCAGTCGGACTCGTTGTGAAGACCGGCCAGCACGGGTGCAATGAAGAGGTTGAAGTCCGGCTCAATCCGCCGACCCAGCGATTCTGAGAGTTGCTTGGCGCGCTGTTGCATTTCCTGCGGGTCATGGAACAGGGCGGGTGTTGCCTTGCCGACAACATCCTCTGATCGGTAACCGAGCATCTTTTCAGCGGCGCGGTTGAAGAACGTGATCGTGCCGATCATATCGGTCGCGATCACGGCATGTGCGGTGTTTTCCAGTATGGCGCTCTGCAGCGCAGTCGATGCTGAGGATTTCCGTTCAAGCTCGGCCTTCTGCCTGTTGATGAGTGAGAGGGAGAGGTGCGTACAAACACCACGAGCCAGGGCGAAATCCGCCTCCATCCAGGGTATGCCGGGAGAGGTGCGTTCGAAGCTGACCAAACCAACATCGACACCGGAGACGCGAATAACATGATCCAAGGAGGCGACGATTCCGTTGGGTTTCAGATAAGCGCTGAACAGGCTGCGGTAGCGCTGATCCTTGGAAACGTCGTCGCTGGCGATTAGCGAGCTCACCCGTAGAGCCGACAGTTTCTCCTCAAAGCAGGTGGTGGGTAGGGCGATGTCGCCAGTGCTCTCGCCCGTCAGCCGATCATAGCGCCTGACGCTGCTCAGTTCGGACATGTCTCGGTTCAGTCGCCAGATGGTGACGAAACGGGCGTCGATCAGCTGGAGGCAGCGTCGGCAGACAATATCGGCTATGAGATCGAATTCGCCTTCCTGAATGGCAGGAAGGCGTGCCAGTTCCGCCAGGAATTCGACGGTCTCGAATGAGACCGTTTCGCGCCGACCAGTGCTGTCAAGCGCCGTCGGCATGCCTCACCTTTGCGTGAGGTTTGGGAGGTGCAAGGTGATGCGCGTGCCGCCGCCCTCGCGATCTTCGATGCTGAGATAGCCGCGCATTATCATCATCAGCTGGCGGCAAATGGTAAGGCCCGGGCCCAGGCCACTGGCATTCTTTGTCAGCACGTCCTGGCCGATCTCGAACGGCTCGTCGAGATTTTCTCGTATGGCCTTGGGGATGCCTGGACCACGATCGCTGATCGATATCATGAGGGATGAATCGGCGAAGCGCCATTCCATCTCAACGCGGCTGCCCTTAGGCGAATAGCGGAGGGCATTGGACAATACATGCCCCAGGACCTTGCTGACCGATCCGCGATCGAGTTCGCAGACGGTGTCACGGTCGTGATCGAGCGCGACCAGTTCTACGCCGAGGCGGTCGGCAAGCGGGCGGTATATTTCGTCGTTAAACCTGACGAGTTCGGAGACGTTGACCGGTTCGATGAGCAAACGCCGGCTCTTCGAGCTGAGCTGGCTGAAATCGAGTATGTCGCCGACAAGCGCTGTCAGGCGGCGTCCGGCTTCGAGGATATCTTCAAGGTACGACCGCTCGATCGCGCGCCCTTCATTGAGTGCACGCAGGGACAGTTCGCTGAAGCCGACGATGGCATTGAGGGGCGTACGGAGTTCATGACTGACATTCTGGAGGAACTGGGCTTTTGCCTGCGCGGCGGGCAGCGCCGCCTCGCGCTGCTCCAGATAGTCGACGTTGAGCAGCTCAAGGTCGCGCGTCAGGCGTTCCATGCTCTGGTTGGCTTCGCGCAATTGGCGTATCCGGTCGAACGCCCTGAGTGCCGTGATGACGGACGTGAAAAGGCGGACGCGGGAAAGCTCGGACTTTGTGCGGTAATCGTCGATATCATAGTCGCGGATGATGTCATGCTCCGGCGCATAGCCGGGATGTCCGGTGCGTAGAATAATCCGCGCTGTGAGGAGGCCGAGTTCGTCGCGAATGGTGCGAGCCAGTCGCAGGCCGGCATCCGGCGTTTCCATGACCACGTCGAGCAGGATGACCGCAACGCCGCCATTCTTGCGGAGGATGTCCTCGGCCTCGGCTGCTGAATGCGCATGCAGGAATTTGAGGGGGCGGCCCAGGAAGTTCTCGCCGCCGAGCGCAAACTCGGTGCTGACGTGAACGTCGGGGTCATCATCAACGATGAGAACCTGCCATTCGCCGCCTGCCCAGTTCTTTTCCCTGTCTTCCTCAGCTACGGCCGATCCGGCCATCGGGGAAAGCATCGCATTCTCGTCAGTAATCAGTTTCCTGGCCCGGAGCCGACAATCCATTGCCGATATGGGGATGGACGAATCCGGACGCTCTTTCGCGCAGCCTCGCAAAAGAAAGTTAATCCACCCTGAATCTAGCCCTCAAGACGCGCTCCAGGATCAAAATCTTACAATCCCAGGTATGCAAGGCGCGCGTTGGTAAAGTCTCAGCAAATCAGGCGCCTGGAACACCCTTTGAGGTCGAGTATTCGAAATGCAGGGCTTCGTTGGGGTGCAGCAATGGATGTGCTGCGTGGGCGGCCATCGCCGCTTCGGCAAAGCCGCACAGGATGAGCTTGAGCTTGCCGGGATAGGTGGCGATGTCACCGATGGCAAAGATCCCGGGCGCGCTGGTGGCGCAATTGCGCGGATCGACGGTGATATGGCTGCGCTCGAGGTTGAGGCCCCAATGGGCGATCGGTCCCAAATTCATGGCGAGGCCGAAGAAGGGTAGCAGCGTGTCCGCTTCCAGGCGCCGGATTTCTCCCTCAAGCGTTGAGACGTTGACGGCATTCAATTGTCCGTTTTGTCCCTCCAGGCTGTGCAGCTGAAAGGGCACCACCAGCTCGACCTTGCCGGTCTTGGCGAGCGCTTCCATGCGGGCCACGGATTCCGGCGCGCCGCGGAACTTCGGGCGGCGATGTATGACGTAGATCTTTTCCGCAAGATCGGCGAGCGAGATGGTCCAATCGAGCGCTGAATCACCCCCGCCGGCGATGACGATGCGCTTGCCTCGGAAATCCTCGCGCCGCTTGACGAGGTAGAAGACGCTCTTGCCTTCGTATGCCGCAAGATTGTCGAGCGGCGGCCGGTTCGGGCCGAACGCGCCGCAACCGGCCGCGATGATGACGGCCTTGGCGTCGATCCTGGTCCCGAGATTTGTTTCGACCAGCCAGCGATCTCCCACCGGCGTCAGCTTTTCGACCTGATGACCCAGATGGTAGGTGGGATGGAAAGGTGCAGCTTGTTCCTCGAGCTTCTGGATGAGAACAGCAGCGTCAATCGACGGGTAGCCGGGAATGTCGAAGATCGGCTTCTCCGGGTACATCGCAACGCACTGCCCACCCGTGCTTTCGAGCGCGTCGATGACATGGCAGCGCATTTTCAGCATGCCGCACTCGAAGACGGCAAAGAGGCCGACCGGCCCCGCCCCGATGACGACCACATCGGTCTGCTGAACTGCACTCATCTGACCCTCCAAAGCCTATTCGCCGCATCCTTTAGCACATTGTAATCAATGGGCAAATCCGGCAGCGCCAGGAGCATTGCGGTACCGTCGCCGGGCGGCTACAAACCGACGCCATGACGCCATCCGAACCTGACGAGCAGCTGGAATTAGACCTGGCCGATGCGGAGAAGACCGCACGGGCGGGCGGGATATTGGCCGCACTGGCCCACCGGGGCGATGTTTTTGCCCTGAGGGGCGACCTCGGCGCCGGCAAGACCACCCTGGCGCGGGGGTTCATTTCCGCCCTCGTTCCGACGGAGGAGGGGGTGCCCAGCCCCACTTTCACCCTGGTGCAGACCTATCCGGCTGAAAAGGACGGCGAACCGGTCGATATCTGGCATTTCGATCTCTACCGGCTGAAACAGGCGGAAGAGGCCTACGAAGTCGGGATCGAAGAGGCCTTCGCGGAAGGTATCTCGCTCATCGAATGGCCGGAGCGGCTCGGCTCGCTCTTGCCACGTCATCGCCTCGACGTGACTCTGGGGCCGGGGACAGGACCCGATTCGCGCCGGCTGCGCTTGGCGGCGCGGGGAAACTGGGTCGGGCGGCTGGCTGCTGTCGGGGCCGCAATAATGGGGGAGCTGAATAGATCATGACTGAACCGAGCATGTCGGCGGACGCGCGGCGGGCGCGTCGCGACCAGTTCCTGGCCGCTTCCGGCTGGGGCAAGGCCGATCTGCGCCTGCTCGCGGGCGACGCTTCCTTCCGGCACTATGACCGGCTGACGATGGGCGGCAAGACGGCGGTTCTCATGGACGCGCCGCCGCCGATGGAGAATGTGCGTCCCTTCGTGAAGATCGGTCGCCTCCTAAAGGGGCTCGGCTTCAGCGCGCCCGAAATCATGGCGGTGGATGAGGAGGCAGGTTTCCTGCTTCTCGAAGATCTCGGCGACCAGACCTATACGCGCGAGCTGGATGCCGGCGGCGATGCCGAGGCGCTCTATGCGCTGGCGACCGACACGCTCATCGCCCTGCACAAGAAAATCCCGGCGGCCGAGCTTGCGGCACTCCCAGAATTCGACGATGCGCGGGCCTTGCGCGAAGTGCAGCTGCTGCTCGACTGGTATTGGCCGGCCCATTTCGGTCGACCGGCGCCGGATGATGTGCGCGCCGAATTCGTTGCCGCTTGGCAGCAGGTTCTGCCGCAGCGGCATGCGGCACCGAAATCCATCGCCCTCTTCGACTTCCATGTTGACAATCTGCTGGTTCTCAAAGGCCGATCAGGGATTGAAGCCTGTGGACTGCTCGATTTCCAGGATGCGGTGCTGGCGCCCGCGACCTTCGATCTCGTTTCGCTGCTGGAGGATGTGCGGCGCAACGTGCCGTGGGATCTGATGGCGCGCATGATCGAGCGCTACCTTGCCGCCAATCCAGACATCGACCGTGCCGCCTACATGGCCGCTTATGCGAT
>CAZUAL010000133.1:0-10291 GCA_964618305.1 uncultured Dongia sp. | reverse complement strand
ACCATGTGCTGGTGAAGGAGCCGGGGACGCCGAAAGAGACGCCCTGGCATCAGGACATGCCATATTATTGCGTCGACGGCATGCAGACCGCGAGCTACTGGATTCCGCTCGATCCGGTGACGGCCGAGGATACGCTGCGCCTGGTCCTCGGCTCCCACCTCTGGCCGAAGCTGCTCCGACCAAAGCGCTGGGCGGGCGGCGAGGATTTCTATGCCGACCAGTCGCTGTTCATGGACCTGCCCGATGTCGAAGATGGCAGCCATCGCATCCTCGAACCGGCCCTGGAGCCGGGCGACGCTATCATCTTCAACTACCGCACCGTGCATGGCGCTGGCGGCAACACGGGCAATACGCGCCGGCGCGCCTTCTCGTGCCGGTTCCTCGGCGACGATGCGATCTTCATGGAGCGGCCGGGCCGGACCTCGCCGCCTTATCCCGGCATCAACCAGAAGACCGGCGAGCGCCTGCGCGAGGATTGGTTTCCGACCATCTGGCGGGAGCGTGCGGCCTAAGGCGCGCTTGCGGTCGCCTCATGGGCGGGGCAAGGTTTCCCCGTGATCCGCCCTTGCGAGGCCAAGCACATGGTATCGACGGTCAGGAAGTTCAGCGGCCATCCGGCCTGGGTTGCCGCCGCCATCGGCCTGCTCATGAACGCGGCCGTGGCCAGTGCCGCCGAGATCGACCTGCGCCTTGGCTATTCGGACAAGGAATCCGCCTTCTTCCTCGCCGGCGACGGCCAGCAAATTCCGGAGAAACCCGGCATCGCCATTGAGATCGTCGAGAAGGCCGCCGCCGCCTGCGGCATCAACCCGCTACTGTCGCGCTATCCTGGCGGCAGGCTGCTCGCCCGGATCGGCGACAACACGATCGACGGCGTCGTGCTGCTTTCCTTCAGCCGCGAACGGCTGGCCCTGGCCGCCTATCCGATGAAGGGCGATGCGGCCGACCCCAATTTTCAGATCGCCAGCCTTTCCTATGCCTTCTATGTACGGGCCGACAGCGCCATCACCTGGGACGGGATGGAGATCAAGGGGCTTACACGCCCGATCGGCGCCAATCTCGGCTGGTCGATCGTCGACGATCTCAAGAAGGAAGGGCTCGCCGTCGAACCCGCCACGGATACCATGAACAATTTCAACAAGCTGCTGCGCGGCCGGATCGACGCCGTCGCCACGCACACGACGATCGGCGATTCCTACCTCGCGGACAATTATCTCGCCGGGAAAGTGAAGCGGCTGGACCCGCCGATTTCAACCAAGCCCTATTACCTGGCGCTGAGCCACGCCTGGCGGGACGCCCATACCGAGGCTGCCGAGTGCCTGTGGCATGAAATCGCGCGGGTACGGGAGGAAGCGACGCCGGCGCTTATCAAGATTTACCGGGACGCCACCAACTGAAGGCGGCAGCAGCCAAGCTTCTGGCGCAGCAGCGCACGCAGGTCGCCGGCCGAAATATCCACCTCAAGGCCTACCGAGCGGTATTCCCAGCCGTCGCTGAGGCCACGCTGGAACTCGTCGGCGGAGAGAACGAGCTCGCCCGACGGGAAATCCAGCAGATGCAGCCCGCCCGACTCATCGAAGCGGATGTCGCAGAGGCAGTCGAAGCTGCGGAAGAGAACCCGGAAACCGCGGTCCCAATCCTCGCGGCCGACCATGTAGCGGCGGCAGGCGAGAGCGATCTCGCCTGAAGAAGCTTGGATTTTAGACTTATTTGCTGGGCGACGACGGTAGCGGGAGAGTTGCACAACCCGACCATCGCCGCCCTGGGCGAGGGGGTCTATATCGTTCGCGACAGATGAGTCGGATGAGTCCAAGGTCACAGCGCCACCTCAAAGCAAGACAAAGCAGCCAACGTCCACAAACTGGGAAGACCATCAACTGGGATGCTTGGACCTAGTTTGCGAGAGCTATTTATCAAGGCCTGGGTAAAGGCGCAGTAAATTTCTTGTGAGCTGGCTCACTTTTTTAGCGCCGAAAATTCGGCGAGGAGCTCGTCGGTCGAGCGCTGACGGCAATAGCCCTTGATCGCCGCCTCGGAGAAGCTCTGGCGCTCCGGCGTGTAGGTGGCGCAGGCGTCCGGGACCAGCGTCACCAGGTAGCCGAGGTCGCCGCCGCCGCGGACCGTATTCTCGACGCACTGGTCGGAAAGGATGCCGAAGACGATCAGGTACTCGAAACCCATGTTCCTGAGAATGTAGTCGAGGTTGGTCGTCCCCCAGGGGCCGGAGGCCGTCTTGCGGACGATGATGTCGTCATCGGCCGGCGCCACCTCGTCGATCACCTTGGCCTCCCAGCTCCCGCGCGGATTGTTGATGAAGGAGGCCTTGTGGTCGATGCCGCGGTCACGCCCGTCCTTGGTCAGGCTCTCGATCACGACATAGATATTCTCAATCCCCAGCGCCCGCGCCGCCTGGTGGAGCCGCTGCTGGTTCGGAATAGCGAGGTTGTCGAGCCGGTCGTAGAAATAGCGGTACTTTGCACTCTCCGGCGTGTTGGCATGGCGCTTCGAGGCGGCGCAATCGGCATTCTGCATGTCGACGCTGATGAGCGCGGTCTTGGCGGGCACAATCGGCCGCTGGCGGTAGGCGGGGCCGAGGATCTCCGGACGGTCGGTCATCATTCATCCTTTGCATTCTGGGTGAGTTGCCGGATTGCCGGCGTCAGGCGGTCGAAAAGGGCAGCGAGCCGGTCCCCCCAAAGGGCGATTCCGGCAGCATCGGCAAGTGTGTCCTGCCGGATCTCGAGAAGGACATGCGGCAGCCCGCGCTGCTCGCCATGGACAGGGATCGTGTAGTCGCTCTCGTCATCGACGGCGTAAGGGAGATTGTCGCCGACGACGATGCCGGGCAATTGGCAGGCATCGATGAGGAGCCCGGCCAGACGCCGGTCGCGGTGATAAGCGAAATCGACATGCCAGGGGCGCACCTCGCCCGGGTAATCGGGGGTGAAGCTGTGGACGGCGATGAGCGCCGTCGGCACCTTTTTCGCCCGCCGCCGGTCGAGATGGGCGGCGATGGCATTCTGGTAAGGGTGGAAGAACGTCTCTTGCCGCGCGTTGCGCTCCGCCGGCGAGAGATCGCGGTTGGCGGCGATCGCGTGCCCTGCACTGATCGATGGAATCGATCCCTGGCTCTCCAACGGCCTGTTGCAGTCGATCACCAGGCGCGAATAGCCGCTGAGGAACAAGGGGGCCTGGAATGCGGCGGCGAGCCGCCGGGCAAGCGCCGCGGCACCGATATCCCAGCCGATATGGGTGCGCATCAATTCGGCCGATATTCCCAGATCGCCGAGGCACCGCGGCACGCGGTTGCTGGCATGATCGCAGGTGAAGACGAACAGCGCCTCGCTCTCGCCGTTCAGGATTTCGACGGCGGACGGTTCGTCCGGGCTGAGGAGCTTGGGTTCGGTCGGCATGGCGATGGAGCAATAGCAAGGGGCTGCGCATCGCGGCAACAGCGAAACATTTCCTTGCCCCACCCAAGCCTTTCGTTACGATCGCCGGCACTCTTCGAAATCACCATGGAAGCGCGCGATGCAGGCGGCCGATCTTGCCATTTTCCTCACCAACGATTTGACCGGCATCAGCCGCGGCCGGGCCTTTCCGGCAAGCGACCTCAAGGCGCGGATGACGGCCGGCGTCGGCTGGGTCCCGGCCAACATCGCGCTCACGCCCTTCGGGGTCATCGGCGCCAATCCGTTCGGCCCGGTCGGCGATCTGCGCCTGCAGCCGGATGCCGACAGTGGGGGCTTCGCGTTAAGCGGAATCGACGGGCAGCCAGACCTCAAAGCCTTCCTCTGCGACATCGTCGAGACGGACGGGTCGCCCTGGGGTGCGTGCCCGCGCGGCTTCGCTAAGCGGGCTCTCGCTGACCTGGCCCGCGAATTCGGCCTGACGCTGAAGGCCTCGTTCGAGCACGAATTCTTCCTGCTCGGCGACGAAGCGCTGGGCGACGCGGCCTTCACGCTGCTGGATTTCCGCCACTCGCAAGGCTTCCTGGGGACCCTCACCGCCGCCCTGACACGGGCCGGCTGCGAGCCGGAAATGATCCTGCGGGAGTATGGCCCCAAGCAGTTCGAAGTGACGATGAAGCCGGCCACGGGCCTTGCCGCCGCCGACCGCGCCGTCATCCTGCGCGACATCACCCGCGACATCGCCCGGCAGTTCAAGCTGCAGGCCTGCTTTGCGCCGATCATCGACCCCGCTTCTGTCGGCAGCGGCGTTCATGTCCATTTCAGCCTGGAAACGATCGACGGCAAGCCCGCCACCTACGACAAGTCGGGGCCCGGCGGGATCAGCGCCATGGCAGGTCACTTCATCGCCGGAATCCTGAAGCACATGCCGGCCCTGACCGCGCTGACGGCACCCAGCGTCATCTCCTATCTCCGGCTGACGCCGCATCGCTGGAGTGCGGGCTTCAATTGCTTCGGCTATCGCAACCGCGAAGCGGGTGTGCGGATCTGCCCAGTCGACGACAGCCCGGGCCGCGATGTTACGGGTCAGGTGCATCTGGAGTTCCGCGGCAGCGACGCCACGGCGAGCCCCTATATGGTGCTGGGATCGCTCATCCGTGCCGGGCTCGAAGGATTGCGGGCGAAGCTCCCCACGCCGCCACTCGTCGAGGGAGATCCCGCGGACCTCACCCCGGCGGAACTCGCCAAGCTCGGCATCCGGCGCCTGCCGGATTCGCTCCCGCATGCGCTGGAGGAACTGGCAGCCGACAAGGTGGTGAGCGGCTGGCTCCCCGCCCCGCTCCACCAGGGCTACCGCGCGCTCAAGAATGCCGAGATGGAGCGCACGCGCGAACTCGATCCGGCCGCGCAATGCGCCCTCTACGCCAAATATTACTGACCCTCATCGCAAGAAGCCGAACCATCCGATCATGTCCGTTCTCACGTCACTCCCGCCCGCCTTTTCCGCCGCCAGGGTCGAAGCCATTGTCGACACGCTCTATGGCCTCAAAGGGACATTCACGCCGCTCGACAGCGAGCGCGACCAGAATTTCCGCCTGACCGAGGCGAACGGACAAAGCTGGGTGGTGAAGATCGCCAACGCGGCGGAGGAACTGCAGGCGCTCGACTTCCAGGCGGCCCTGCTGCGCCATGTGTCGGAGATCGACCCCGCATTGCCCTTGCCGCAATTGAAGCCGACCCTCAGCGGCGAGGTGCTCGGCCGCTGTTCGGGCGACGATGGCAGGCCACACTTTGTCCGCATGGTGAGCTGGCTTCCAGGCAAGCCGTTCGCCAAGGGCCGGAAGTCAGAGGCGCTCTTCGCCAGCTTCGGCGCGACGCTGGGACGCCTTGCCCGCGCGCTCCAGGGTTTCGGCCACCCGGGTGCCGCGCGCGACTTCGACTGGGACGTGACACAAGCGGGCAAGTCGCGGGCACGCCTGGCCTTCATCGACGAGGCATGGCAGCGCGACATTCTGGAATACTTCCTCGACCGCTTCGACAATCATGTCGCCCAGCGCCTGAAGCGCTGCCGGGCGCAAGTGATCCACGGCGACGCCAACGATTACAACGTGCTGGTCGACAGCGAGACGGGCGAGAGGATCGCCGGGATCATCGATTACGGCGATGCCATCCACTCGCCGCTTATCAACGAGCTGGCCGTGGCGGCCGCCTATGCAATCATGGACCGCGATGCGCCGATCGACGATGCCGGGATCATGGCCGCCGCCTTCCACCGTGAGAACCCGCTGCTCGCGGAGGAAATCGATCTCCTCTTCGATCTCATGGCGCTGCGCCTCGTCATCAGCGTCACCATCTCAGCCTCGCGCCGGGACCGTTCGAAAGACAATGCCTATCTCTCGATCAGCGAAGCGCCGGCCTGGAACCTGCTGAAGCGCCTCCGCGCCATGGATCCGATGATCGCCACTGGCATCCTGCGCCAGGCCTGCGGCTTCGAGGCGGCACCCGGTGCGCGCAGGATCGTCCAGTGGATTGCCGACAACCGGAAAGATCTGCAGCCGGTTCTCGACCGGGCGCCGGCCATGCTGCGCAAGGGATTAGTGCCGTTCGGCGACAAGGCGCACAAGATCGCCATCGCCTCCGCCGCGCGCCAGCCGCTTGAGGCGGAAAAACTATGGGCTGAGATCGCAGCGCGCGATGGCATCGATCTTGGCATCGGCCCCTGGGGCGAGGATCGGCCCGTCTACACGTCGGATGCCTTCGCTTCGACATTGGCGAGCGGCGAGCGACGCTCGCTTCACCTCGGTCTCGACCTCTTCCAGGGTGCCGGCACACCGCTGCGCGCGCCGCTGCCCGGCCGTGTCGTTGATGTATATGTGTCGGATCTGCCGCTCGATTACGGCCATGCCATCCTGTTGGAGCACAACCCGGCCCCAGGCATCACTTTCTTCAGCCTGTGGGGCCATCTCAGTGCGGAAAGCGCCAGGCTCCGCAAGGTGGGCGACAACATCGCCGCCAGCGACGTGATCGGTGAAATGGGGCCAAATTCCGAGAATGGCGGCTGGCAGCCGCATGTGCACCTGCAGCTCATCGCCTACCGGCCGGCCGCGGCGGCCGATGTGATCGGCGCTGGTGAGCCGCGCTACCGTTCCGTCTGGGCCGAGCTATTCCCCGACGCCGCGACGTTTGCCGGCCTGCCGCCGGAGACCTTCGCGCAATCCGGTCGCGCTTCCGACGATCTCTTGAAGGTGCGGAAGGAGAAGCTCATCCGCAACCTCTCCATCTCCTACAAGACGCCGATGAAGATCGTGCGCGGCGAAGGCGTTCATCTCATCGACGATCGCGGCCGCGCCTATCTCGATTGCTACAACAATGTGGCGCAGCTGGGTCATGCCAACCTGGAGATTGTCGAGGTCCTGGCCCGTCAGGCGGCGATCCTCAACACCAACACGCGCTATCTCCACGACAACATCATCGCCTATGCCGAGAGGCTGACCGCGACATTGCCGAAGAACCTCACCGTCGCCGGCTTCGTCTGCAGCGGGTCGGAGGCGAATGATCTCGCCCTGCGCCTGGCGCGCAACTTTACCCAGGCGAAAGGTGTCGTGGCGCTCGACTGGGCCTATCACGGCCATTTGAGTTCCCTCATTGAGATCAGCCCCTACAAATACAAGCGCAAGGGCGGCAAGGGACGCCCCGAGACGACCGGCGAGGCGATGCTGCCCGACGTCTATCGGGCACCCGCCGATTGGCCGAAGGCGGAGATCGCCGCGCGCTATGCCGCGAGCGTCACCGCCGCCGTCGAGCAATTGGCGGAAGCCGGCCACAAGCCGGCCGCCTTCATTGCCGAATCCCTGCCGAGCTCGGCCGGGCAGATCGTGCTGCCGGATGGGTATCTCAAATCCGCCTATGCCGCCGCCCGCGCGGCCGGCGCCCTGGTCATCGCCGACGAGGTGCAGATCGGATTCGGCCGTGTCGGCACGCATATGTGGGCTTTTGACTCGCACGGCGCGGTGCCGGACATCGTCACGATGGGCAAGCCCATCGGCAACGGCCATCCGATGGCGGCGATGGTGACAACCCGCGAGATCGCCGATGCCTTCTTCAACGGCATGGAATATTTCAACACGTTCGGCGGCAATCCCGTTTCCTGTGCCGTGGGTCTCAAGGTGCTGGAGATTCTGGAGCGCGATCACCTGCTCGCCAACGCGACCCGGCTCGGCAAGAGCCTCATCGCGCGCATGACGAAGCTGATGGAGAAGCACGACCGGATCGGCGACGTGCGCGGCCAAGGGCTGATGCTGGGGATCGAGCTGGTCGAGGACCGCAAGTCGAAGGCACCGGCCACCGACTATGCCGGGCGCATCGTCGAGAAATGCCGCCAGCTCGGCGTGCTTCTGGGCACTGACGGGCCTTACGACAATGTCATCAAGATGCGCCCCGGCATGATCTTGACCGACGCCAATGCCGACTATTTGATGCAGGTGCTTGAGACCGCATTTGCCGAGGTGGCGTGAGGGGAGGTTCCTCACGCCTTCGGGATCATGATGCAATAGTATTTCTTGACGTACTCGGTGCTGAGCCATTCGACATTGGCGCCCATCGGGACAAAGAAGGTGTCGCCCGCCCGATAGGTTTCGCGCCAGCCTTCCGGCGTCGACAAGGTCACCGCGCCTTCAAGAAGATGCATCAGCTCGTGGCGCGGGAACGGGATCGCCTTGCGGCGGTAGGGCGTCGAATCCCAGACACCCATGGTCCACTGACCGGTCGCGTCCTCGAACCAGTTGCGCCCGGTCTGTGTCGGGCTGGCAGTGAGAAGAAGCTCTGGCGCCGGCGACGGGCTCGGCTCGCGCGGCTCATCGACATCGATCTTCATCACGCGCTGCGCGCTCGCCTTGGCCGGGTCCGCGCCCGAGGCATCGTCGAAGATGACATAGTATTTCTTCATGTAGCCGGGCTGAAGCCACTGGCACATCGTGCCTTTGGGGATCAGAAAGGCTTCGCCGGCACCGATCTTGGTCTCGCGCCCGCCGGGCTCGACCATCGTGACGCCACCTTCGAGGACGATCATGAATTCGTTGACCGGATAGGGCGCCATCCTGGTCGTGAAAGCCGTGCAGTCCCAGACCCCGGCGGTCAGGCCGATCGCGGGGTCGCTGAAATATTCGATGCCGCGCTGGACCGGGTTGCCGCTTTCGAGTTCCTCGGCCGGTATGGGCGGCCAGGGGGCCAGCCCCTCGCCCTGCAATCCATTGGCGGCAAACTTGATGACCCCATCCTTGCCCACGTCACTCCCCCCTTATTTTGGTCTTCGTCGTCAGGACGGCGCGCATTTGACGCGGGAATGACCGCCGGATCAACACGCTCGCTTCACCATGAGTTCAGGATTCATGACCTATATGCGGCTCAGGCGGGTCCGATGATCTCACCAGTCCTTGCCGATTTTTGAGTATATTTTTCAATATGTTGCCTAACTCTTTGACTTGAGCCGAATTTACAGTTAATAATTCATTAAAGGAATCATGTCTGTCGATGCGGGTGGGACGCGTGGCTCGGAGATCGGGCTGCCGGGACATCGACTCATGAGCAGCGCGGGGCTAGCAACCGGTCATGAGCACGGCACGCAGGTACTGGCTGGTCGGCATCGTCATTGCCACGTTCCTGCTCGCCCTCGTCGTCAGCGTCCAGATACTCATCGCCAGCGCGCTCGACGCCCACCGCAGCCTCAAAAACGTGGCTTGGGCCGCAGCGCAGTTGGAGATCGAATATCTCCAATTCAAGCACGCTTTCAGCGGCTATGCCGGCGTCAGCCAGAGCGTGCCGGCGTCCTTCCTGGCCACCCGCTATTCCGTTTTCCAGAACCGCATCCGCGTCCTCAAGCAGGAGACGGATCCGACCGAGCTTTCCGACGATGACGGCTACAGCGCGCTCATCGCGAGCCTGGAAGCGATCACGGCGCCCGATTCCCCGGTCCGCAGCGCGCTCGCGAGCCGGGACGGCGATGCGCACAAGGCGGCGCTCAATCAGCTGGCCCGGCTTGATTCACCGATCCGCTCCTGGGTCCAGGATGTGATGCTGCACAGCAATCCGGACCGGCAGAAAGAGGAACTGATCGCGGCCGAACTCAAGGCCGCGGGCGTCATGTCGGTCGCGATCCTCAGCGGCTTCGCGCTCATCCTGCTGCTCATGCGCAACATCAAGCAGGTCGAGGCCGCCCGCGAGCGCGAGCGCGAAGCCCGTATCCGCATCGACCAGGCAAGCCGCGTCAAGGACACCTTCCTGGCCGTCGTCACGCACGAACTGCGCACGCCGCTCAACGCTGTCATCGGCTTTTCCGAGCTTCTGAAGGCGCGGGCCGCGTGGAGCGAGGATCGCGACATCGCCAACTGGACCGACGAGATCATGCAGGCGGGACGCCATCTCCTGACGCTGGTCAACCAGACGATCGACATGTCGCGCCTGTCGGCCGGCAAACTTGCCTTGTCGCCGGCCCAGTTCGACTTGCGCCTCCTCATCGCCGACAGCGTCACCACTCTCAAGCGGCAATTGCGGCACGATCATGAAGAAGAAGGCGCGCTGCAGGTGATGGCGCATCTGCCGGCGCAGGACGTGATCATCCGCGCCGATGAGGCGTGGCTGCGCCAAGCCCTCCTGAATGCGATCCAGCATGGCCGCAAGAAGGTCGCGAACGACCGCCCCATCGAGATTTCGGTCACGCATGATGGCGGCCGTGCCCGCATCGATATCAGCAACGGCAAAGACGCGATTGCCGGCGGCGACGGCGAAGGGGCGAAGGCCTTAGACCCGTTCCTGCAGGGGGAGCTCGGGCTCAGCCGCGCGGCGCAAGGTTTCCAGAGAGAAAAATTCTTTCGGTTTGTTGAATA
>CAZUAL010000132.1:0-10295 GCA_964618305.1 uncultured Dongia sp. | reverse complement strand
ACCGCCGTGCTGTCATCCTCGGTCACGCGGTAGACGACCTTGTCGATTTTGACGTTGGCCGCGTCCCAGTAATTGGGGTTCTTTTCCAGCGTCACATGGCTCTGCGGCACATTCTCGGTGAGGATATAGGCGCCGTTGGTCACGATATTGCCGGGCTTGATGAAGTCCTTGCCGAACTTCTCCAGGCTCGCCTTGTGCAGCGGCGGCGCATAGAACGAGCCCAGCACGAACAGCGTGTGCGGTGCCGGTGCCTCGAGTTTCAGCACGACGGTCTTTGCGTCTGGCGCCGAAATACCGACCGTCTTCGGGTCCTTTTCCTTGCCATCGACGAAGGCCTGCGCACCGGCAACGCGAATGGTTGACGTGAAAATATAGGCCTTGTCCGATGCCGTCTCAGGCGAGATGGTGCGGATGATGCCGTCGGCGAAATCCTGCGCGGTCAGCGGGTCGCCGTTGGACCATTTGAGTCCGTCGCGCAGGTGGAAAGTGTATGTGAGGCCATCATCACTGATATCCCACTTCTCCGCGGCACCCGGAATGACGGCGCCGTCCGCAGCGTTTGCCACGAGGCCCTCGTAGCAATCATCGAGAATCCAGCCTTCCCAGGCCAGAAAGTTGATGTGCGGATCCAGCGTGCCGATGGTCGCGCCGATGCCGCGATTGAGCGCCGTTTCGGCCGAGGCGGTGGCACTGGCGAATGCCAGCATCGCGGCCAAACTGGTCGCCATCGCAATTCTTTGAAGCATCATAATCCAGGTCTCCCGGTTTTCTTCCATGCCCTGCGTGAGCGATTCTTTTTGATGCCGTGGCCGCCTGTTGGCGGTCGTTCCGGCACCCCTCGCTCAATCTTTATTAATGCGCTAATAAGGTCGTGCGCTGTGCTGGCCCGATCATCGGCAAGGCATTGCGCAGTTCCTGTATACAGCTATTTGAGCAATCTAGTCGACGTAGAGGGGGCCCTGTCAAGCTAGGATGCCCCGCATAGAGGTCCTTCATGAACGTTTCCTTGGATGCCGCTCTTGCCGAAGCGGAAAACCGCTACATCAACGCAAATCCGGCAAGCCTTGCCCGCCACCAGGCCGCGCACGGCGCGATGCCCGGCGGCAATACGAGAACGGTTCTACATTTCTCTCCCTTTCCCCTCGCTTGGGCGAAAGGCGAAGGCGCCATCCTGACCGACCTCGACGGCCACGCCTATGTCGACTATCTCGGTGAATATTCGGCCGGCCTCTACGGCCATTCCAATCCCAAGATACAAGCCGCGCTCAAGAGGGCGATCGATGATGGCACCGTCCTCGGCGGCCCCAACGTCTATGAAGCGGAGCTCGCGGCGCTGATCTCAAGCCGCTATCCGTCCCTGCAAAAGCTGCGTTTCTGCAATTCCGGCACGGAAGCCAATCTCTTCGCCCTGATGACGGCAATGGCCCATACGGGGCGCAAGAAGGTGATGGTCTTCGACGGCGGCTATCATGGCGGCGTCTTCTATTTCGGCCATGGCGGCATCCCCATCAATCTGCCGCTCGATTGGGTTTTGGCTCCCTATAACGATGTCGACGGCACGCTCGATCTCATCCGCAAGCATGGGCCGGACCTAGCGGCCATTCTGGTGGAGCCGATGATGGGCAGCGGCGGATGCCTGCCGGCGCGCCGCGATTTCCTCAGCGCCCTGCGACAGGCGGCGAGCGAGCTCGATATCATCCTCATCTTCGACGAAGTGATGACATCGCGCCTTTCTTCCGGCGGATTGCAGGCGGCTCTCGGCGTAACGCCGGATATGACGACGCTTGGCAAGTATCTGGGCGGCGGATCGTCGTTCGGCGCCTTCGGCGGACGCAATGACATCATGGCCCATTTCGACCCCGAACAGCCTGGATATTGGCCGCATGCGGGTACCTTCAACAACAATGTGCTGTCGATGGCGGCCGGCCTGACGGGCCTTCGGGACGTCTATACGCCAGAAGCCGCGGCAGCACTCAACGCCAAGGGCGACCGCCTGCGCGACGGAATCAATGCGCTGGGCGAAAAGCTCGATGTGCCGCTGAGCGCCACCGGCTGCGGCTCCTTCATCGGGCTGCATTTCACCCGCGACATCGTCGATCGGCCACTGCACTTGTCGGACGAGGCGGAAGCCCACGATGCCAAGCTGCACAAGCTCATGCATCTCGATTTCATCGCCGCCGGCCTCTTCTTTGCCCGCCGCGGCTACATGGCGCTGAGTCTGGCCCTTACCGACGCGGATGTTGACCGCTTCGTGGCACAGACCGAGGAATTCGTCGCCTCGCGCCGGCCGCTTTTCGCCGCCTGAGATCAGGTGCCGAGATAGTCACGGATCGCCGGGTGCTCGGATGCGAGCACCGCGGCGGTTGGGCCGCTTAGCACCACCTTGCCGCCGGCGACGAAGGCGGTGTGATCGGCGGCGAAGAGCGCGTCGGCCGGGTCGTGCGTCACCATCAGCACGGTCAGATTGCGCTGTGCACGCAGCCTCAGGACCAGTTCCAGCATTTCGCGCCTGAGGGCTGGCCCGAGGGCGCCGAAGGCCTCATCGAGCATCAGCACTGGCCGGTTCCTCAGGATGCAGCGCGCGATCGCGACACGCTGGCGCTCGCCGCCGGAAAGCTGGCCGGGCAGGCGCGCCTCAAACCCGGTGAGACCGACTTCACCCAGAGCCCAGGCGACTTGGTTTCTGTCGGCATCGGTGAGCTTCAAGCCCGGATGGAGGCCGAGCCCCACATTCTGCGCCACGGTGAGATGGGCGAAGAGATTGTGATCCTGGAACAGACTAGTCACCGGACGCGCTTCAGGCGGGAGAGCGCTGATATCCGCGCCGTCGATAATGATGCACCCCGCTCGTGCCGCCTCGAATCCGCCGATGAGCGCCAGCAGCGTGCTCTTGCCAGCCCCGCTCGGTCCGATCACCGCCATCACTTGACCGCGTTCGACCACAAGATCGAAATGCATGACCAGATCTTCGTAAATGAATTCGACGCCTGCGATATCAATGTAGCTCACGGCCACCTACCAACCGTTCGAGGAATGCATAGAGACCGAGAGTCAGCGTCATCAAAATGAGCGCCGTGCTCGCCGCCCCGTCGAGGCGATAGGCGCCAAGCTGGCCGTAAAGCAGCAAGGTCAGATTGGTGAGGTCCTGGTTGCCGAAAAGCGCGATGGCGCCGAGATCGCCCATGGAGAAGACCGAGGCGAGCGCCATGGCGGTGCCGATCGGACGTCGCAACACGGGCCAATCAACGGCACGCCAGCGGTTCCAGCCGCGCAGCCCCAGCGCCGCGCAGAGCCTGTCGTGCCGCTCGGCCGACATGCTGATGGCCGGTTCCAGGAGCGCCAGGACGAAGGGCAGCGCCAGGACGGCGTTGAGGATAGTGACGCCCGGAATGGCCAGCTGATAAAGATCGATGCGGCCGGCGGCCGCGAGAAATATCCCAGTGCCGAGCACCATCGGCGAAACGAAAAGCCCGATCCGGCCGCTCAATCCGATCAGCATGGCGCACCGCGCGTGACCGCCGGAGAGAAGGAGCTGGCGTGCAGTAGCGAGAAAGTAGCCGCCCATCGTCGCCGCGATGCCGCCGCCCAGCCCGAGGCCTAAGCTGATCAGCGCGGCCCGGATGAGGCTGGCCGGCGCCGCAGCGGCATGAAGGCCCACTAGGCCCTTGTGCAGCAGCGCCGCCACTGGCAGAGCCAAGAAGACGGTCGCAAAAAAGATCAGCGTGAAATCGACAAGACGTGCGCCGCGATGTTCGCCGTCATAGCGACGGATATCCGTTCTGACGCCGCTCCCCAGGCTCATGTGCCGGCTAAGGCGCCACGCGGCATAGGCACCGCCCGAGCAGAGCAGCACTTGCAAGATGGCCAGAACCGCGCCGAGCCGCAGATCGAAATCGAAGCGCAATGCCTGATAGATCGCAACCTCCAGCGTAGTGGCGCCGGGGCCGCCGCCCAGGGTGAGCGCCACGGCAAAGGTGGTGAAGCAGAGCATGAAGATGATGAGGGCGATTCCCGGTACTTGCTGGCGGAGCAAGGGCATCTCCACAGCGCGGAAGAGATCCCGCCCTCTCATGCCCAGTTGCGCGGCCAGACGCCAGCTTTCCGGCGCCACGGCGGCATAGGCCGGCAGCAGCAGCCGAATGGCGAGTGGCAGGTTGAAGAAGACGTGGGCGATGAGAATGCCCTGCAAGCCGAAGAGATGCGGCCGCCAGGTGCCGCCGAAGAAACCCGAGACCGCCGCGATATAACCGCTGCCACCATAGACGGCGACGATGGCAAAGATGCCGACGATGGTGGGCATCACCATCGGCAGGGCGCAAAGGCGCAGCAGCCAGGCGCGCCCCGGAAAGCTTGTCTGCCGCGCAAGAGCCCGAGTGATCGGCACGGCAGCGCCAACTGCAAGCAAGGTCGACAGCATCGCCTGCCAAAGCGTGAAGCCCAGCACCTTGGCAAGATAGGCACCGGACAGTCCACCACCTTCGCCGCCGGTCAACAGCAGCAGCAGAAAGACTGCAAACATTGCCAGGGCCAGAAGCGCGGCAAGCCCCAGACCCGCAAGGGAGGCCCAGGGCAGGTCCGCGAAAGGCGCCGCTGCCGGACGCGGCAGCGCCCGGGTAGTTTGCGGGTGCCGCGTTACTGGCTGATACTCTCGACCCATGCCTTGATCCAATCATCCCGATGCTTGGCGGCATCGCTCGAAGTCAGCAGCAGCGACTTGGCCGGTGTTGGCAGTGCCTTGAACTCCGCCGGCAGGTCGGCGCCGATATCGCGCACCGGATACATGTAGTTCGTGGTCGGGATTACCTTCTGTGCATCGGGCGAAATCAGAAATGCCAGAAATGATTTGGCGAGGTCCGCATGCGGAGAACCGGCAAGCATCGCCGCGACTTCGACCTGCATATAGTTTCCTTCGGGGAAGACGAGCGCCTTGTAGCGATCGGTCTTCTCGACGATCTGATGGTAGGCGGGCGACGTGGTGTAGGAGAGCACCATCGGCGCTTCCCCTTGCGTGAAGAGCCCGTAGGCTTCGCTCCATCCCTTGCTGACGGTGAGAATTTTCGGCTTCAGCCCAGCCCAAGCTTCCGCCGCCTTGTCGCCATAGACCTCGTTCACCCACATGACGAGGCCGAGCCCCGGCGTGCTCGTGCGCGGATCCTCGAGCAGGATCTTTGGCGCGTCCTTCCCATCGGCGAGTTCGGCCAGACTGGCCGGCGGATGGGGGAGTTTTTCGCTGTCATAGACAAAGGCGAAATAGCCCCAATCATAGGGCACGAAATCAGCGTCGTTCCACGCGATCGGCAATTGCAGGGCTGAGAGATCAAGCCCATGCGGCGCAATGAGGCCGGTCGCCTTTGTCTCCGCCGTCAGGTTCGTGTCGAGGCCGAGCACGATATCGGCTTTCGTGTTTTTGCCCTCGAGTTTCAGCCGTGCCAGCAGGGCAGCGCCATCTTCCAACGCCACCCAATTGATGTCGCAGCCGCACTGGGCTTCGAACGTTTTTTCCAAGACCGGTCCCGGTCCCCATTCGCTGGTGAAGGAATTGTAGGTGTAGACGGTCAGAACCGGCTTTTCCTGGGCATTAGCGACGCCGGCAAAAGAGAAAGCCGCACAAGTCGTCGCCAGCAGCAATTGTTTGAGCCGCATGAAATCATCTCCTCCGCTTGGGCTGCCGGAGGATCGACTGAAATCGGGATTGGGGCTGCTGAAGCTTCAATCGCTGACTCATATCCCTCCGCCGGCATGACCCGGATCAGGTTCCGCGGGTTGAAGCGCGCTGTCGCTTCTCTCAGCCCCTAGCTAACCGGGGCACCCCGTTGAGTGCGGCCACTTTCTCCAGGACGCCGCCTCCTGTCAAGCGGCAACGATCAAGGCGGCAAGGATCAGGCGCTTTGCAGCCAGCGTAAATGCGCCGGTTCGGCAAGCCGCTCACGCAGCCGAGCCACCCGCGCGTCGCGCAGATCGGTCAGCAGGGCGGCGTTGTTGCCGGCAACGATCTCCGCCTCGCACCAGCTTGCCGCGACCAGATTGAGCGCTGTCTTGTAGAGTTCGAAGCGCGGCCATTGCGCCGTGCCGATCAGCGGCTGGATTGCCGCGTGCTCAAGGTCCGGCGCCATTTCGGCTTCGAGGGCGATTGCCGCCAGATCCCAGAGCGGTTCCTCCATCGCCGCAAATTCCCAGTCGATGAGAAGGAGCGATCCATCCGTCCGGCGCAGGAAGTTGGCCGGGTTGGGATCGATGTGGCAAGGCACCACCGGCAGCGGATGACGGCCGAGCGCTTCGCGCACCGGCGTCAATTCCCGGCGCAGATCCAGCATCAGCGGCGTCGGGGCGAGGTCGAGATAGAGGTCGATCGCCTGGAACAAGCCTTGGCGGAATGGAAATGCGACATCCGAACGATGCAGCCGCGTCAGCAGAGCGAGAACCGCCGAGAGGGTTTGCGGCTCGGCCAACGCTGCCGTGGCCAACGGTTCAGCATCAGTTTCGAACGCCGTGAGATACCAGCCCTTGTCAGCGTCGGCCGCGAGAAGTCTCGGCGCCAGTCCCAGTTCCGCCACCGCGCGCACATTGCCGGCTTCGGCGCGCCGGTCGAGATAGCGTGAGGCGCTGGCACCCGGCCAGCGCAAGACGAGATCCTGCGTGCCCGATTGCAGGCGATAGCTGCGATTGGTGATACCGCCGAGGGGCGCCACCTGCCACTGGCCGCGCGGAATCTCAGCGAGCAGCGGCACTATGGTAAACAAAGCCTCAATGTCCGGGTCCAGGCGCATGTGGCCGCATAGCGCAAGGAGGGCGTTCCTGGCAAGCAATCGCTTAGCGCCTTGCCAGGATGCGGCCGGTCTGTCACCGTCTGGCGACCAAAGCCATCAGTGAGCCATTCATGTCTGGCGAGACCAATTTCGTTTCCCCACCCGAAATCGCAGCCGATCTCATTCTGCTGACCGGCGATGCGCAATTGCAGGCAAAGATCGAAGAGCTTGCCGGCGCATCGGGTCATGAAGCAATCACGCTCACCCTGGCGAGTAATCCGGAAAAGGCCGCCAAGGCCCTGGCGCAGGCAGGCACGCAAGGTGTTGCGCTCTACGATCTGCGTGGCGGTGGCACGGCGCACCATAATCTACTGGCAGCGATCCCGACGATTTCGCGCAACGGCCCGGTCATCGGCCTCGTCGACAGCGAATCCTCGCAGAACGCGCAAGGCGCCCAGGCGGCCGGCGCCACCGATGTTGTGGCGCATCAGGACCTGTCGGCTGCCATGCTGCGGCGCGTGCTGCGCTACGCGCTCGCGCGCAAGGAATCGGAACGCAAGCTGGCACGACTGCGCCTGTTCGATCCGATGACGAGCCTACCCACGCAGATCCTGTTCTGGGAAATCCTCGCGCTGGCGGTGCGCCGCGGCAAGCGCAACCACGATTTCTTCGCAGTCCTGCTGATCGATGTCGAAAACTTGCCCGACGGCCAGGGCGAGGACGGCGCCTATCGCGACCTCGTGATGCGCGAACTTGCCAGCCGCATCACCCCGATCCTGCGCGGCAGCGACACGGTGGCGCGTTTCGAGCAGCAACAATTGGCCATCCTGGCCGAATCGATGCCGCGCGTCGAAGACATCCAGATCGTCGCCGAGAAGATCATCGAGGAGGTGACGAAGCCCCTGTCGATCGGCATCGGTCCCGTCGCGATCAATGTCGCCATCGGCATCTCGCTCTACCCCACCAGCGCCACCGGCGCCGAAGGCCTGCTCTCCCGCGCGACCGACGCCATGCTGCAGGCGCGCGAGCATGGCGCCAATCTCTTCGTCTTCGCCTGATAACAGCGGACCCGGCCGAAACCTAGGACCCGCGGCACAACCCTTGCATCGTCTGGTGGACCGGATGGAACAAGGGGAAGATTCTGCCCATGTTGTCGATGTTCTCGAAACGCTCCGACGCTGAAAAAGCGAATGATCGCAGCCGTATAGACCTCGGGGTTCAGGCTGGGGACGTACCCGCCAACGTCACCCCGCTCAAGGTGCCCCGGGCAGGCTTTGCCGAGGTCAGCCATCAGCGCCCGGCCGTGCCGACCCAGCCGCGCGCCAAGGTGTTCGACAATGTGCCGAGCGTCGGCCAGTATCTCTACCACCTCACCAGCGACGTCCGCGCCTTCACCCGCGCCGAGACGGCCCATGCCGTGAGTTCCTGCACGCCGGTCGAAGTCCAGCGCGTGGCACGCCTCGCTGCGAAGCTTCGTGGGCGGTATCTCGCCCAGGTGGTCGATCTTGCCAGCGGCAAGCGCGGCCCGATCGGGGAGATCGATATCGCCGACGTGCGCCGCTCGCGCGAGATGGCGGAGGAAGTCGAACAGGGGCTTGCCGCCCTGCGACAGGCGATTGAGATCGGCGATCTGGTTCTCGACGGCGTCAAGTCGGACTGAACGCGCCGCCATCTTGCCCGCGATCTAGAGATCGCCTAATCCTGTTGGCCCTCATTCCTTGATGTCAGCCAGCAGGACGGAAATCATGCGCACGCTCTATCCGGCGATCGAACCCTATCGCACCGGCATTCTCGATACCGGCGATGGGCATCAGATCTATTGGGAGATGTGCGGCAATCCGGACGGGAAGCCGGCCGTTTTCCTGCATGGCGGACCCGGCGCCGGCTGCAGCCCGGCCCATCGGCGCCTGTTCGATCCCAAGAAGTACCGCGTGCTGCTTTTCGATCAGCGCGGCTGCGGCCGCTCGAAGCCACATGCCAGCCTTGAGAACAACACCACCTGGGATCTGGTGAAGGATATCGAATCGCTGCGCACCGTGATGGGCGTCGACAAATGGCTCGTCTTCGGCGGCTCCTGGGGCTCGACGCTTGCCCTCGCCTATGCCGAAAAGCACCCCGACCGGGTGAGCGAGCTGGTCGTGCGTGGGATCTTCACCCTGCAAAAGCGCGAAATCGATTGGTATTACCAGAGCGGCGCCTCGAACCTCTTCCCCGACCTTTGGGAATCGTTCCTTGCCCCCATTCCGGAAGCCGAGCGCGGTGATCTGGTGCGCGCCTACAGCAAGCGCCTCACCGGCAGCGACCCCAAGGCTCAGATCGAGGCGGCGCGCGCCTGGAGCATCTGGGAAGGCAGCACCATCAAGCTGCTGCCCAGCAAGCAGAACAGCACCTCCTATGGCCAGGACCAGTTCGCCCTCGCCTTCGCGCGCATCGAGAACCATTATTTCATGAACGGCGGCTGGATGCAGGAAGGCCAGCTGATCCGCGACGCGCACAAGCTGAAGAACATTCCCGGCATCATCATCCAGGGCCGCTACGATATCTGCACATCGGCTGTCACGGCCTGGGAACTGCACAAAGCCTGGCCCGAGGCGCAGTTCGTCATCGTCGACGATGCCGGCCACGCCTTCGACGAGCCGGGCATCATGAACCAGCTCATCGAAGCGACGGACAGGTTCGCGGGGTAAAGTAAAGGCGCCGCCCACCATTCGCGGTAGGCGGCGCCATTCAAATCTGTCGCCCCGGCCTTAGGCCGTCAGGCGCCCGTGGCAGTGCTTGTATTTCTTGCCGGAGCCACAGGGGCAATCGGCATTGCGGCCGACCTCGCCCCAGCTTGCCGGATTGTTCGGATCGACGCCGCCGGCAACAGCCGGCGCCGGGCTTTGCGCGGGTGCCGCCTGCTGCGGTGCCTCGGCACGAATCTCGATGTGGGAGAGCATGGATGTCGCCTGTTCGCGCAGGCGGCCCAGCATCGCCTCGAACATCTCGAAGGCTTCGCGCTTATATTCGTTCAACGGATCGCGCTGGCCATAGGCGCGCAGGCCGATGGCATGGCGCAGATGGTCCATGGCGAGGAGATGCTCTTTCCAATTCTGGTCGAGGACCTGCAGCACCAGCGACTTCTCGATGGCGCGCATCAGCTCCGGCCCGATATTGGCGGCCTTCTCAGCCATCTTGCGGTCGACCGCCTCGACCAGGCGCTCGCGCATCGCCTCGTCGGCAATGCCTTCTTCCTTGGCCCAATCGCCGAAGGGCAGGTCGAGCGCAAAGATACGCAGCACTTCCTCATGGAGGCCCTTCGTGTCCCATTGCTCGGCAAAGGCCTTTTCCGGGACATAGCGGCCGACGAGTTCGTCGATCACTTCGTGGCGCATGGCGAGGACTTCTTCCTTGAGATCCTCGGCCACCATCATTTCGCGGCGCTGTTCATAGACGACCTTGCGCTGGTCGTTCATGACGTTGTCGAACTTCAGCAGGTTCTTGCGGATCTCGAAGTTCCGCGCTTCGACCTTCTGCTGTGCCTTCTCCAGCGCCTTGTTGATCCAGGGA
>CAZUAL010000131.1:0-10314 GCA_964618305.1 uncultured Dongia sp. | reverse complement strand
GTTAATGCCCGACGGGACCCGGCAGGCCGAGGAAGTCACCGACTATGCCTATCGCCTGTTCCGGCGCCTCAAGGGCGAGGACACGCCGCTCCCCGATTACTTCGTCGACGCCCAGTCGCTCTCGCCCCACGACCATGTCGTGATGCAGGCGACGGTGCAGAAGCATATCGACAGCTCGATCTCCAAGACCATCAACTGCCCGGTCGACCTCTCCTTCGACGATTTCAAGAGCGTCTACCTTGAGGCCTACGAACTGGGCTGCAAGGGCTGCACCACCTACCGGCCGAACGATGTCACCGGCTCAGTCCTGGAGGTGAAGCCGAAGGAGGCAGCGCCCAAGCCGCAGCAGCAGCCGGAATTGCCCTTGGTCGTCCAGCGCTCCAGCCAGCAATCCGAAGCCGTGCGCCTGGATGCGCCCAAGGCCCAGGATGTCTACGAGGCGGGCGGCGTCGTCTACATGACCCAGCCCCTCGACCGGCCGGAAGCCTTGGCCGGTGCGACCTACAAGGTGCGCTGGCCGGAAAGCGACCACGCCATCTACATCACCATCAACGACGTCATCCAGGACGGGCGCCGCCGCCCGTTCGAGGTCTTCATCAACTCGAAGAACATGGAGCATTACGCCTGGACTGTGGGTCTCACGCGCATGATCTCGGCCGTCTTCCGCCGCGGCGGCGACATCTCCTTCGTGGTCGAGGAACTCAAAGCCGTGTTCGATCCGCGCGGCGGGTCCTGGGTGAACGGCCGCTACGTGCCCTCGCTCCTCGCCGCCATCGGCGAGGTGATCGAGCGTCACCTGGTCGCCATCGGCTTCATGCCCGACCCGGCGCAGGACCGCGAAGAACTCGAACGCATGGTGGCCCGCAAAGTCGCCAACCTCGCCGACGGCCAGGGCAACGGCGATGCTGGCGGCCGCAAGCTGCCGCACTGCCCCAAATGCAACTCCCCCTCGCTCATCCGCCAGGAAGGCTGCGACCTCTGCACCTCCTGCGGCTACAGCAAGTGCGGGTGAGGTAGAGCCGATCACCACTCACTCAATCGTCATCCTCCGCGAAGGCGGAGGATCCACGAGCTGCTTTCTTCGTGTGACACATTAACTCGTGGGTGGTCCGCCTGCGCGGACCATGACGATCAAAGCGTTCTGTCATCCCCGGGCTTGGCCCGGGGATCCATGACTTTGTCGGCAGCAAGGAAACTCGTGGATGGCCGGGGCCACTGGTGATCCTACGCCTGCACCGGCAACCAGATTTCGAATCCGCCGAGGCCGCTCTGCGGGTCGAAGCGGGCGTGATAGCGTTCCTGCATCGGCGTGTCGGCGGCTTTGAGCCCTGATTGCGGCAGCCATTCGTTCCAGATCGTGTGGCAGACGCTGCGTATGTCGGAAATGTGGCCGTCATGCGCAAAGACGGCGTAGCGCTGCGCCGGGATGCGCAGGCGATGGAGTTCCGACGGCAGCTCGTCGAAATCGCTGACCTCGACCCCGGCCAGATAGTCGAAATTGCCGGCATCGTCATGTGTATGGCAGATGCCATAGCCGGCGCCGGGAACCATGTGCGGGATCGCATTCCAATAGGCGTTGAAACGCTGCCACAGCGCTGGAATGCCGGCGATGCTGCCGCTGTTGAAGGTCCCGTTGAGTCCGGCAAAGAGGCGCGGCGGTGTATCGGCGAAGCGGGGCGCGTCGAGTGGGATGGTCCTGATCGTGTCCATGCGGATGGGCTCCACGCATTTGAGGTCTTCCAGGGAACGGCGCGTTCGCACCTCTTCCGGAGTCAGTCCGAAATGGTCGCGAAACGCCCGCGTGAAGGCTTCGTGAGAGCCGTACCCAGCCTCGATCGCCAGAGCGAGGATATCGGGGGCCCCCTCGGCCAGCGCTTTGGCCGCCTCGGTGAGGCGGCGGCCGCGCAGATAACCGATCACCGAATGATCGGTCGCCGCCGAGAAGGCGCGGGACAGGTGAAACCGCGAGACCCCGCCGTTCCGGGCGATATCGTCGAGCGATATCGGGTCGCGGAAATGGCTTTCGATGAACCACAGGGCCTTGTCGACCGGTTTCATGCCGCACTCTCTTGTTGCCGATGGCCCTTATGCCAAGTCCCAGCGCCGTCCATTTGACCGATCTTGCGCTTCATGCCCAGGAGCGCAAGGGTCGGATAGCGGCTCTCTCGGCGTGCTGTCATCTTCCGCTCATGAGCCATGTGGAGTGAGCCGATGACGTCCCAGATCAAGTTCGTTTCCCTGCCGACCGAGATTGCCAGCACCTATCAGGCGGGTGGCCTGGATGCCAATGGGCAGAAGCCGGAGCGGCACATTTCCGACGGTGACGGCGTTCCCTGCCGGCATTGCCAGCAGGATGTCGCGGCGGGCGAGCCCTATCTCATCCTCAACCACCGGCCCTTTCCAGCGCCGCAGCCTTATGCCGAGACGGGACCGATCTTCCTCCACGCCGATGAATGTCCGCGCTATCCGGAAGTCGAGGCCCTGCCGCCGGTCTTCGCGGTGCGGAAGCTCTTTCTCATCAAGGGCTACAATGCCGACGATCGCATCGTCTATGGCACGGGCACCTTGGTGCCGCCATCCGAACTCAACGAGGCCGCGGCCAAGATCCTCGCGCGCGACGAGGTGGCCTATGTCCACGCACGCTCGGCCTTCAACAATTGCTTCCAGTGCCGCATCGAGCGGGCGTGAGCCTTTGTTGTCATTCCCGCGCAAGCGGGAATCCATTTGAGCCGGTTGATGGATTGATGGATCCCCGCTTTCGCGGGGATGACACGATGAAGGGGTGGCCGATTCCTCACGGCATCTGCAGGTTGGCAACCTCCGCGCCGAAATAGGCTTGCGGCTCCGAGGGTGTCGCGTCCATTTCCGCCTCGCGTTCGGCGACGCAGGCCTTGGTGCGGTCATAGAGTTCGGCCCAGGTATAGACCCAGGTCCAGGAATCGAGCAGGCACTTGTCGTAATAGGTATAGACCTGTCCCGCGCCGCAGCCGAAGGACGGGCGATCGTCGCGCGCCGCGGTGAGGATGATGCGGTTCGGCTGCTCCATCCCGTCTTTCAAAAAGATGCCGCTGTAGCAGGCGGAGACGATGACGACGGTGGGCCGGAGGCCGCAATGATTGTCGAGCCATTCGTCGAGGACGCGCGGCGGCAGCAGCGCGCCGGTGCCGTTTGCCTGGGACAGATAGAAGCCGTCCTTGGTGCCGTGCGAGGTCATGAAAACCAGGCACTTCTCCTGCTGGCTCTTGGTGACAAAGGCGAGTGCCGCGTCGATCGTGCCAACATCGGCGATCTCATTCTCCGATGGCGCGATGCTGGAGTCGGAGGTGAGGCGGCTCATTGCTATGCCGGGCTTCCGTTCGATGATCGAATAGAAGCGGCGCGTCGCATTGTCGAAAGCCTTGATCGAATTGTCGCCGGCGACGAAGACGGCGCCCCATTCGCTGGCGCGTTTGGCCGGCGCGGAGGCGATCGCGCTGGATTGGGCTTCGGGCTGCGCTGCCGGTGCGGCGGCAGGGGCTGCCGGTTCCGGCGCGGCGACCGGCGTCTCTGCCGGTGCCGCGGCGACTGCTTCCACTGGCGCCGGATTGCTGGGCCCCGCCGTCTCGCCACCGCTACCCAGGCAGCCGGTCAGCGATAGAGCGAGGCAGATGGTGAGGCCGATGATCGTCGCGCGCATGTTGCTCCGAGGTCCCTCTTAAAGGCGCAAGGCACGGGCGATTGCCTTCACGCCTGGTTCGATCTTCGCGTCCGGAACCGCCGCATAGCCGAACATCAGGCCCTCGGCGACCGGGCTGTTCCTGCGCTGTGTGCCGTCCACATCATAGGCGGAAAGCGGCGCCACCGTAACACCGGCCGTGGCGATTTTCTCGGCAATTCTCGCATCCCCCTGGCGGCGCAATTGTGACGAGGCAAGGCGTCCGACCAGATGCAGGCCGGCGGAATCCGGCCGCAGGATGATCTTGTCGCCGAAATTGTCGCGCGCCGCCTCCAGCAGCAATTGCTGCCGGTGGGCATAGCGCAGGCGCATCCGGCGCACATGCGCGGCCAGGTGCCCGCTCGTGAAGAATTCTGCCAATGCCGGCTGGCTCGCCATCGCCGGCTGATCGTCGACGACGCTGCGCGCGCGGCGGAAGGCGGCGGCCAAAGCGGGTGGCGCCACCAGATAGCCGATGCGGAGCGAGGGGAACAGCATCTTGGAGAGTGTCCCCACATAGATGACGCGCCCATCGGCATCGAGGCTGCGCAGCGCGGCGAGCGGGCGCCCCGAATAGCGGAACTCGCTGTCGTAATCATCTTCCAGCACCCAGGCCTTGGCCGCGCGCGCCCAGGCGAGCAGCGACAGGCGCCGCTGCAGCGACATGACGACGCCCAGCGGATATTGATGCGATGGCGCGACACAGGCGAGGCGAGCTGCCGGCGCTTGTTTCAATCCCTTCTCGACATCGAGCCCCTCGTCATCGACGGGCACATGAACCAGCTTCCCGCCCGATGCGGCGATGGCGGCGCCGATGCCTGGAAAGCCCGGCCGCTCGACCCAGACCTTGTCGCCCGGATCGAGCAGCAGGCGGCAGGTGAGATCGACCGCCTGGCGGATGCCGCTCACGATCAGCACATCGTCGGCCGCGCACTCGATGCCGCGCGCCTGGCGCAGATAATTGGCGATCGCGACGCGCAAGGGTGGGTAGCCGCCCGGATCGCCGCCATCGATCACCGAGCGGGCCGGATAGCGCCAGGATTTGGCGAGCAGGCGCGACCAGAGCGCGAAGGGAAAATCGCTGCTGTCGATCCAGCCGGGTGTGAAGCAGGGCGCAAGCGGCCCACGCGCCGACCGGTCCCGGCTCTGCGGTGCGGCGAGGAAGATCCGGCTGCGGGTGGCAAGCTGCGGCGCCGCTTCCTTATCGCGCGGGGTGACGCTTTCCGGCGCGTGATCGGGCAGGTCGCGGGCGACGAACGTGCCTGATCCGCCGCGCATCTCCAGATAGCCCTCGCTGGTCAGCTGGTCGAAGGCGCTCAGCACCGTGTTGCGCGAGATGCCGAGATCGCCGGCAAGCGCTCGGCTTGCCGGCAGCTTCTCACCGGGCTTCAGGCGCGCCCCCAGAATCCGCTGCCGCAGATCGGCGTAGAGCTGTTGGAAAAGGGGCGTGGCGCTGCGCTCGTCCAAGGCGATGTCGAGCAGCGATCCCGCCCCGGCGGATCTCGGCATGGGGCACTCGCGGCAAAAGTGGTACCTTATTATATCTCATTTCGGCACTTTTGACAGAACCGCTTTTGGCCCATGTTCGGGGTGACCGAAACAGCGACTTTGCGGAGCCGATGATCATGTCTGATGCCAGCTTCACCCCCACCGACCGCAGCCGCGTCAAACGCCTGCACGAGCGCGGCAAGTATGACGAGGCCAGCGTTTTCGCCATTCTCGACGCGGCGATGATCGCCCATATCGGCTATGTCATCGACGGCCAGCCCTTCGTGACGCCGACGGCCTTCTGGCGCCAGGGCCGCACGCTCTATTGGCACGGCTCGGCGGCCTCGCGCATGTTGCGTTTCCAGGAAAAGGGCGTGCCGGCCTGCGTGACCGTCACGCATCTGGATGGTCTGGTGCTGGCGCGCTCGGGCTTTCACCACTCGATCAACTACCGCTCCGTCATGGCCTTCGGCACGGCGAAGCTCGTCGACGATCCACGGGAAGAGGAAGCGCAGCTCGATCTCTTTGTGGATAGGCTCTATCCCGGCCGCCGCAACGAGATCCGCCCCAACGAGAAGCAAGAGCTGAAGGGCACCACCGTCATCGCGATGGAGATCGAGGAGGCGTCGGCCAAATCGCGCTCCGGCCCGCCCAAGGATGACGAGCCGGATTACGCGCTCGATTGCTGGGCGGGAGTAATTCCCATCGCACAAGTGGTCGGCGTGCCGGAAGCGGACCCGAAACTGAAGCCAGGTGTTGGCTTCCCGGCGGGATTGGCCGGTTATACCTCGGGGGCGCGGCTCGATTCCGTACTCGCCGCTTGCGCTGGAAAACTTGACGTCAGGTCCTAAGGGCGTCTGGAAGATGCACAATCAGGGTGTTGACGGCGCCGCTACCGTGTCCCATATCGTGTCGCACGCCTGGACAGGGAAGCATGATGACGTCCATCGCAGCGGCCGCCGCCGACAATCTGTTGTCACCTATGGTTCTTTTCTTCGCTCTCGGCCTTCTGGCAGGCTGGGTGAAGTCGGATCTCGCCATTCCCGAGGCCATCGCCAAGGCATTGTCGATCTATCTGATGATGTCGATCGGCATGAAGGGTGGCATTGCACTGGCCGAGAATGGAATTGACCAGCGCTTTCTGTTGCTCTGCCTGGCCGGTATAGGGCTTAGTTTTCTGCTGCCGTTCATTGCCTATTTGCTCTTTCGGCGCCTGGGGAGAATAGAGCCGCTGTCGGCAGCGGCGATAGCGGCCCATTACGGTTCGATCAGCATCGTCACCTATGTTGCCGCCACGGCTTATCTGCGGGATGCCGGCCTTGCTTTCAGTGACCAGATGGTTGCCATAGCCGCGCTGATGGAAACGCCGGCGATCATGGCTGGTCTGTTCCTGGCACATCGTTTTGCCGCGCCGGCGGCGGGCGCGGCAAGTGCACCGCCGCTTCGCCGCATGGCGCATGAGGTCTTTCTGAACGGCAGCGTGACGCTCCTGATCGGCGCCTTTCTGATCGGCTGGCTGACCGGCGGCAAGGGGCGGGAGAGTGTCGGGGCCTTCCTGTTCGACCCATTCAAGGGCGTCCTCTGCCTGTTTCTGCTGGATATGGGCCTGCTCGCTGCCCGGCGGCTGGTGCAATCTGGCCTGCCGCGGCCCGGGACAGTTTTGGCTGGGATTCTCACGCCGCTCTGTGGCGCCACCATAGCCCTCATAATCGCCATGGTTTTGGGCGTTCCGGCGGGTAACGGCATACTATTCGTCGTGTTGGGGGCCAGTGCGTCTTACATTGCCGTGCCCGCGGCACTCCGCCTTGCCTTGCCGCGCGCCGATGGCGGACTGGCCATTACGCTCTCGCTAGCTATCACCTTCCCATTCAACATCGTGCTCGGCCTGCCGCTCTACGCGGCGATGTCGCAGGCACTCCTGCAACCTTGAGGTCGCTTATGCAGACTCATCGCAAGAAGCGCATCGAACTCATCGTGGAATCTGCGATCACTGACCGGCTCGTGGCCGAAATCCAAACGGCTGGCGCTTCGGGCTATACCATCCATCCGGTATCCGGCGGGAGGGGGCATCACGGTACATGGCAGGAGCTCGGTATCACGCCGGGTTCCGGCATGGTCGCGATCGTTGTCGTCGCTTCGCCGGAGCGCGCTGATGTCCTTGTGCCTAGACTCTACGAGGCAATGGCAGATTTCTCCGGGGTCATTCTCATGTCGGATGTCGAGGTCATTCGCAGCGCCCACTTCTCGTGAGCAGCGGGCGAGACCGCCGCTACCGCCCCACGCCGCGGAACTCGGCCATCGGCACGGGCGTGGGCGAACTCAGCAGCTTGTCGATGTGATATCCCTGGAACATGCCGAAGCCGAGGTCGCGGCCGGTCGTGTAGCCGTCCTCGTCATCGACGCGGGCGAGGGCCAGCACGATTCCCGATTGCTTGAGGCGGTCGAAATAAGCGCGGCGGCGCAGAAGTTCCGGCCCAAGGGCGGGCTGCCAGAACACTTTCACCATGTTGGGGTTGAGCTGCGCCAGGTCGATGACGTTGACCAGCGACGGAATGATGCCGTCGATGGCGACCGTGCCGCCGCGACCCTGGATGAGGTCGCGGGCCGCCAGGAACTCGTTGAAGTTCTGCATGATGTCGCTGATGCGGAACTCGAAATTGAAGCGCCGCAGCGAGTTCAGCGAACGCTTCTCGAAGATCTCGAAATCACTCGAGAACACGCTTTCGATGTTGAGGTTGAGCGAGGCGCGCTGCTCGGGCCGTTTGATGCCTTCGATTGCCTTCAGGATGATGCGGTCGAGCGTCACCGTCATCTGGTTGAACACATTCTTGTTGTGCCGCATGTCGACGCCGACCAGCAGATGCTGGCGCAGGGCGGCCATGCTGGCGAAGAACTCGCTCATCACCGGATGGAGCGGCTTGCCTTCCTCATGTATCGCGATTTGTTGGCTGCGCAGAAACAGGTCGGCAAAGCGCGCATCGCCCAGCTGCTTGTAGGCGCTCTCGATCCGGCTGATATGCTCAAGGAGCAGCATATCCATCATGTGCGAGACCTGATCGACTTTGGCCGCCTGGTTGGCAAGCCGCTGCACCAGGTCGAGCGCCCGCTGCCGGTCGCGGCGCAGGTCGATGATCTGCGTGATGCGGTTGACGTCGACGGCGCCGAAATAATCGGGCAACTGCCGGCCGATCATGCGCAGGAGCTGCAGCTTGGTGTCGGAAAGAACGCCCGAAACCAGCACCTCCTGATCCGCCACCGTCATGACGAGGCTGGCAAGGCTCAGGCGGTAGAGGCGGCAGCCGCGGCCGGAGAAATATTCCTCCAGGCGGTCGGCAAAAGCCTTCAGGAACTCGATCCCTTCCTTGGTCCGGGTGAATTCCTCAAGATTGAGGACGAGGACATAGGGGACCATGCCACGATTGATCGGCGGATTGCTTATCCAGTCCACCAGTTCGTCGATCTCGTTCATGGTAATAAGTGCCTAGGTTAGGAAGATGGCCAGTATGCGGCCTTGTCCCGAGTCGTCAAGCAGGCGACATGCCATTCATGGCATGGGCGGCACAAGAAGGGCGGGGTCGAGCCGGGTTTCATTCCAGTTGAGGCCCCAATGAAGATGCGGGCCCGTGGCACGCCCGGTCTTGCCGACGGCACCGATGAGCTGGCCTTGGCGTACTTCCTCGCCCGGCACGACATCCACGCGGCTTAGGTGCAGATAGCTCGAGTAAATCCCGTATCCGTGGTCGATGATCACGGTCCCGCCGGTAAGATAAAAGCCGGTCTCGGCCAGCCGCACCATGCCGTCCGCCGGTGCCACGACCGGGCTGCCTTCGGGTGCGGCGATGTCGGTGCCGAAATGCGGCGCCTTGGGCGTGCCGTTGAGAATGCGCTGACTGCCATAGACTCCGCTGATCGGCCCCTTGGCTGGCCAGATGAAGGTCTCCAGGAAATCGCGGCGCAGCGATGGATTGGCGCGCGCCTCTTTTGCCTTGGCCTGGTCCGCCTTGATGCGCGCCTCGGTCGCGGGGTCGGGCGTCACCATGTTCTGGTCGAGCTTGTCGATGCGCTGGATCTCATATGTGCGTGGCGCGATCGCCAGCATCTGCTGCTCGGTCCGCCCATCGGCATGAATGATGGTGAGCTGCGCCTGGCTTCCCTGGTCGCGCCCGAAGCCGATCACGAACGTGCCGTCGCTCCCCACCAAGACCGGATCATCACCCAGCAGCACGGTGGCACCGGGCTCGGCCTGGCCGATGGCAAAGCCGCCGGGCTCGAGATGGCCGGTCAGGTCGATGGCAGATGCTGGCTTGCTCATTCCCATGGCAAGCATCAGCAGCAGGGCCAACTGCCTCATGGCGCAGTCTCCGGAAAGAACAAGGCTGGAAAGAGTTTGATCACTGCAAAACCTGTCAGGGCAAAGAGCCAGGTAACGGCGAGAAAACAGATCAGATTCAGAATGTCACGGGCCATTTGCGGCCAGCGCCCAGGAACTTTGATGCGATCGAGGAATCTGCGAGCGATCCGGAAGTAGATTGCTGTGCCAATCGCGATGGCTGCCAGGATAAATATCTCGGCGCGACCGGATGGAAACCCGTCCAGAATATGTCGATATAGCTGTAGCGAGATGCCGGCAACGATGTAAGCAAGCAGCGCATATCCGATGATGCGCAGCAGAGTGCCGGCCACTTGCTTCACGCCGATCCTCACAGCAACGATCCCTGCGGCCCGGCGCCGGACGTGGACTTTGTGCGCTTCGGTTTCTCGGTTGGCTTCCCGTCGGCCACGGCTTCGATCGTGCCGTCGCGGAATTGCAGGGTCAGCGCATCGCCGGCGGCGACACTCGCCGCGCTGAGGACCGGCTTGCCGGCGGCGTCGCGGACCAGGGCGAAGCCGCGCTCCAGCACCTTCTCGTAGGAATAGCTGTCGAGCAATTGGCCGAGATGTTCGAGCAGCGTGCGCTTGCGCGTCGCGACCTCGGTGAGGAGGCGTGGGTTGAGGCCGTTTGCCACGCGTTCCAGCGACCGAAGCTGAGCTTTTCCTTGACTCGGAACTCATCAGCAGGCTTTGCGGTGATGAGATTCACCGCGCCGCCGATCGTGTTGCGTCCGTAGAGTGTGCCCTGCGGTCCGCGCAGG
>CAZUAL010000130.1:9936-10509 GCA_964618305.1 uncultured Dongia sp. | reverse complement strand
GCGCATGGGCTATTCAGTTTGGCCGAAGAGCCTCATCGAGCACGCGACACGCCTGTGCATCAACGTGCATTCCTGCGTCAATGCGTCGGCCCAGTGGGCGGGTCTTGCTGCCCTCACGGGGCCGAAGGACGAGGTTGCCAAGATGATGGTGGCCTTTGATGAGCGCCGCCGCTTCACCGTCTCCGAACTCAACAAGCTGCCGGGCGTTTCCTGCATCACGCCCTATGGCGCCTTCTACGCCTTCCCGAACATCAAGGGCACGGGCTTCAAGTCGAAAGCACTCGAAGTGGCACTCCTCGATGAAGCCGGCGTTGCCAGCATTTCCGGCACCAGCTTCGGCTCCTATGGCGAAGGGTATTTGCGCATCTCCTATGCCAACTCGATCGAGAATATCGGCGAGGCGATCAAGCGCATCGGCAGCTTCCTGGAGAAGCGCAAGGCCGCATAACTTTCTGGGCAATCGCCAAAAAAGAATGGGCGGGAGAAGCCGACGCTTCCCCGCCCATTTTCGTTGCAGGCTGCCTGTTGAACGATTTCAGGCGAGCGCGACCGAACTTGGCGCCGCACCATAAG
>CAZUAL010000130.1:0-9926 GCA_964618305.1 uncultured Dongia sp. | reverse complement strand
CTCTCCTGCTGTTCCCGGCACGAGCAGAATGGCAAGACCGACGATCGCCTGGGCCGCGCTGATGATCATGGCGACGCCGTGCAGCGCCTCAACGAATTGCAGGATGGAGGCGAGGATGCCGACACCAATGATGGCGATTGCGAACTTTCCCGGCTGATTGAAATCCTGCAGACGCTTGGCCATCAGGCAGTAATAGGGATAGGCGACAATTGCATAGAGGGCCAAGACGAAGACGGTACTGAAGGAGCCAAACAAGCCTGCCAGCAAGTAGACGGCAAGCATGTACGGCAACGTCAAAAGCAGGGCGAAGCCGAGATAAGGCAGACGGGCCATGCGGCCATCGGCACTGAGATAAGTCTGGCGCAGATCCATTGGTGGGTCCCTTTGCGGATTGTTCCGGCCGGAACCAATCCAGCCGGATCACGCCCGTTTGTCGCCGTCACGGGAAAATAGGTTCAACCCGGGCCCAGGGCGGCTGAGCCCTGTTCCGCTCCTTCACATGGTCAAGCGCCTTCGGTATGAGTCAGTACATGGCGATTCTGTCGACCTTCAACCAAAAGCCTCTGCCGACCGAAGCGGATGCCGTCATCATTGGCGCCGGCATTCAGGGATGCGCAGCGGCCTACTATCTTGCCAAGCGAGGCACGAAGGTCGTCGTTCTCGAAAAAGCGCGTATCGCCGGTCAGCAATCCGGCCGGGCCTGGGGCTTCGTCCGCGCCATGGACCGGGATCCGGCCGAGACGCCGCTGATGATCGAAGGCATGAAGCTCTGGCCCGGACTGGAAGCCGAACTTGGCGCCGGCCTGGAATGGCGGCAAGACGGCAACCTCTTCCTGGCGCGGGATGAAGCGGAATTGGCTCAGTTCGAGATCGGCGCCGCGCGCGATCGCATCTTCGGCATCGATACGAAGGTCATCACAGCCCAGGAAGTCTCGGCGCTCATCCCCAGCCTGGTCGATCCTGGGCCAGGAGGGCTGTGGGGCCCAAAGGAGGGCCAGGCTGAGCCCCGCAAGGTTTCAGCCGCCTTCGCCCGGAAGGCGACCGAGCTTGGCGCCCTCTTCTTCGAAGGTTGCGGTGCCACTGCCATCGATCGGCAGGCAGGCGCCGTCAGCGCGGTCGTGAGCGAAGCCGGCGCTATCCGCACGAAGTGCGTCGTCCTGGCGGCCGGTGCCTCGTCCTTTCGTGTCATGCGCGGGCTCGGGCTGTTCCTGCCTCAGCAATTGGCGCGCTTCACCTGCTCGCGCACAAACATCCTTCCACCGATCAGCCGGATCGCCTTCTACGGCCATCACATCGGCTTTCGCCAGCGACCGGATGGCAGCCTCAACCTCGCCGAGGAACTCAAGGTCGACATCGATCTGACGCTGGACCGGTTCCGCGCCCTGCCCTGGTTCCTGCCTTCGCTTTGGGAGAACCGTGGCGCCACGTCGTTTTGCGTCAATGGTGTGACCCTGCGCGATCTGCTCCACCGGTTGCCCTGGCGCGACGAAGCGCGGCAGCCATGGATCCACGATCGGGACCCGGTTGTTCCCGCCAATCTGGAGCGGGTCAGAAACGCAACAGCACAGCTGGCACGCCTTTTCCCGGCGGCGATCGGGGCCCAGGCGATCGAAAGCTGGGCCGGCAATGTCGATCTCATGCCGGATGGGATACCAGTCCTGGGTGAGGTCGCGGAGGTGCCTGGCCTGGTTCTCGCCACGGGTCTTACCGGTCACGGCTTCGGCATGGGACCGATCGTAGGCAGGGTGACGAGCGAGGTGATCGCCGATGGGCGGCCCAGCATCGACCTCAAGGCCTTCCGCTTCTCACGGTACGCCGAGGGAAAAATCGGACGGTCCCGCACGCGCTATTGAGCTTCGCCGAAAACTGGCGCCCCGATATCCTTTCTACTATTATTGGCGTAACACCCATCAAACAGCGCATAAAGAAGCGCGCCGCCACCAAGGCGGTGCGCGCGAAATCTATTCAAGGGAGGACGCGATGGAATTGGCCGCCAGAAAGATCTCGATCAAACCGGAACGCATGACAATCCTGCGCGGTCGCAAGCTCGACGCGCTGAAGGACATCCCCGATATTCGTGATCGCATCTACGAACCGACGCTGTCGCCGTTGCCGCCCGAGGTCGCCCCGCCTAAAGGTCTCAAGATACTCGATCAAGGCAAGGATGGCGCCTGCACCGGTTTTGCCCTGGCGGCAACGGTCAACCTGCTGCTCGCTAAGAACGAGCTTCTGCCGCCCCCTGAGCGTGCTCGCCGCGTGAGCCCGCACATGCTCTATGTCATGGCGCGCCAGCACGATGAATGGCCGGGTGAACGTTATGAAGGGTCAAGCCTGCGCGGTGCCTTGCGCGGCTTCTACAATTGCGGTGTCTGCAAGGAGACATTGTGGCGATCCAGTAGCTTGAAGGAATTGTCGCTGGCATCGGCCCAGGACGCCCGCCAGACAACGCTCGGGGCCTACTACCGACTGCGCCCGCATCTTCCCGACTATCATGCCGCCCTCAGCGAGACAGGCGTGATCTATGCATCCGCCAACGTCCACCGCTGGTGGGACGAACCGGCCGACGGAAAGATCATCGCGGGGCAAGGTGTCTCGCTCCATGCCTTCGCCATCGTGGGATACGATAGCGACGGCTTCTGGATCCAGAATTCCTGGGGCAAGGGTTGGGGCAAGAGCGGTCTCGCTCATTGGGCTTACGAAGACTGGGCGAGCAATGTCCAGGACGCCTGGGTTCTGCAATTGGCGATCCCGGCGCCGAACGCCTTCGGCCTGGGGTGCGTTCGGGGACAAGGCCGGACCGGTGCCGACATATCGCGCACCAAGCGCTCGGCACCGGCGCGATCCGACATTGCCGGGCATTTCGTCCATGTCGACAACGGCAACCTCTCGCCTGAACAACCCTATTGGAGCACGGAGGAAGACGTCACTTCGACCGCCAGCCTGGTCGGCAAGACCAGGGATTACGACCATTTCCTCTTCTATGCTCATGGCGGGCTGAATGCGCCGGACGAAGCTGCGAAACGCACGGCCGCCATGAAGGAAGTCTTCAAGCAGAATACGATCTATCCCTACAGCGTCTTCTACGATACCGGCCTGCTGAAGACGCTGAAGGACATCATCCTGGGGCGGGCGGACGAGATCAACACGCGCACGGGAGGGCTCCTCGACCTCACTGATGCCTTGATCGAAAAGGCGATCGGCGGGATCGGCACAAAGCTCTGGAACGAGATGAAGTCAGATGCTCGGCTGCCTTTCGAGCCGCAGCGTGACGGTGAGAAATCCATCCGCCACTTTGTCGACGCATTGGTGGCCCGTGCTCAAGCTGGTCTGCCGGATATACAGATTCACCTCGCCGGGCATTCTACCGGCGCGATCCTCATCGGGCATCTTCTGGCAGCACTCGACCGGGTCCTGCCTGCCGGCACGCATGTGCAATCATGCTCGCTGATGGCGCCGGCCTGCTCGATCGATTTCTTCCAGCAGCACTATCGGCCGCGCCTCGGCAAGGCATCGCAGGCGGCAACGAAGATCGACCGCCTGAAGATCTATTGTCTCAAGGATTCCGAGGAACAGGACGATCAGGTCACACCGCTTTACAACAAGTCCCTGCTCTATTTGGTTTCGAATGCGTTCGAGACGCAGGACTTCATGCCAATCCTCGGCATGGAGAAGTTCAAGGACAAGATCGGCACCGCCCTGGCCGAGTTGGTCTACGCGGCCAAGGATTCAGCCGTTACGCGGAGTACCAGCCATGGCGGCTTCGACAATGATCCTTTCACGATGAACGATATCCTGCGCAACGTCCTCAAGAAGGTACCAAAGCGGCCCTTCTCGATCCGCGATCTGGATTTCTGATCAGCGTAGGCTGGCGATCAATTCCGCCGCGGCGGCGCCACTTGCCATGGCGCCCTCGTACCAGCCTGCGGCATCGGGCGCGATATCGGATGTGGCAAACGCCAAGCGGCCAGCGCGCGCCCATGTCTGCGCCGACAGATCGGCGCCCATCGCCGGCGCAGAGAGCCATGTTCCCCGTGCGTAAGGGTCGGCACACCAATCGTGCCAATCCCAACCGATCAGCTCTGCCTGAGGCGCCAGGCGCTTCAGGGCGGCAGCGACATCGTGATAACGATCCGGCCGCCATGTGCCGTCATCGAGGCCGAAAGCCACGGCATAGGTGACGCCATCGTTCAAAGCGTAGGGTGTGAAGAGCCATTGGAGCCCGCTCAATCCGCCTGTAACCAAATGGCCGGGCGCCAATCCCCGAAGCCTCAGCCAGAGCTTGACGGCGCGCCCGTCATGTCCACGCGCAGAAGAAGCAAGCTGAACGGGTGAAAGATGGCCGCAGAAATCAATGTCAGCCAGCACATTGAAAGGCAGGGCGACAATGGCAGCCTTCCCTTCGACCCTGCGGCCGTCACGAGCTACAATGCTGATGCGGTCGGAACTCTGTTCGATGCGCGAGACCGGAAAGCCAAGCTGCAGCTTTGCGCCGCTGGCAGAAATCATCCGTTCGACGAGCGTGCTGACACCGGGCGACAAAGTGTGTGTCAACGCCCCCATCATGCCTTCCGGGGTTCCGTCGATGTAGCCGCACGACGCCAGGAACTCACCGGCGGAAACGGTCTTAGGGTCGCCGGAACCGGAAATGGTCCACCACGCCATGATCTGCGCCAGGACGGGCTCCGTCACACGGTGGCGCGCCAGATAGTCCTGGAGGCTGGCACTGAGCAGCGGTGCGCCGGCGCCGTCACAATCCAACCCCTGCTTCAGGCGTTTCGCATCTTCGACAATGATGGCGATGACCCGGTCGTATTCGGCGCGATCATCGGCTCCCACTGGGCTCTCCGTGCGGAGGGTCGATCCGTCGTGCCACGCGCGCGCCTTTATCGCGATTGTGGGAACGAGGTCGATCGCGTGCCGCCGACAGGCGTCTTTCATCCGATCGTGCCAGGGGGTTATCCACGAGCCCCCAAATTCCAGCGCTGGTCCCTGCCCCGCAAAACCCCTGGTATAGCCGCGCCCGCCGACGCGATCGCTCGCTTCAAGGACAAGCGACCAGATTCTATGGGCGGACAGAATTTCCGCCGCCGAAGCGCCTGCCAATCCCGCGCCAATGATGATGATGTCGGCCTGCATGGCGAGGGATCCTGCCCTGTGCTGGGTGGTTGCTCAAGCGTACAATTGCGGTGCCTGTTTTTTGAGCACAACAGCCGTACTTTTGGGCACGGAGGCTCTCCAGGTAGATCTAAATAACGCCAATTCAATGTGTTAGGCGCTGGCACGGCCCTTGCTCTAACGCGCGGGCAGCCACTTCGCGGCGGACAGCAACAATATTGGGGAACCCCATGAAGAAGATCGAAGCGATCATCAAGCCGTTCAAGCTCGATGAAGTCAAAGACGCCCTCCACGAGGTTGGCATCCAGGGCATCACCGTGACAGAAGCCAAGGGTTTTGGCCGCCAGAAGGGTCACACCGAACTCTATCGCGGTGCTGAATACGTCGTCGATTTTCTCCCCAAGATGAAGATCGAAGTCGTGCTCGACGATGCCCTGGTCGAACGCGCCATTGAAGCCATCCGCCAAGCTGCCGCTACCGGCCGCATCGGCGACGGCAAGATCTTCGTCACCAATATCGAAGAAGTCGTCCGCATCCGCACTGGCGAACGCGGTCTCGACGCAATCTAAAGCCTACCAAAAACACACACTCCAAAAAACGTCTTCGCAAGGAAACATCCCATGTCTGACATCAAGACGATCCTCAATCTGATCAAGGAACAGGACGTCAAATACGTCGACTTCCGCTTCACCGATCCGCTCGGCCAGTGGCACCACCTCGCTCATCACATCTCGACCGTGAACGAGGATCTGCTGACGGAAGGCGTCATGTTCGACGGTTCGTCGATCGCCGGCTGGAAAGCCATCAACGAGAGCGACATGACCCTGGCGCCGGATCTGAGCACGGCCGTGCTCGACCCGTTTGCCGCGCAGACCTCGCTGATCATCTATTGCGACGTGCTTGAGCCGCTGACCGGTCAAAATTACGGCCGCGACCCGCGTTCGATCGCCAAGCGCGCCGAAGCCTATGTAAAGAGCTCGGGCGTGGGTGACACCGTCTATGTCGGCCCGGAAGCCGAGTTCTTCGTGTTCGACGACGTCCGCTACAAGGTTTCCATGAACAAGACCTCGGTCGAGTTCACCTCGGAAGAAGCGCCCTATGTCACCGACAAGCGTTTCGAGGAAGGCAACCATGGTCACCGCATGAAGGTGAAGGGTGGCTACTTCCCGGTGGCACCGCTTGACTCGGCAGGCGACCTCCGCGCCGAGATGCTGACCACCCTCGCCGCGATGGGCGTGGAAGTCGAGAAGCATCACCACGAAGTGGCTCCGTCGCAGCATGAGCTCGGCGTGAAGTTCGGCACCCTCGTGCAGTGCGCCGACGCGATGCAGAAGTACAAGCATGTCGTGAAGAACGTCGCCCATGCCTACGGCAAGACCGCGACCTTCATGCCGAAGCCCGTCAAGGGCGACAACGGCTCGGGCATGCATGTGCATCAGTCGATCTGGAAGAATGGCCAGCCGCTCTTTGCCGGCAATGGCTATGCCGATCTCTCCGAGACGGCGCTCTACTATATCGGCGGTATCATCAAGCACGCCAAGGCTCTCAATGCCTTCACGAACCCGTCGACCAACAGCTACAAGCGCCTGATCCCCGGCTTCGAAGCGCCGGTGCTTCTCGCCTACTCGTCGCGCAACCGTTCGGCTTCCTGCCGTATTCCCTACACGGCAAGCCCGAAGGGCAAGCGCGTCGAAGTCCGCTTCCCGGATCCGACCGCGAACGTCTACCTTGCCTTCGCGGCGATGGTAATGGCTGGCCTCGACGGCATCGCGAACAAGATCCACCCGGGCGACCCGATGGACAAGAACCTCTACGATCTTCCGCCGGAAGAGCTGAAGCAGGTTCCGACTGTCTGCGGTTCACTGCGCGAAGCGCTGGAAGCCCTGTCGGCTGACAATTCCTTCCTGCTCAAAGGCGATGTGTTCACGAAGGACTTCATTGAGTCCTATCTCGAACTCAAGTGGGAAGAGGTCTATGCCCTCGAGCATACGCCGCACCCGATCGAGTTCCAGATGTACTATTCGTCCTAAAGAATCCTTGCGGCAGTACCAACTAATACGGCTGGGGAAACCCAGCCGTTTTTTTTGCTTTTCGGCAGGGCCGCATTCCTAATAAAGCGTTAAGGAACAATTCATTAGATTGCCCAAAGATATTCCCCACTGATGCAATCGGGGAAAGGCGTCATGAAGGCTCGCATGTCGCTGCGCGTTCGTCTGGTGATCGTCGCAATCGCTGCTGTATTTGCCGTGTTGATAACGGCCGCTGTCGGTCTCTACGGCATGGTCAGCAGTAATCAAGGATTGGAAACGTCGATCACGTCGACATCCGCCGTCCTCTATCAAAAGCAAGCGGATATGATGCATGACGCTTTGCGCGGTGATGTCCTCTTTGCCCTTGTGACCGGCCCGAATGGTGCAACCGAAGATCAGGCGACGATCAAGGCGGATCTGGCAGATCACGTCGCCTCATTCAACGAATCTGTCGACAAGTTGGAGGGACTTCCCCTCGACCCTGGAATCAAGAAGTCCGTGGAAGATGTGGTTCCGCCTCTCAAGGCCTACATTGCCGCGGCCAGCGAGATCGTGGATGTTGCTCTGCAGGATGACGAAGCCGGGCACAAGAAGTTTCCAGAGTTCATGGTCGCCTTTTCGGACCTCGAAGAGCGTATGGAAGTTCTAGGCGAAGCGATAGAATCCTTCGGCAATTCCGCTGGCGCTGAGGCACAAGCACACAATTCGCAGCTTATCGTCGTCATCATCATCACATCGATCGTCGCGACAATCGCCCTGATTGCCGTCAATTGGACGATAGCAAACGGCATCGCTCGGCCAATTCTTGGAATGACGCGGGCGATGGGGAAGCTGGCCAAAGGCGACAAGAACGTCGACATTCCCGGCCTTGATCGCGCTGATGAAGTCGGCAGGATGGCCGCTGCCTTGCAGGTATTCAAGGACAATGCCGTCCGCACGGACTCGCTGACTCGCGAGCAAGCGCAAGAGCAGGAGCGACGCGAAGAGCGATCACGGCAGATCGAGGCTCTCTGCCAGAAATTTGATACCCAAGTCACTCAGCGACTGATGTCGGTGGTTCAAGCCATTTCCGAGATGGATGGCACGGCAAAGTCGATGAATCAGGTTGCCGAGCAGACGGCAGCAGAAGCAACCAATGTCAGCCGCACGGCCGAGGTCGCTTCTGCAAACGTCAACTCGGTTGCCGCGGCAACGGAAGAACTGACCAGTTCGATCGGCGAGATCGGCTCCCAGATGTCGCGGTCGCGCGAGATTGCCGGGCATGCGGCCAGCCAGGCCGTCTCAACCAATACCCAGGTCAAGCATCTGGCCGAAGCGGCTCAGAAGATCGGCGCCGTCGTGCAACTGATCACGGACATCGCGGGACAGACCAACTTGCTGGCGCTCAACGCCACTATAGAAGCCGCCAGAGCCGGCGAGGCCGGCAAAGGGTTTGCTGTTGTCGCTTCCGAGGTGAAGAACCTTGCCAATCAGACGAGCAAGGCGACCGAGGACATTTCCCTGCAGATCAACAACATCCAGAGCGAGACCAGCCAAGCCGTCTCTGCGATCGAAACGATCGTACAGACGATCGAAGAGATCAACGCGATCACCGGAACGGTGGCGACTGCTGTCGAACAGCAAGGAAACGCCACCCGGGAAATCGCGCAGAATATCGAGCGCGCCGCCAACGGAACGCAGAACATGTCGGCAAGCATTCAGACAGTGACGAATGCCGCAACCCAGACCGGCTCCGCCGCGAGCCAGATGCTGATTTCCAGCAACGCGCTGGCATCCGCGGCCCAGTCGCTGCGCTCGGAGGTCGAGCAGTTCCTGTCCGCCGTGCGCTCGGTCTGAACTGATTCCTCTCGCAGGGTCAGCCCTTGCGATAGGTCGCGGCCACTTCGCAATAGTGCTTGGCGGAATAGCCAAAATAGGCCGCTTCCTTGTCGGTGAGCGGCCGCATCAGCTTTGCCGGTGAACCTGCCCACAGCTCACCCTTGCGGATGCGCTTGCCCGGGGTCACGAGCGCGCCGGCGGCCACCATGGCGCCACTTTCAACATAGACACCGTCCATCAAGCAAGCCTTCATCCCGATGAACGCGCCATCCTCGACCGTGCAGGCGTGCAGCAGCGCCATGTGCCCGACGGTTACGTCGGCGCCGATGGTCGTCTTCGTTCCCGCAGCCCCTTCCCGCTCATGATTGACATGGATCACCGTGCCATCCTGGATATTCGTCCGGGCGCCGATCCGGATAGAGTTGGAATCGCCGCGCAGAACGCAACCGAACCAGATCGAAGCTTCTGAGCCGATCTCGACATCGCCGATGATCACGGCCGTCGGCGCAATGAAGGCATCCGAGGCGACCTTCGGATGGATCCCTTCATAACGCATGATGATTCCGCTCATGATGACAGCCCCAGCATCAATTTGATGTTTTGCACAGCGGCTCCGGACGCTCCTTTGCCGAGATTGTCCAGACGGGCGACGAGAACGGCATGGCGCGCAGATTCATTGGCGAAGACACGGAGTTCGAGCTTGTCGGAATCGTTCAGTGCTTCTGGTTCTAGCTTGCCGCTTGCCTCGGCCTCCCGCACCCGGACCAGAGTCGCATCGGCAAAGTGCTTTACCAGCACTGCTTTGAGATCAGCGCCTGAGGGGTGACCCGGCAAAGTATCGAGATGAAGCGGTATCGAGACCAGCATTCCTTGGCGGAAATGACCGACCGACGGCACGAAAATGGGGCGGCGAGACAGCTTTCCATAGGCCATCAGCTCCGGCACATGCTTGTGAGCCAGGGC
>CAZUAL010000129.1:0-10551 GCA_964618305.1 uncultured Dongia sp. | reverse complement strand
TGGATGGGTTGGGTCAGTGCGACATCAGGCGCGGCAGCAGGATGCGCGGAGTCTTGGGCGAGAGGATCGCATCGGATGTTGATCCGCCACCGCCAGCCGCCGCATTGATCGGAATCCCCCAAACGCCGCCGCTGCCGCTGTTGGTGGTGCTCCACGAGATCGCGCCTGTGCTCTCGCGGTAGGCATGCGCCCAGCCCCACGGAGAGCCGCTGTAAGCGGCATCTGGTGAGCCAGCAGCCGTGCCGGACGTCAACGTCGGCGCGGCTGTGCTGTAGGTGTGGAAGAGGATGCCGTACACCGTGCCTCCGGCTGGGCACGTCACGCTGCCTGTGCTCGGTGTGCTGGACGGCAGAGAGCCAGCGACGAGCGTGCCGGTCGGCGTGGACTGATCGACGTTTTCGAACAGCGCCAGCGTGACGCGTGGCGGCTGCGAGGAGTACGCATTGATGACGACCGTCAGCGTCTTGGTGCCGGTGGCCGGCGCGACCCAGTAGCGGATGTTGGTCGAGCCCATCTGCCCGGTCGAAGCGCCGCCGTCCCAGAGCATCGACGTAACCGTCTTGCCGTCGTCGTGGTAGGCCGTGATGAACAAGACATTGTTCGATGTGGCCGACCCGACGTTGACCGATGCGGTCCATGTGATGCCATCGCCGGACGTCAGCGTGACCAGCGCGGCATAGATCGGTGCGCCTACAGCCATCGATGTCCCCAGGTCGAGAGCACGGCCTTACGAACGTCGAGCCAATGCCGAGAGTGATGCGCGAGACGGCCCTCCAGGGGCTTGAGCCCGCGTGCGTGCAGCGCGCAGTCGCGGCCGTCGAACAGCGAGCACGGCCGGCCGCGCGTCGTCGTGAGGCCTGTGCCGCCGCCGACAGGCGCCACGCCAACGGCACGCCCGGCCTGGATGTCGTAGCTCGTCAGGTGCGCGCCCAGGCCGGCCGCCTCGATGCGCTTGACGTCATCCGGAGAGCACAGGCAGGTGCTGTGCGCGCACATCGCGCGGCACACATCGCAGGCGCAGGTGATCGGCGTCATGCGAGTCGAATGGCGCGAGGCGCCACCTCCGCGTGCGGGTCGAAGACGAAAGCGTCGGCGCCAGGGATGTATGGCAACTCGTAGAGGTACTTCGGCGATGGCGGAGTCCCAGACAACGCCACTTCCGTCTGCGTGAAGACCAGCGGATCGCCACTGGTGCCGCTGCCTGTGTAGCTGCTCGGGTCGATCTTGTACGCCTTGGTCGGCTGGTTGGCGTAGTTCCACCGCCAGATCAGCGTCCCGTCGCTGCCGGCCGGGATCGTCTCGCTCTGGCCGTTGTCGGTCCACACTGTGCCAGCGGTGTCGCCGGTCACGCTGAACGCCTGCACGGCCAGCGTGTCCATGTTGAGCCTGAAGCCCTGGTTCATGGAGTTGTTGCTGCCGTAGTTGCCGTTCGTCTTGTTGAAGTAGTAGATGTACCGGCCGCACTTGGCAACGCTCATGGAGGCGTAGACGTTGCCGTAGGTGCCGCCCAGCGTGGACGACGGCACGATGTAGTCAGTCACCTCTGGGACCGTTGGGTCGATCACCACGATGGCGTTAGGCGATGCGGTGTCGCCAGGCCCGCGCGTCACGAAGAACTGATCCGTGTCGGCGTCGTAGATGGCTACCGTGCCCTGCTGGAAGACGGCACCTGTGTCGCTGCCGTTGAGCGCCGTGCAGTCGGCCTCCAGCGAGCCGCGCAGGTCGTAGCCATCCCACGCGCCAGTGGACACGTCCGCAATGCCGAAGCCGTTGTAGAAGTACCAGACGCGATCCCCGCGCTTTGCCGCGGCGCGGTACATATGCGTCGATGGCCGCGCCAGGTCGGTGATGTACGCGGCATCGAGCGGGTCGGTGAGCCGCGATGCGTCGAGATACCACGTAATGGCTAGCCCGCTCGGGTAGGTGCCGATTGGCACGCCGCCACTGGCCGGTATCTTGGCGCTCGGAGTCGGATCGACAACCAGCGACAGAGCCAGCGAGTCCCAATCTCGGCGCGCGACGCCGTTCATAAAGCCGCTGTTGTGCCCGCCTCCGTAGTAATAGCTCGCGCCTTCGTCGTGATCCACCGCCGGGCCGCAGTAGTCATTGACGAAGTTGCGCAGCGCTGCGTAATTGTTCGGGTAGAACGAGCCGGGGATGCCTCCGCCATCGGCCCACGAGTAGATGTCTTCGCCGCTGAGCGCCGTCCATGTGTTGTCGGCAAGCAGCTGCGCCCACTTGTATCGCGCCGGCGCGGCCGATCTCTGCGCTGCCAAGCCGCCGAGCCCCGCATACCCACGCGACAGCCGCCCCATGCCGCCGCGGCGCATGCTCAGGCCCCCAGCTCCGCGCGCACGCGCAGCGCGATGTTGCTCGTGCCGCTCACGCTGCGCAGCGCGACGTGGATGGTGCTCGCGCTCTTGTTGTGCACCACCAGCGGCGAGCCCTTGCCCTCCCACAGCCCCAGGCCGCCGAAGGGCTGGAACGGGATCTGGATGCGCGGGCGCGAGGCGAGCGTCGGCTCGCTGCTGTATCCGTAGTAGAGCTCCCAGCCGCTCGGCGTGCTGTCCTCTTCGTTCTCCGGCTCCCAGTACACCTGGGTCGGCGTGCCGCCACTGCCGACGACGCTGGTGAGATAGAGCCCGTGCGTCTCGCCGGCGGCCGCGGCGCTGGCCATGCCGGTGACCTCGAGCTCCCAGAGCTTGAGCACCTCGTAGGCCGGCACGAGGATGATGAGCGAGCAGACGCTGGTGTTGCCAGCGTGGCTGCCGCGGAATGCGTTGGCGAGGACGCCCATGATGTGCGCGCTCCTGTGCTCAGGCGCTGGCGGTGTAGCTCACGCTCAGCGTGTCGCCGTTGGCCACCGACTTGTCGCCCCCGGTGAACAAGCCCGCGGAATACAGCGCGCCGTTGGTGTTGCCGACGGTCGTGGTGGGAGCCGTGCCCGCCGTGCTGCGGCACAGCAGGAAGGCGCCCTTGATGGTGTCGCTGGCGATGATGCTGAAGCCCACCGCCGAGCTGGTGGCCAGCGCACCGGCGGCGGCGCTGCCGAACGACGGCGTGCCGCGCGAGGCGCAGGTGCTGCTGGGCGCCTCGTTCCAGCCGTTGGCCGGGCTGCCGCCGCCGGCCGCCGTGAGCGCGGCCGCCGTGTTGCTGGCGCCGATGGCGCTGTAGCCCGTGTCTTCGATGAGGCCGAGCACCTGGCTTGCGGTGTACGAGCTGCCCTTGAGGAAGTGCGTGAGCAGCGCGTTCTTGCCCTCGGTGACCACGGTGTTGTGGAAGACGTCGGTCCACGCCAGCTCGAGCGGGATGGCGTCAAGCTCGCGCCGCAGCGCGGCCAGGCGGTCGGCCGGCACGATGATGCCGCGCGCCCGGTCGGCCAGCAGGTCGGCGATGGCGTCGCGCGTGTCGACGTACTCGCGCGCCAGGTGCGGCACGGGCCGCAGGCACGAGGCGAAGTACAGGCCGCCGGCCTGCACGTCTTCGCCAAGGGCGGCGGCGCGTGCGATGCGGGCGCCGGCGGCATCGAGCGCGACGGCGCGCTCCACTTGCGCAGGCAGGCGGCTCACGGCTGCACCTCTTCGAGCTCGCTGATGGCGAACCAGCGCCGCACGGGCTGGCCGTGCTCGGTCCACTCGACCAGGCACTCGATCTCGTCGCTGGCGGTGTTGATGCGCCGCTCGCGCACGACGCCCTCCACGGGAGGCGGCGGGCGCAGGCGCACGGTGGTGCCGGTCTTCATGGCTGTATTCCTGGTGCTGGCTGCGGCGGCCGCCTCACGCGGCGCTCATCAGCGGGTTGGGGTGCGCGGTGTGGTCGTACCGCGCCTCGATCTCGTCGGCGGTCGGGATCGCGTCCTTGGGCGTGAGCACGGTGCTGAGCGCTCCGTTCTCGCGCTTGAACTCGACCTCGAGCGTGTCGTAGCCGTAAAGGCGCTCCTCTGGCGTGCAGGCATCGAGCAGGCTCGAGGCGTGCGGCACCTTGACGTCGACGCCGTTGGCCACGGCGATGCCGAGCCAGAACTCCACGCACGCGCGGCCCTTCTCGGCGTGGTGCGCGTTGGGGTACGTGAAGTCGAAGCCGTAGACCTCCAGGCGCTTGACGCCAAGGTGGACGGCATAGGCCACCGCGTAGGCGGCGGTGCTGTTGAAGTACGCCTGCCCGAAGCGGGCCACCACCTCGGTGAGCGGAAACTCCACGAGGCCTGGGTAGGCCTCGTGGGTGCGGCTGGTGTACACCGGCCCCGGGTGGCGCCGCAGCCAGGCCAGCATGCGCGCGATGTTGCTCTCGGGCCGTTCGGCCGCGCGCAGCTGCTGGATGCGCACGTCGTCCATGTGGAAGACGCGGTCGCACGCGAAGACGTCGCCCAGGGCGTTGATGCCCCAGACCTCGTCGACCATGCGGCCGCCCGCGCGCTTGCTGAGCTCGAGGTACTGCGAGACGGACGGCCCGAGCCCCAGCAGGGCCACGGACTCGGGCGCACCGCCCGGCAGCCGGTGCACGCTCACGGGTTGGCGACCGCGGCGACCGACGGGCTGCCGAGGATGGCGCTCACCGACACGCAGCCCACCGAGGTGGTGCCGGTCTTGACCACGTCGCACGAGACGTAGCGCTTGATGCCGATGTAGCCCACGCGCTTGGACACGTTGGCGCCGGTGCCCGAGGTGGTGGCGCCGCCCAGGCGCGAGGCGAGGGCCTCGGTGCCGAGCAGGTCGGCGTCGGCCACGCTCGTCATGGAGCCGGTGGCGTCGCCCTCCTTCACCACCAGCGTGGCCACGGTGCCCGTGGTGACGATGGCGCCGTAGGAGGCGACGAACTCGACCGCGCCGTAGCCCTGGCGGTCGATCACCTTGCCGGTGACCGTGCCGTTGGCGCCGATGGCCACCGGGCCGACGATGCGGACGGCCCGGACGTTGTTGTGCAGATCGTTGTTGCTCACGATGGTTTCCTTCCGATGGGTGTGGGTGCGCCGGCCGCTGCGGAGCGGCCGGCGCTGGTTGCGTCAGGGCGTCAGGTCGAGAACTTGATGAACTTCACGGCCTCGAAATTCATCGCGCCGCCGCCGGTGCGCTTGGTCGTGTAGAACACGACGTAGGGCTTGGCGGTGTACGGGTCGCGCAGCGTGCGCATGCCCATGCGGTCGACGATGGTGTAGGCCTGGCGGAAGTCGCCGAACGCCAGCGACAGCGAGCCCGTGGTGAGCGTGGGCATGTACTCGTCCACGCGCACCGGGTAGCCCATCAACCGCTCGGGTGCGCCCACCTGCATGCCGGGCTCCCACAGGTAGCGGTTGGTGGTGCTCTCCTTGAGCTTGCGCGCGGCCGTGCGCACGGCGCGGCGCATCACGAACTGGGCGTTGGGCAGGAAGTGGTCCTTCATCGCGCCCATGAGCGTGTGCAGCGGGTCGAACTGGTCGGTGTGGAACCCGCCGTTGGCGCCCGACACCACGTGCTCGAACTGGCCCCAGCTGCGCGAGCTGTCGGCCGTGGCGGCGGTGGTGTAGCTCGCCAGGCCGCGCGGCTGGCCCACGCCCGTGCCCTGCCAGAACGCGGTGCCCTCGACGCGGCCAAACTTGTCGGCCACCTTGGCGGCCAGCCAGCTCTCGACATCGGTGGCGGCGTCGTCGATCAGCTTCTGGCTGATCTTGGGCATGGCGTACAGCTCGTGCGCCTGGATCTCCCAGCGGCCCACGGTGGGCGTGGTGGAGTCGCTGCGCGTGCCGAGCTCGGCCACCCAGCCGGCGCTGGCCTCGTCGTTGTCGATCACGCCCTCGATCTTGTCGGTGGTGATCGTCTGCACGTCGGCGATCTGCCGCATGATCGACTGCTGGTACAGCCGCGTGACGGCCATGCCCTGCGTGCTGTTGGGCAGCAGGTAGCCGCCGTCGGGGTCGCTGCCGGCGCTCATGGCCTTGCGCTCGTCGGGCTCGAGGCCGTCGACCGACACGCCGGCCATGACCTTGAAGAAGCCGCTCTTGTACTGCGCGTAGGCCTCGGCGCTGAGCTCGCCGGGGAACACCTTGCCCTTGGCCTGGTACTCGGCGCGCAGCGCGGTGTTGAAGCCCTTGAGCTCCTTGGCCTTGGCTTCGGCGTCCTTGGTGTCGCCGCCCAGGCCGCCCGGCCGCGAGGCCTTGAGCAGGATCTGGTCGATCGCCTGCTTCTGCTCGTTGAGCTTGTCGAGCGCGGCGCTCAGCGTGCCGACCTTGGCCTCCAGGTCGCCCACGGCCTTGCCGTCGGCCTTGGCCTGGATGAGCGCGTCGTTGGCGCGCTTGAACTGGGCGAAGGCTTCGCCCTGCTCGTCGATGATCTTCTTGATGTCTGCGAGGTCCATGATGTGTCCTTCAGATGGGTGGTGATGGTTCAGCCGCGTGCCAGGGCGTTGCCACGGCGCGCGAGCGATTCGCGCAACTCGGCCAGCTCGGTGGAGCTCTGCTGCGCCGCATCTCGCTGACGGAGCAGGGCCTTGAAGCCGTGGCCGATGACGATCTGCGCTTCCTTCCTGCTGAGCCCCGCATCTCGCATGAGCCAAGCCTCCAGGTCGCGCTCGTTGTCGGCCAGCGACTTGACGCTTGCAACGCGCGCCTTGCCGTTGGCCGGGAAAGTGACCGGTGAAATCTCGATGAGGTCGATGCGCTTGAGGCGCCGGCGCGGCTCGTCGGGCTTGCTGCGCGGCTCCCAGTCCTTGGCGATGTAGCCGATCGACAGGCCGTCGATGGCGGGCCGCGGCTGCATCTTCATCAGCGCATGCAGCTCCTGCCCGCGCGGGGTGGGTGCCAGCACTCCGGTGGCCTTGAGGCCGATGCCGTCCTCGGCCAGGTCGGTCCACACGCCCACTGGCGTGAGGTCTTCGGCTGTCATGCCCCAGCCGCCGTGCTGCGAGAGCATGGCCGGCCAGATGCCGCTGCTGCGGGCGTTTGACAGCGTGGCGGCGAAGGCGCCAGGCTCGATGACGTCGCCGTAGGCGTCGACGTTGCCGAAGACGGCGCCGTAGCCGCTGAACTCCATGGCCTGGCCGCCGTTGGCGAACTTGACCTCGCGCAGCGGGATGAGCATGTGTTCCATGGTGGTGTGGCCCTTCTCAGTGGGTCAGATGGCGTTGGTGATCAGCGGCGCATTGGTCACGGCGGGCAGCGCGGCGGCGTCGCCGCCAAGCGGGTTGAGCTCTTCGAGCCCGCGCACTTCGTCCTGCGTCATCCACGCCGGCGATCCGCCAGAGCCCAACGCCTTGGCGAAGTACTCCGCGCGGTCCTTCATGCTGCCGCGCAGCAGGCCGGCGCCAACGAACTTGGCGTAGATGCCGGCCTCGAGGTCGGCCTCGGTGAGCAGGTTGCAGTCGATGCTCTGCTCGACGCGCTCCCACCACGCGGCCAGGGTGTGCACCACGTGCGCCTGGAACATGGCCTCGGCGCTGGCGTAGGTGGCCGCCTTGTCGCTTTCAAACACCATGATGGGCATCACGCCCATGGCGCGGCACACCTCCACCACCTGGTGCTTGCGCGTCTCGAGCGCCTGCGCGTCCAGGCCCGTCATCGACAGCTGCAGCCACTTGGCGCCGCGGTCCACGATCATCGGCAGCCCGCCGTTCTCGCCGCTGTGGTTGTCCTTGAGGAACTGGCGCAGCTGCTTGTACTGCTCGCTGTTGAGCGAGCCCTCGACGCTGTAGACACCAGGCACGCGCAGGCCGTTGCGGTGCAGGTCTGACTGCGCGTTCTCGGCGGCGATGCTCAGGCCGATGGCCTCGCGCGCGATCTCGAGCGCGTCGATGCCCTCCCAGCCTGACCAGCTCGGCCCCTTCAGGTGCCAGATGAGAGACTGGTCGAAGGTCATCGCGCCGTTCTTGCCCTGCACGGTGTACGTGAGGCGCATGGGATCGGCCGCGTCCTGCTTGCACTCGGTGGTGAGCGGGTCGAACGGGATCAGCTCGCGGATGACGCCGCCCACGATGGTCTTGTAGACGTAGGCCCGGCCCGCCAGCGCCAGGTGCAGCGCGATGGTCTCGCGCAGCTCGAAACTGGTTTGCCACGGGTTGGGCTTGCGGTGCAGCACGTGGTACAGCGGGTGCTCGCGCGCGGGCTCCTTGCGGCCGGCGGCGTCTTCGCGGTACAGCTTGAGCGGCACCTGCGCCAGGCCGTTGGCGATGACGCGCGCGCACGCGAACACGGCCGCCACTCGGATGGCGTCGCGCACGCCAACGCGCGTGCCGGCCTTGCTGAGGCGGCCGCCGTAGAGCTCGCGGAACAGATCCAGCGTCGCGTTCTTGCGGCCCCACGGCCACAGGTTGCGCCAATTCACGCGTGCGCCTCCGCGGTTTCCCAGAACGACTCGGTCTGCTGCGGCCCGGCCATGGCGCGGGCGGTGGCCATCACGGCGGCCAGCAGCATGTCGATGCGGCCGGTGGCGCGCATCTTGTTGAGCTTGCGGTTGCCGGCGGGGTCGATGTCGGTGACGGCGTTGGCCGCGCACCAGGTGAGCACCGGGTGGCCGTTGTGCCGCACGGTGCGGTTGAGAATGGCGGTCTCGAACTGGTCGATGGCCGGGCTCATGTCTTTGAAGCCCTGGCCAAACTCCACCATGGGCGGCAGCGTGATGCCCTCGTCGGCCGCGATCTGCACGAAGTCGGCCAGGCGCCAGCGGTCGGCGGCGATGTCCTGCACGTCGAACGTGGCGCACAGCTGCGCCACGCGCTGCAGCACGTGCCGCTTGCTGATGGCGCGGCCCGGCGAGGTCTCGAGGAAGCCGTCGCGCTTCCACGCGAGGTAGTCGACGCGGTCGCGCTGGCAGCGGTCGTGCAGGCCGTCCTCGGGCAGCCACGCCCACGGCAGGATGCTCCACGGCTCGCCAGGATCGCGCGGCTCGACGAGCAGCACGAAGGCGGTGAGGTCGGTGGTGCTGGACAGATCGAGCCCGGCGTAGGCGCGGCGGCCGCGCAAGTCGTCGGCGCTGAAGTCCTGGCGGCACGGCTCCCACACGGCGGCGCTCAGCCACGGGCTGGCCGCTGCGGTCCACTGGCAGAAGTTGAGCCTGCGCACGATGGCCTCCTTGGCGGGCATGCCGCGCGCCTCGGTGACCTGCTCGCGCAGGTATTGCAGCCCAGGCAGGCCGGCCAGCTGCAGCGACGGGTTGGCCTTGGGCCAGCAGCTCTCGTCGGCAAGCGGGTCGTCGTCGGCGTCGAGCGCGCAGACGTAGCCGAAGAAGCTGTCGTCAATGAGCGGCGAGCCGTCGCGCGAGCGGCCTGCGGCCACCTCGCACGCGTAGTCGTGGTAGATGCCACAGGGCGTGTTCTTGCCGGCGCCGCTGTTGGTGATCATGAAGATCAGCGCCTGCCGCCGGCTCTTGGTGCCGGCCCGCATCATCTCCACCACCTGCGCGGTCTTGTGCTCGTGCACCTCGTCGATCAGCGCCACGTGCGGCCGCGGGCCGCTCTGCCCGTCGTCGGCGCTGATAGGCCGGAACCAGCTGCCAGTGGCCCTGTAGCCTAGGTTCCAGACGTTCTCGCCGCTGCCGCTGGAGGTGAGGCGCCGCGCGAGCTCGGGCGACTGCTGGTACATGGCCACCGCGTCCCGGAAGAGGACCATGGCCTGGTCCTTCTTCGTGGCCGCGGCGTACACCTCGGCGCGCGCTTCGCCGTCTGCGGTGAGGCCCTTCATGCCGATGCCTGCCGCCAGCGGGCTCTTGCCGCTGCCCTTGCCTGTCTCGACGTAGGCCACGCGGAAGCGCCGCACGTCGCCGCGCAGCCAGCCGTAGAGCGAGCCGACGATGAAGTCCTGCCACGGCTGCAGCATGAACGGCTTGCCCTCGAACTCGCCGCCGTTCAGGCGCAGCACCTCCTCGAAGAAGGCGATGGCCTCGGCCGCGTGCTGGGGGCTCCAGCGCAGGCCGCGCGCCGCGCCGTCGTGCATGTCGCGCATGTGGCGCGCGCAGGCGGCGCGCACGTGCGGCCCGGCGATGATCTCGCCAGACAGCACGCGCTCGGCGTAGCGGGTGGTGCGGTCGACCACCTTGGGCGCGCGCGGCTTGCGCGTGGTCTTGGGGCGGTCTGCCACGGCGCTCACTTGAAGAACCGCGAGGTGCCTGAGGCGCCGTCACCGAACAGGTCGCCCTGGCGGTCGACGAGCACGCGCGAGCGGCTGACGGGGTCCATGCCGAAGCGCGACATGAGCGCCTCGGCGCGCTTGCCGCACGACAGCTGCGCGACGAGCAGCTGGTCGAGCATCTGGCTGCCCTTGGCGCTGGTGGTGGTGAGGCTGTCGCCGCGCTCCTCGCGCGCCAGTCGGTAGTCGGCCACGGCGTCGCACAGCATCTCGAGCGAGATCACGTCCAGCTCGGTCAGCACCTGGCACTGCCGCAGCCGCGGCGCCAACTCGCGCCACACGCCGGCCGCCCGCTCACCAAGGTGGGTCGGCGGCTCGAGGTCGTTGAGCAGCGGCGGGTCGATCTCGTTGCCGTGCTGGCGGTCGGGCCTGTCGGTGCCCTTGACCAGGTGCAGCCTCGACGGCAGCCGTGGCCTGCTCACGCCGAAGCCCCCCCCTGCCCGTTATGACGTCCTGCGCAG
>CAZUAL010000128.1:0-10575 GCA_964618305.1 uncultured Dongia sp. | reverse complement strand
TTTCAGCTTCCTCGTCTTCAGCGGTCCTGCCTTCGATCTGTCCGATCGCGGCGTCGGCGGACGCGCCATGCCTGGGGATATGGACATCTTCTTCTATACCGACCGCGGGGTCTACCGGCCGGGCGAGACGGCCCATGTGGTGGCTCTGGCGCGTGACCCATCGGCCGATGCGCTGACCGGCCAGAAGCTCACCTTCCGTCTGCTGCGTCCGGACGGGAACGAGGCAAAGCGCTTCGTTGACATGGCCGATGCCGGCGGTGGCTATTCCGTCGACATCGACCTGCCGAGCACGGCGCGGACCGGCCCTTGGACATTGGAGGCCTATCTCGACCCGGAAGGCGATGCGCTCGCGACGACGCAATTCCTGGTCGAAGACGTCGTCCCAGCGCGTATCGAAGTGAAAATGATCGGTGCCGCTGATGTGCTGACGCCACCTGAACCGCTACCTGTGCAGATCGATGCGAAATACCTCTACGGCGCGCCGGCGGCAAATCTGCCGGTGAAGGCCGAGGTGGTGATTGATGCCGATCCCGAGCCTTTCGCCGATCTGCCGGGATACCGGTTCGGCTTGGCGGATGAGAAGGTCGAGGCGCAGCGCCTCACCTATGATGACACCACCACCGACGAGAACGGCCATGTCGAGCTTGATATGTCGTTCGACGAGGTGCCCGACGCGCAAGTTCCGCTGGCCGCGACGCTGCGGGCCGAAGTCTACGAGTTCGGCGGCCGTCCGGTGATCGAAACCATCAGCCGGCCGATCCGCAACAAGGATCTCTATCTCGGTCTGAAGCCGCTCTTTGCCAATGACGAAGTGCAGGAAGGCTCGATCGCCGAATTCGAACTGGTGGCACTGGGCGCCGACGGCAAGCCGAAGGCAAAGGCGGATCTCACCTACCGCCTGGTGCGCGAGGACTGGGATTATGTCTGGTTCTATCGCGACAATCGCTGGGACTATGACTATTCGGTGCGTGACGCTGAATCGAGCAGCGGCAAGGTTTCGGTCGAAGCTGGTCAGCCTGCCAAGATCAGCGGGCAAGTCGAATGGGGTCCCTATCGCCTTGAAGTGTTTGACCCGGCGAGCGGGACTGCGACCTCCGTGCGGTTCTATGCCGGCTGGTGGACGGCGCCCGGCACAGGCAGCACGCCTGACAAGATGCAGGTCGTCGCCGACAAGGAACTCTACAACGCGGGCGACAAGGCGGAGATCCACCTTTCCGCACCCTTTGCCGGTGAGGCGCAGGTGACGGTGGCGACCGACCGCGTGCTCGATACGTTCAGCGTTTCCGTACCTAAGGGCGGCAAGACCATCAAGCTGCCGATCGAAAAGTCCTGGGGCGCCGGTGCCTACGTCCTGGTGAACGCGTTCCGGGCCGGCAAGGGCGACGCCCATGGCCCCGGCCGGGCCATCGGCCTCACTTGGCTTGCGATCGATCCGAAGCGGCGTGCGCTTGAGATCGCGATGACGGTGCCGGAGAAGATGCAGCCGCGCCAATCGGTCGAGATTCCTGTCTCGGTCAGCAATCTCGCCGGCAAGGACGCCTATGTCACCTTGGCGGCGGTTGACGAAGGTATCCTCCAGCTGACCGATTTCGCGACGCCGGATCCGCTCGATTACTATTTCGGGAAGCGGCGCCTGGGCGTCGAAATCCGCGATCTCTACGGCCAGCTGATCGAAGGCCGGGAAGGCAAGCGCGGCACGATCCGCAGTGGCGGTGACGGCGAAGGACTTGCCAAGCGCGGCGCGCCAAAGGAAATCAAGCTGGTGGCGCTATTCTCGAGCATCGTGAAGCTCGATGCGGCCGGGAAAGCGACGATCAAGTTCGAGGTGCCGGACTATAACGGCCGCCTGCGCCTGATGGCGGTTACGTGGGACGGGCAGAATGTGGGCTCGGCCGAAGCGCCACTCATCGTGCGGGACCCGGTCGTGGCGATGAGCTCCGCGGCGCGCTTCCTGGCGCCGGGCGACACCAGCAACTTGTCCCTGTCCCTGCAGAATGTCGAAGGTGCCGTTGGAACCTACACCATTGACCTCAAGGCGAGCGAAAATCTGCGCCTCACCGGCGAGACGCATCTGGCCGTCGACCTAGCACCCGGTGCCAGCCACGATTGGCGCACGGGTGTGCAGGCCCGGGCTGCTGGCGAGGGGCATGTCACCATGGTTATGGCCGGTCCCGGCGGTTTCGCGCTGACCCGTGACATCAACCTGCCGGTCCGCGCCGCGCAGCCGGCGATCAGCCAGACCTTGACGGAGCGGCTGATGCCGGGTGGCAAGCTGAAGCTCTCGGCGAATGCCATGGCGGATTTCCTGCCCGAGACGGCGGATCTGCGGCTCTCCTTCAGCGCGCATCCCAATCTCGACGTGCAGAGTGTTCTGGCCGAGCTCTATCATTATCCCTATGGCTGTCTGGAGCAGACGACGAGCATCGCCTTTCCGCTGCTCTTCACCAGCGAGGTCGCGGAAGCCTGGAGCCTCGAAAACAAGTACGCGACGATTGATCGCAAGCAGGTACAGAGCGCGATCGGCCGTGTCCTTGAGCGCCAGCGCAGTGACGGGCTGTTTGGCCTGTGGACGAGCTTCAGCCCGGCGGAGAACTGGCTCTCCGGTTTCGCCATGGACTTCCTGACCCAGGCGCGCGAACGCGGATACGAAGTGTCGGATGTCGCCTATCGCCATGGCCTGGACGGGCTGCACTATCTGGCCACGGATTTTAACAATGACAGTGCCGAGAACCTCGCGGCGCGTGCCTATGCGGTCTATGTGCTGGCCAAAGCGAAGGAGGCAAAGATCAGTGAGCTGCGCTATCTTGCTGACAATTACCTCGATCGGATGCCGACGGGCCTCGCCCTGGCTCAGCTGGGCACGGCTCTGGCGCTCAACGGCGATACGTCGCGGGCCAATGCCGCGTTTGACGCGGCACTGCTGGCGGCGAACCGGGCGCGGCGGCACATGCTCGATTACGGCTCGGATCTGCGCGACATCGCCGCTATCGTGGCATTGATGGCAGAGGCCAAGCTGCCGGGCCGCGATCCGACGATCCTTCTGGAGACGCTCGCCAACCTGCAATCCGGCCGCCGCTACCTCAGCACGCAAGAGGAGGCCTGGATCCTGATGGCGGCGCGGGCGACGACTTCGTCGAGCGAGCCCAAAGTCAGCATCAGCCGGGATGCCCAGGCAGCAGTCGAGCAGGGGAAACCCTATTTCCTGCATATGGCGTCGGAGGAACTGGGTGCTGGTTCCGTCTTCACGAACAGCGGCCCGGAGCCGGTCTATGCCAAGGCGACGGTGCTTGGCGTGCCGATCGCTAATCTGCCGCCGGAAGCGAACGGGTTCGACATCAAGCGGGTGTTCTATACGCTGAATGGCGAGCCGGTTGATCTCAAGACCGTACGGCAGAACGATGTGCTGGTGGCGGTGGTCTCGGGGTCGGTCCAGAACTACGATCAGCGGCGCGCCCTTGTGGTGGATATGCTGCCGGCGGGCTTCGAGATCGAAAACGAACGCCTGACGGATACGCGCCGGACCGGTGACCTCTCCTGGCTGCCTGAGCTCACCTATCTCACCTACAGCGAGTTCCTGGACGATCGCTATATCGGCGCCATCGATGTCGGGGTGAATGGCGGTCAGACGAGCTTCAACCTCGCCTATATGGTGCGGGCGGTGACGCCCGGCACCTACACCGTGCCGGCCGTGCAGGTTGAAGATATGTACGCGCCGGAATTGCGCGCGCGTGGCGGTCGCGATGTCCTGACCGTGGCGCCTTACTAAGCCGAGGGCGCGGATGCTTGACCGCCGCAGGCTAAAGCTGATTGCCGGGATCGGGGCGCTGATATGCCTCGGTCTCGGCATGTCGGCGCTGGTGGCGGACGCGCTTTATCCACCCTATATGGGGCGGCTCAAGGATCACTCGACCCTGGTGCTCGCTTCCGACGATTCCGTCCTGCGGGCGTTTGCGACCGCCGATGGTGCGTGGCGATTTCCGGCATCGGTCGATGAGGTCGACCCCAAATTCCTGCTCTTCCTGAAAGCGTTCGAGGATGGCCGCTTTGGCTGGCATCCGGGTGTCGATCCCCTGGCAGCCTTGCGCGCGGCCGGCCAGGCGCTCGCGTCCGGCGAAGTGGTGTCGGGTGCTTCGACCCTGACGATGCAGACGGCAAGGTTGCTCGAACCAAGGCCGCGGGGCCTCAAGGCGAAGGCGATCGAGGCCATGCGGGCGCTGCAGCTCACCTGGCGGCTTGGCAATGAAGGCGTCCTCAACACTTATCTGACACTCGCCCCCTATGGCGGCAATCTGGAGGGCGTGCGCGCGGCCAGCCTCGGCTATTTCGGCAAGGAGCCCCTGCACCTGACCGAGGCGGAGGCGGCGCTGCTGGTGGCCCTGCCGCAATCGCCGGAACGGTTGCGGCCGGACCGGTTCCCCGAGGCGGCGCGCGCGGCGCGCGACAAGGTCCTTGCGCGTCTTCTTTCTGCAGGCGAGATCGATCAGGCGGCCTATCAGGCGGCACTGGCGGAAGCTATTCCATCGCGCCGTCTTCCGGCCTTGAGCGATGCGCCGCATCTGGCGGAACGGCTGAAGCGGGAGATGCCGCAGGCAGCCGTCATTCACACCACCATCGATCACGACCTCCAGCGCAATCTCCAGCGCCTGCTTGCCCGCCGGTCGATGGGGCTGGAGCCCGGCGCCACCATCGCGGCCCTTGCCATCGCCAATGACGGCCGCCGGGTGCTCGCCTATCTGGGGTCGGCGAACTATTTCGACCGGCAGCAATTCGGTCCGATCGACATGGTGGCTGCCGTCCGCTCGCCGGGCTCGGCCCTGAAGCCTTTCATCTATGGCATGGCGTTCGACGATCTGGTCGTGCATCCGGAAACGATCATGATCGACCAGCCGATGCGCTTCGGCGAATGGGCGCCGGAGAATTTCGATCATCTCTACCGCGGCGAAGTGACAGCACGCGAAGCCCTGCAGCTCTCGCTCAACCTACCGGCCGTGACCCTCATGGACGCGGTCGGCGCGCCACCCTTTGCCATGAAGCTTGCTGATGCCGGCTTCCCCTTGCATCTGCCCAAGGAGGCACAACGTCCTGGCCTGCCCATTGCGTTGGGTGGTGTCGGCGTGACGCTCGAAGAAATGGTGGCGCTCTACGCCTCATTTTCTGAGGAAGGTTCGGCGCGGGCGTTGCGCTTCATGAAGGGGCAGGAGGCGGCCCCACCCAAGCGGCTTATCGGTCCGCTCGGCAGCTATTACGTGGCCCGCATTCTGGAAGACACCCCGCCGCCGGCAAGCTGGCTCGCCAGCGCCAACCGCCGGAACGCCAGCCGTATCGCCTACAAGACCGGAACCTCCTACGGCTATCGCGATGCATGGGCGATCGGCTTCACCAAGGATTACACAATCGGCGTCTGGGTTGGCCGTCCGGACGGTTCATTCTCCGGCGGCCGCATGGGCCGTGACGCGGCTGCACCGATCCTTTTCGAGATGTTCGATCAGCTGCCGCCAAGCGATTCAGCCTTACCCGGCCAGCCACCTTCGGGTGCTCTGCTGGTGGGCAATACGGAGCTCCCTGCCAATCTCCAGCGCTATACGGTTGGCCCGGCGTTGAGCCAAGCTGAGCGGCCGCAGAACCGCCTTCAAATCGCGTTCCCGGTCGACGGTTCGACCGTGCCCCTGCCGGAAAGTGATGGGCCGGATAGCGAAGGTCTCGTACCGCTCGTGCTGAAGGCCGAAGGCGGTGCCTTGCCGCTGCGCTGGCTAGTCAATGGGCGCCCGGTTTCCTCGCAGCCCTACTTGCGCCAGACCCAATGGGATCCGGACGGAAAAGGCGCGCAGCGGGTGACGGTCATCGATGCGGCGGGCAAGTCGGCGAGTGCCGAGATCTGGCTGAAATAGCCTAATTCCACAGGCCTTCGCGTTTGAGATCGTCCATCACCTCGATGATGCCCTGACGCAAGATGTCGACGGCACTGTCGATCTGCGCCCGGTTGATGATGAGCGGCGGCGACATGACGATGAGATGCCCCATTGGCCGTGCGAGCAGGCCCTTGGTTTGGCACTTCTCAAAGATGCGCTTCCCGACATTCCATTCCGCCGGCGGCACCGTCTTGTTCTTCTTGTCGGACGTGCACTCGACGCAGACCATGAAGTGGCTGCCGCGCACGTCGCCCACCATGTCGATATCGCCAAGTTCGCCGAGCCGGTCGCGGAAGTAGGGACCCGTGCTACGCACATGGCCGCAGATATCCTCGCGCTCGAAGATGTCGAGATTGGCAAGCCCCGCCGCGCAGGAAACGGGATGCGCCGAATAGGTATAGCCATTGGCGAAGGTCTGCCCGCGGCCGGCCTTCTCGGTCAACGTGGAATAGAGCCGGTCAGAGACGATCATGGCGCCCAGCGGCACGTAACCGGACGTGAGCCCCTTCGCACTGGTGATGATGTCAGGTTCGATGTCGAAGACGGGCTTTGACGCGAAGATGTGCCCAAGGCGCCCGAAGCCAGTGACGACTTCGTCCGAGATATAGAGCACATCATACTTGCGGCAGATTTCCCAGGTCCGGCGCTGATAGCCGGGGGGCGGGACGATGACGCCGCCCGAAGCCAGCAGCGGCTCGGCGATGAAGGCTGCGACCTTGTCGGGGCCGAGTTCCAGGATCTTGTCCTCCAGATCCTTCACCTTGGCGTCGCAGAAGGCTTCCATCGACATGCCATCTGGGCGCCGATAGGGATTGGGGACGGGCAGGTGATGGATGAATCCGGTTTCCAGATCCATGTTGCCGCGATCGGCGGGCTTGCCGGAGACTGAAGCCGTTAAATAGGTCGAGCCGTGATAGGCGTATTCGCGGGTGATGATTTGCTTCTTCTCCTTCCGGCCGTGGAAGTTGTTGAAGAAGTGCACGAACCGCAAAGCTGAGTCGACCGCGGTCGAACCGCCGGTTGTGAAAAAGACGTGCTTGAGATCGCCCGGCGTATATTGCGTCAGGCGATGCGCGAATTCGATGGCCGGCGGGTTGCCGATAACGCCGAACGGCGAGAAATAAGCCATGTGGCGCGCCTGTTCGGCGATGGCGTCGGCGATCTCGTTACGGCCATAACCGGCATTGACGCACCACATGCCACCGATGCCGTCCAGCATCTTCTGGCCGTGGACGTTGTAGACGTAGGCGCCTTCCGCCGCCGAGACGATCAGCGGCTCGGTATCCTTCACCAGTCCGAGGTCGACCCACGGGTGGATCAGATGCGCGCGATCCTTCGCGGCAAGGTCGGCCGCGTCAAAGGCGGTATTGGGCAGCATGATGAACTCCGGGCTGGCGCTTACTGGGTCTTTACCGACTTCTTCGCCAAGGCCTTGGCGTCGTCGATATCATCGTCGGACATGTTGGCGGTCAGGACCGACTGGAGCTGTTGCGCCCAGATCGTTACGGGTTCGCCTTTCGGGCCCTTGGCGGCAAGGCTTGCCCAGCGATAAGACTCGATCAGGTCCTTCGGCACCGTCGGGCTGGTGAAGTAGAGGTTCGCCGCCTGGTACTGGCCCTTCGTGTTCCCCTTCGACGCCGCCATCAGATACCATTGCAGCGCCTGCACATCGTCCTGCGGCACGCCCTGGCCATAATCGTACATGTTGCCGACCAGCACCTGCATGTTGGTGTTGCCGGCATCAGCCAGAGTTTTGAAGATGTTGAGCGCTTCCTGGTAATTGCCTTGCTCGAAGGCAGCCCAGCCCTCGGCAGCCTTGGTATCGCTGGACGTTGCCGATTTGCCGAAAGCTGCCTGCTCATTCAGCGTGTATTGCGGTGCTGCCCCGGGTGCCGCCCCGGGTGTCGCAGGTGCCGCCGTCGCGGGAGTGGCTGCAACTGGTTGCACGGGCGTCGACGGCTGAACGGGTGTGGCCGGCTGCGTGTTCGCGGGCAGGGCCGGCGCTGCGCCGGTGCCGCCGCCGATGATCGGCACGGTGCTGGTGGCCGCCGGTGCTGCCGGCTGGGCGGGAATGGAAGCGGATTGCGTCGCGCTCGGGGCTGCGCCGCAACGGCGGTAGGCGATACCCAGCAACGATTTCGGCATGCTCGGCGGCACGTTGACGATGATCATCTTGTCCGGACCGCTGCGCTGGTACGTGTATTGCTGAGACGTCCCGTCGGCCGCAATCGCGTTGACGACGATGTTGTCGCCGTTGATCTGGTAGTTGGCGGCAAGCCGCACGGCGACCTGGCCATCGAACCAACTCATGGTTTCGCCATCGGTGAATTCGATGCCGCCACCTTTTGGGCAACCCAGCGACGGTCCTTGCCACTGGCCGATAATCCAATTGCCGTCGGTGCGCGGCGCCACCGGTGCGATCGGTGTAACCGCCGCTTCCTGCACGGAGGCTGGCTGCACGGAGGCTGGCTGCGCGGTGACGGCCGGTTGTGCCGGACTGGTCTGCCCATCGGCGCCCAGCGTGGCGGTCGTGCCGCCGGCATCGAGAAGGATCGGTCCGGTGGGTGCCGTCGCAGGTGCTGTCGGTTGGTTGGTCGGAATGTCGGCAATGACCGTATCGGCGGAGCTTTCCGCCGATACGGGCGCGGCGGTGCCTTCGACCGGCTCGGCCAAATTGCCGGTCGTCGTCGGAGCGCTGAAAGTCGTCGTCGGAACAGAGGCGGTAGTATCGACCGGCGCCGTGGCCGGGCGCAGGTGTGCCAGCAGGGCGGCTGATTGCTGATCGCCCAGAGCGGCCGCCTTTTCATACCATTGCCGCGCCATCTCCAGGTCGAACGGCACCCCGTGACCGCTCGCATATTGATTGGCGAGGTTGCGCATGGCGAGCGGCATGCCCTGATTGGCGGCCGCTTCGTACCAGCGGGCCGCCTCGGCATTGTCCTCGATCACGCCGAGGCCGTGGTCGTAAAGTGCGCCCAGGCTGTTCTGGGCGACCGCGTCACCGGCTTCGGCCAGCGGCAGCCAAGAATCATAAGCGGCCCGGAAGTCGCCTTTGTAATAGGCATCAACACCGGCCTGGTAGTCGGCCAAGGCGGGCAGGGCACCGAGCCCCAGGCTCGTCGCCGAGACGGCAAGCGCCAAAAGACCGCCGATCGCGAAATTGCGCGTGATTCGGATCACAGATACCCCCAAAAGCCGACCAATATGTTCAACATAGCCACGCCAAAGGCCCGGGCAATGCCTAAATCGGCTTGTCACCCGTCACAGAGTCATGTCTTAACATCCAACCCGATTTTGGGACTTGAGGGAAGTATGTTGCAGTTCGTGTCGCGGGCGCTGGGATGGCGGATTCTGGCGCTTTTTCTGTCGCTGTTCGTTGGTTTGGCTCCCCTCCCGGCCGCCGCCCGCAATGTGAGCATCCTGGTGGACGCGGCGGACGGTTCCGTCCTTCGGGCCGATCGGGCAAATGCGCTGTGGTATCCGGCATCGCTCACCAAGATGATGACCGCCTACATGGTATTCGAAGCGGCCAAGGCCGGCAGAATTCATCTCAGCGACAAACTCACAGTGTCTGCGACCGCTGCCGGCCAGTCGCCGACCAAGTTCGGTCTTAAGGCCGGACAAAAGATTACGATAGAACAAGCTCTTACCGCGATGCTGGTGGTTTCGGGCAACGATGCGGCGGTCGCCCTGGCGGAAGCCGTGGGCGGCAGCGAGGAACGCTTCGCGCAGATGATGACCGAAATGGCGCATCGGATCGGCATGACCCGTACGGAATTTCGCAATGCAACAGGCCTGCCGAATGCAGGCCAGGTCACCACGGCCCGCGACATGGCGCATCTGGCGCTCCATATTCTGCAGGAGTTCCCCGAACATTATCGTTTCTTCGGCAAACACAGCGTGACGATCGCCGGCCGAACCCAGCCCACCGTCAACGGGATCCTCGTTTCGTACCAGGGGGCCGACGGCATGAAGACCGGCTTCACCTGCGGTTCCGGTTACAATCTGGTGGCCTCGGCCAAGCGCGATGGCCGGCGCTTGATCGGTGTCGTGCTCGGCGCCGGCAGCCGTGGCGAGCGAGCTGCCCTGATGACCAATCTTCTTAATCGCGGCTTCAAGGAATCCGCTGGTGACAAGCCCAAGCTGAAGGACCTGGCCATCAAGGTGGCGGCAGACGAATTAGGACCGCCGCCGACGCAGCTCAAAGGTGGTGATTGCGACCAGCGCGTGGCCGAGGAGGGGGGCACGATCACCACGACCGCGCGCATCTCCGGCTGGGGCATCGTCTTCGGTGCCTATGGCAAGAAGGCCGAGGCGCAGCAGGTGATCGCGAAAATGGCTGCGCACCTCAAAGGGATCGTCAAGAAAAGCCGGCCCGCGATCATCCAGCGCACCTGGGAAGGGATCACCCGCTATTCCGCATTGCTCGTCGGCCTGGAACAGACGGAAGCGGGCAAGGCCTGCAAGACGATCTGGGCCGAAAAGGGCTATTGCCTGGTGCTTAGCCCAGCCGTGCTTTCCAATCCCAACGCGGAATGGCGCTGACCTTTGCGGATCACAATTTCTTAAGCCCCGGCGCATCGGGGCGCATCGGGTGGTAAGATGCCGGTCATGAAGCGATTTCTCGTGACAGCGGCATTGTTCATTGTCGCGGCCTGTACCACAC
>CAZUAL010000127.1:419-10593 GCA_964618305.1 uncultured Dongia sp. | reverse complement strand
ATGACAGCCGCTCCACCGTCGAGCTTGACGACCGCTATGTGATCGAGCCGATCTTCACCTACTGGAAGCGCCAATCCTTCGCCGAGAGCGGCGCCACCAAGGTGCCGGACGGCTTCCGATTCTCCAGCGACAGCAACAAGCAATGGCTTGATGCCCCGTCGCTCCAAAAGATGCTGTGAGGACCGCGGCCCTTAGCCAAATCAGTCGGCGGGGTGACTTGCAGAACATTCGGGAACCAAGGTACGGATCGCAGGTTGCCAGTTCCCGGCTGGAATGATAGGTCCGGAGATGTATCTGCGGATAGCTGTGGTCAGCTGCCTCGCTAAGCCGTTAAAGGTCAAGTATTTGATTTTTATAGGAAATGTCCTCGAGAACGCTCCTGTCGCAAGCAACTGAGACCAGCCGCCACTCCGAACACGGACTGCGTCGGCTGCTCTATATGCCGATGGAGATCGCATCGCGGGAGCTTGATTCGCGCCTACTGCTTGCGGCACTCGCCATCGCCCGGGGCTACGAGGTCGTTCTCGGCCAGAAATGGCTGATCGAACGCAACGTGGAAGCCATGCCGGCCGGCATCTACCTGTCCAAGAGCCTGACCCAGCGCGATGCCCGGACGATCACCCGGGTCAAAGAGCTTGGCTGCATCGTCGCCGCGATTGAAGAAGAGGTTCCCGGGCTGGTGGCGACCCCGCGCGAGTTGCGCTGGATCGGCGCCGATGCCGTGCGGCACACAGATGCTATTTTCATCGCCGGCGAAACGAATACGAGGTCGATGCGGGAGCGATTCCCCTTCGCGGCCAATCACGTCCACACGACCATGAATCCGCGCTGGGACCTGCTCCGCCCGTCCATGCGCAGCATTCACGAGCCCGAAGTCGATGCCATCCGCAAGAGGTTCGGAAAATTCCTTCTCGTCAATACCAATCTCGGCTGGACCAATTCGGAGAAGGGTCCCGTCGAGGTCATGGTGCAGGACCAGTCGCGCCAGGGAAAACTCGATCTGACGGACCCGCCAGAACAGTCCTTCATCGAGAATTATTTGGCCATGGAGCGGGACAATCATCGCGCCGTTGTCGGCATCATACATCAGCTGCTTGCCAAGGTCCCCAACGTGAAGATCGTCCTACGCCCGCATCCCAGCGAGCGCATCGACACTTGGCTCGACCACTTCAAGGGCGAGCCGCGGCTTTCCGTCGTGCGCGAAGGATCATCCATCGCCTGGATCCTCGCGTCGACCGCCCTCATTCAGACCAACTGCACGACGGGCGTGGAAGCGATCGCCCTCAATCACCCGGCCGTCTGCGTCATGGACACGGACAGCCCGGCCGTCAGCCGCTATGTCGCCAATCGCGTCAATCCAGTGGCGCGTTCCGTCGACCAGGCGGTGACGATGCTGCTCGACCATCTCGACGGCAAGCCCTCCCTCGCCTACACGGAGGAAATGCGCGCGGCTTTCATCGCCAGCATGAGCTTCGACGCCGACCGCATGGGGGCTGAGGTGATCATGGATTGGCTGGACCACACCGTCCATGCGCACGGCGTTCATTCCGCGAAGACCGGGCCGAGTCAGTGGCGGCCGAGTTGGAACTACCAATGGAGTCTGAAGGACAAGAATGTGCGGGGCACACTGTTTCCCGATTTCGACCTCGACAATGTCATGGCGCGCTTCAATCGGATCGCCACGGCGCTTGGTCTTTCAGTTTCGCCCAGGATATATTCCTGCGGCTCGAAAGTCGCCCTTTTGACCGAGCGCGACGTCAGCCTGCCGACCCGCCTGCACCGGCTGGTGCGCGGCAGCTTCTGTTAAAGGCCACGGGACATGAACCTCGAAGATATCCGTCAGCATTGGCAGAATTGGGCTCTATCCTTCGGCAAGGATCTTCGCGCGACGACGAAGGGCCGCACGGCCAAGATGATCGAGATCGCTGCTATCGGCCGGGTGATCGACTTGGCGCGAGCAAGCCTGATGCGGCAGCTCCGTGTCCTCGAGGTCGGATGCGGCAACGGCTTCAATTGCAGCTGGATTGCACAAACCTACGCCGACTGCCAGGTGCTCGGCATCGATTACATTCCAGAGATGATCGAGGCCGCCCTCGCCCGCCGCACGGAGGATGGAATAGATCCGGCCCGGCTTTCCTATCAGGTCGGGAATGCGTTGGAACTCGGGGGCATTGCAGACCGATTTGATGTTATCTTCACCGACCGCTGCCTGATCAACCTGAACAGCTGGGATCTGCAAAGCAAGGCCATCAGCGGCATGATCGCGCTGATGGCTCCAGGTGGCTATTTGGCCATGATCGAGAATTCGGCCGAAGCGAGGGCCGGACAGGATCGGTTGCGGCAGGCGGTGGGACTTTCCAGCCGGCCGATCGACAAGTTCAATACTTTCATCAGTGATGGGCAGATCGAATCCCTGGCCAGGCAATCCGGTCTCGACATCGTCGCCTCGCAGAACGTCAGTTCACTCCACGATCTCTTGCTCTATGTGCTCTTGCCGATGACGAATGGCGGCATTGTCGACTATGAGCATCCACTGATCGAAGCAGCGGCCCGCCTCAATATCGAGCTGACCTCAAAGACTGGCCAGGATCTTGGCCCAATAGGGCAGAACCGAATGGTAATTTGCCGGAAGGCCGAGAAACCCTGAACGCGCCACTGGAAAATGGTGTGCAAGGCTACAAGATGCGGGCATTGCTGATCGACTTTGACGGCACTCTGGCCGAGACGCTCCCGGGATTGCGGGCGGCTTATGAGGCTTTTGTCGAAAAGCACCGTTTGGCCGACAGGGCGCCGAAATTCAAGGACGCCAACGGCCTCGTACTTCGCGACTTGATAAACTCGCTTTGCCGAGCGGCGGACCCAGCGTTGGATGCGCACCGCGAATGGACGGACTATTGGGAAGGTGTCGAGAGCGCCATCCTCAATTCTCCACCGTCCCCGGGCGCCGAGACACTTCTGGGCTGGGCAAAGGACCTTGGCTGGCAAGTCGGCATCGCCTCGGCTGGGGACAGCACCCTCATTCACCGCTGGCTTGCAAACCACCGTCTCGGAGCATTCGTCGACGCGATCGTCGGCTCCGATCATACGAACCGCAGCAAGCCAGATCCCATGGTCTATTTGATGCTCATGGAGGAGCTCGGCGTCGCGGCGGAGGAATCGATCGCCATCGAAGATTCCGCCAGTGGCGTGGCATCAGCGCAGGCAGCCGGTATCGAAGTCATCGTTCTCGATCAGGATGCGGGCCATAGGCTCCATGGTGACGCGGCCACGCGCGTTACATCGCTTGCGGCCGCGTATGAGATCTTGAAAAGGGGCGTTCATCCCCGGGGAAAGGCATGAAGCAGTCGGTTTCGCTGATCCGCCTGAACGAGGCGCCCGTTTGCACCCTGGCTTTGGCCAAGCCGGAGATTCCGCAAGCGATTGACGATCGCGCCCGCGACATCTGGCGCGAGGAGATGCAGCGCCGAGGCTCCGGCCTATTCGATGGCGAAATCGTGTCCGTCGTCTCTATTGCCGACAACAGGATCACCGGCAGGCGCGCGGACTATCGCTATCTGCTGGCGCAGTCGCGCGACCCCTCGATCTTCCGGTGGTCGCAGGTTCGGCCCCTTGCCGTGACCGGCCTCCTCTTCTGCCAGGACGGCATTGTGATCGGCCATCTCAGCCAGACCGTTTATCAATATCCGGGCATGGGCGAATTGGCTCCCTCCGGTTCCGTGGACATGAGCACGCTCGGTCACAACCAGCAGGTCGATCTCAGGCAACAGCTGATGCTCGAACTCCAGGAGGAAATCGGCATCACAACGAAGGATGTCAGTGACGTCCAACCCTTGGCGGTGGTGAGTGACAATGATAGCCAGGTCTTCGACGTGTGCTACACGGTCCGCACCTCTCTTCAGTGGGAAGACATCCAGCGGATTTTCAAGACCAGCGGCAGCGCCGAATACGAACAGCTGGAACTCCTGCCCCTCAACCGTATCCAGGATTACTTGCTGGCAAACCAGAAGACGCTGACACCACTGACCTTGGCGCTGTTGCAGATGGCTAGCAACGACCAGTCGATGCCAGGACCCGAGACTGCCGCTACCGCCACCTCGGGAAGTGGGCGTCGCACGGCGATTATCGTTCAGGCGAGGCGCGGCTCTTCGCGCCTCCCAGGCAAGATCCTGCAGCGGCTCAATGGCAAGACTGTGCTCGAGCATGTCCTGGAGCGGCTGCATAAGGTGAAGAACGCGGATATGGTCGTCGTCGCGACGACGACGCAGCCGGCGGATGATGAGGTGGCGACCCTTGCGCAAAGATGCGGGGCGACCGTCTTCCGCGGTGATGAGCATGATGTTCTCAGCCGCTACCTTGGCGCCGCCCGCGCGGTCGACGCGGACGTGATATTGCGGGTCACCAGCGATTGCCCGCTCATCGATCCGGAGCTTTGCGAGGCTGTCATTGCGGCCCGCGGCAACTCGGACGCGGATTATACATCCAACAACATGCCGCGGCTCTTTCCGCACGGCCTCGATTGCGAGGCATTCACCCGCACTGCACTTGAGATGGCGGCGAGGGATGCCACCTCGCCCTATGACCGGGAACATGTGACACCCTGGATGCGCCGCGCGCCCGAATTGCGCCGGTCGAATGTCATCGGCCCTGGTTGGCCAGCTCGACTCCAGCGCTGGACGCTCGATTATCCAGAAGATCTCGATTTCTTCCGCAAGCTGTTCGCGCTGTTTCCGGATGGCCACATCCCCACCTGGCAGGAAGCCCTGTCGATCATCGGCACAAGCCCTGAACTGTCGCTTGCCAACGCCAAGCACCGGGTGCGCTCGGCCATGGCCAACGATCCGGCGGCGAACATCATCGTCTGCCGCATGGTGGCCAATGCGCGGATCGGAACCGGGCATGCCATGCGGTGCCTGGCCCTGCTGACCCGGCTGGAAGCGCTCGGCTGGCGTTGTCTTTGGGCGGCCAGCGAGGAAACCTTCGCCTTCCTGGGCAGCAACATCCCACCGGAGGGCCGGATCACCCTTGGCGGACACGACATGGAAAGTGACGCTGCGGAAATTTCCAGGGCCGTCGGGAAGTGCGATGTCCTGCTGATCGACGATTACGATGTCGATATTGCCTTCGCCAGGGCCTCGCGATCGTTTGCCGGCTGCATCGTCTATTTTGACGATCTCGCCAATCGTAAGATGGATGCCGACATCATCGTCAACCCGACGCCCGGCGACTGGGAGACACGTTACGAGCAGATCAACGCGCACAGGGCCCATCTTCTGGTCGGGCCCGCCGCGGCTCTGCTGCGACAGCAGTTCCAGCCGCAACGTGCGACGAAGGGGCGGGCCACCGATCATACCTCTGCCTCCTCTAAAGACTTGCGCGTGCTGGTGGCCTTCGGTGGCGTCGATCCACTGAACGGAACCGGCCTTGCACTTGAAATGCTCAAGGATTTCCACAACGTCTCGGTCGATGTCGTGCTGGGCAGCCGCGCCCCTTATATCGAGCAGGTGAAACAGCTGGCTGCGAGCCTTGGCCCGCGCGTTTCGGTCTGGACCGACGTTGCCGATATGGCGTCCATGATGATGCGCGCCGACATCAGCATCGGCGCGCCCGGCACGTCGACATGGGAGCGCGCCTGCGTCGGCTTGCCGACGATCCTGGTCGGCATAGCTGAAAACCAGCGCGAAAATGCCGCGATTGTGGAACAGATTGGTGCTGGAATTTGCGCCGGTTTCCTGACGACCGATGATCGCGCGCGCGTTGGGGCCAAGTTGAAGGACCTGTTTGCAGGACTTGGCCGGGACGAGGCGGCGCGCAAGGCAATGTCCGAAGCCGCGTTCTCTCTCTGTGACGGGCGTGGCGCTCAACGCATTATCGCGGCACTCCTGCCCAAAATGCACCTTCGTGACGGCCGTACGCTCAGCCTCCGGGTGGTGGAGGCTCAGGACGAGCAGATGCTGATGGACCTGCAACGCGCGCCCGAGACACGGCGCTATGCGCTCAACCCGGCCATTCCGACGGCCGAAGAGCATCACCGGTGGCTGATGGAACGCCTTTCGGCCGCTGCCGACTGGTTCCTGATTGCCGAAGTCGATGGGCAGCCGGGCGCCTTCGTCCGCGCCGACTGGATCGGCGAGGATAATGGCCGTCCGGAATATCTGATCTCGATCGCGACGGAGCGGCGGTTTCATCGTTGCGGCGTGGGCGCCGCCTTGCTGAAAGCCGTCCGTTACCTGGCGCCGGGTGCACATTTTTATGCCAAGATTCTGCCGGATAACGTAGCTTCACTCGCATTGTTCGCCAAAGCGGATTACAGGCTGGCCGCCGATGGGTATTTTCATGCCTATCCGCCCCAGCATAAGGAGGCCTGATGCAACGCGTGACCATCGCCGGACGGGAGATCGGCCAGGACCGGGCGCCCTATGTCATCGCCGAGCTCTCTGCCAATCACAATGGCAGCCTGGAGCGCGCCAAGGACATTTTGCGCGCCGCCAAGAAGGCCGGCGCCGACGCCCTCAAGCTGCAGAGCTACCGGGCCGATACGATCACGATCGACCATGACGGGCCGGATTTCCGCGTCAAGGGGGGCCTTTGGGACGGTGCCCGCTTGTTCGACCTCTACAAGGAAGCGGCCATGCCGTGGGAGTGGCATGAGCCGCTCTTCGCCCTGGGCCGCGAGCTCGGCATCGCCGTCTTCAGCTCACCTTTCGACACGACGGCGGTCGACATGCTGGAGCAGCAGGGTGCACCCGCCTACAAGATCGCGTCGCTGGAATTGTGCGATGTACCGCTCATTCAGTACGTCGCCCGCACCGGCAAGCCGATGATCATGTCGACCGGCGCTTCCGAGGTTGGCGAGATCGCGGAGGCCGTCGCGGCGGCACGGCAGGCAGGCTGCAAGGAACTCATTCTGCTCAAATGCACGAGCGGCTATCCGACGCCGCCAGCGGAAAGCCATCTGCGGACGATCCCGCATCTGGCGGAGATGTTCGACTGCGTGGTCGGGCTCTCTGACCATACGATGGGCACGGCTGTCCCTGTGGCGGCGACCGCTCTCGGCTCGGCCGTGGTCGAAAAGCACTTCACCCTCGCCCGCGCCGATGGTGGTGTCGATTCCGCTTTCAGCCTGGAACCGGCGGAGCTCACGCAGATGATCGAGGCGGTGAACATCGCCTGGGAAGCGCTGGGCTCGGTGCATTACGGGCCGACCGCCTCTGAAGCCGGGATCCGCCCGCTGCGGCGCTCGCTCTACATCGTCAAGGACGTCAAAGCCGGCGAGACGATCGGCAAGGAGCATGTGCGCTCGATCCGGCCGGGCAAGGGCCTTGCGCCGAAATACCTGCCGGAGGTGTTGGGCCGGAGCGCTGCGCGCGATCTCAAACGCGGCACGGCCGTCGACTGGACCATGTTCGCCACCAAGGATTGATTGCAGGGAGGCAACGATGCCGGACAGCGGGAAGGATCTTCACTGGCTGCCGGACGATGTCGCCGCCTTCATCACCAGGAGCGAGGCGCACTTCGGCGGCATGAGCCTCGATGTGCTGGACGCGGAGCTGCACCGGCTGGTCCATGCGCACGAGCGGTTGGTCGATCGCGACTGCATCAACCTCTATGCAGGGACGAACATTCCCAACCCGCGTGCTTCCGCCCTGCTCGGCTCGACACTGGGCAGCCGGCCCAATCTCGGCGCGCCTGGTGCCAAGTACAACAAGGGCATGATGCATGCCGAGCAGATCGAGATCATGCTCGCCTCCCTGCTCAAGAAGCTGTTCGGCGCCCGTTATGTCGAACACCGCGTCGGCAGTGGATCGCTTGCCAATCTCTATGCCTATATGGCGACCTGCAGGCCGGGCGACACGATCATGGCCTTCTCCGATGCCGCGGCGGGACACCCAACACATCGCGAGATCGGTGCCGCCGGCCTTTACGGCCTCAAGGTCGAAGACATGCCGTTCGACGCCGCGCGCATGGACATTGACGCCAACCGTTTGCGCGATGCGGCCAGGCGCCTGCGCCCGCGCCTCATCATCGTCGCCGGGTCCATGTGCCTGTTTCCTTACAACCTGAGAGCCGTGCGCGAAGTCGCCGACGAGATCGGCGCCTATGTGCTCTATGACGCCGCGCATATGGGCGGCCTCATCGCCGGTGGTGCGTTCCAGCAGCCTCTTGCCGAGGGGGCCGACCTGATGACCGGCTCGACCTATAAATCCTTCGGCGGACCGGCCTCCGGCATGGTTCTGACCAATTCGCCGGAACTCGCCGAGCGGCTCGACCGCATCGCCTTCCCGGGCCTTACCGCCAATTTCGACCTCGGCCGCACGGCGGCCATGGTGGTGGCCGTGATGGACCTCATGGCGTTCGGACCGTCCTATGCCAAGGCCTGCATTGCCAACGCGCAATCCCTGGCAAGCGCCATGGACAAGGAAGGCATTGCCGTCTTCAAGCCCAGTGGCCGCGACGCATTCACGCAATCGCAGCATGTGGCACTCAACGCCATCCCCTATGGCGGCGGCAATTCGGCCAGCACCCTGATCGAGCCCGCCAACATTCTCTTCACCAGCATCGGGCTGCCGCTGCCTGAGGTCCCGGGCGACGCCAATGGCATCCGCATCGGGACCCAGGAAATCACGCGCTGGGGGTTCCAGCCCGAGGATATGAAGGAGATCGCGCGGCTGACGGCCCGCGTTCTGGTCCGCAAGGATTCAGCAGAAAAGGTGCGCGCCGAAGTGACGGCGTTCCGCCACCGGTTCCAGGATTTGCACTTCGTCCGGAAGTGACCCGCTTAGCGCGGGGCGTAATCCATCGAGGCCGCCCAGAAGCGCTCCAGCCGGCGCAGCGTCAGATTGACGTTGTCCAGTTCGCCTTCCTTGAAGGTCTCGCTATTCAGCGCCTGCAGGTGCTTGTCGTACATCTCGTGCATCTTCTGAACGACCGTCAGCGCCTTATCCGAAAGCCGGACGTGGACGGCACGGCGGTCATGCGGCGAGCGCTCCTGAATGAGATAGCCGTTCTCGACCATCTTTTTCACGTTGTAGGAGACGTTCGAACCGAGATAGTAGCCCCGGTTGGTTAACTCACCCACCGAGAGCACATCGCTGCCAATATTGAACAAGATCATGGCCTGGACGTTGTTAAGGTCCCGGATCCCCTGTCTGTCCAGATCGGCCTTGATGACTTCAAGACACTCGCGATGCAGGCGCTCGACCAGCGCAATCGTTTCCAGATAAGCTTTTTTCACCGCTAATCCCCAATAGCGTCGCGCGCCCCAAAATGGTCGCGAGTCGGCTTCAAGCTAGCTACCCATCGTAAAGCAATGGTTAACCCGGCGCCAGTCCGCTCAATCGTTTGTTTCGACATTTTCGCGGCCCCAACAGCGGTTAGGCAAGGCGGCGCCGACTCTTAACCTTTCCCGGGGGCCCAATCCTTGATGCCCGGGACCGGTTCGAAACAAGCATCGACCCGGTCTCTGGATACCTCGGCAAGCTTCGCCGGCTGCCATTTCGGCGCTTGGTCCTTGTCAATGAGTTGGGCCCGCACACCTTCGAAGAAATCCGGCTGGGCCATCAGATGCTGGACCAGGCGGAACTCAGTCTTGAGCACGTCGGCAAGGCTCTGCCCCCTTGCCCTAGTAAGGTGCGCATGGGCAACTCGCAGCGCCGTCGGCGACATGGCGCGGAGGACCTTGGAGGTTTCAACCGCCCAGGTGTCGCGGCGGGCCGCAAGGACGGTCATGATCTCATCGAGCGAGCCAAGGCTGAAGACCGGCTCGATCAACGGGATGAGCTGCTCGATGCCAGCGGCCTCGACCGAGAGCTGCAGCGAATCCAGTGTCTCCAGACGGATCTCGTCGATACGGCCGCTGCCGATGAAACGGCTGACCAACCCCGTCTTGATAAGCCCAGGTCCCCGCAGGCTGAGCCCGACCAGGCCGATCGCCAGGGCAATGGCCGGGCTCGCCTTATTGAGAAAAAACCCGGCACCAACATCGGGGAAGAGACCAATGCGGCATTCCGGCATGGCAAACAGCGTCTTGTGCGTCGCGATCGGGTGCGAGCAATTGAGCGCGATCCCGGCACCGCCGCCCATGACGATGCCATCCATCACCGCGATGATCGGCTTCTTGTACGTCGCCAAGCGGTAGTTCAGCGCATATTCCCGACGATAGAAATCTTCGAGATAG
>CAZUAL010000127.1:0-409 GCA_964618305.1 uncultured Dongia sp. | reverse complement strand
CTTGGCATCGTAGAGGGCCTTCACATCGCCGCCGGCGCAAAAGGCCCTGTCCCCCGCCCCGGTGATGGTGATCGCCCGGATATCGGCGCGCATTTCCCAGCCGGCCAGCTGGGCGCTGATGGCGTCGATCATGTCCAGCGTTAGCGCATTCAGTGCCGACGGTCGGTTGAGGACGATGCGGCCGTGACCGTCGTGGATTGAAAAAAGGACGTCCTGAAAGGTGCTCATGACTCGCGACCGGTTGCTCTGGCCCGCCCAAGGGGCGGCCGGGCGGGTTTCTTCAACCAAGCCGGCTTCTCCGTCAAGCCGGCTTGACAGGCGGGGCCCCAAGGGACCATTCTCCGCCCGCGCCGATTTGAAGCTCAGCTTGCGGGCGCGTAATAAATGCAGCTAAAGCGCGGTTCATAAA
>CAZUAL010000126.1:1749-10600 GCA_964618305.1 uncultured Dongia sp. | reverse complement strand
GGTGGCTACACCGTGAGCTACAGCTACACGCTGGCCGACAATGTGACCACGCACGCGACCCAGGGCAAGGACGATACGGTCGACGGGCCGTCCTTCGAGGTCATTGCCACGGATGCGACTGGCGACAGCAGCAATGCGACGATCCAGGTCGTCATCAGCGACGATGCGCCGACGGCTGAAGACGATGCATTTGGACAGGTGAATGCCGTCACGGCCTCCGCGGTTACTTTGGGTAACGTCTTTGTCGACAACGGCAGCGGTGCTGATGCCGCGGGCGCCGATGGGCTGGCGTCGAACGCGATCTCCACTGTTGCCGCGGGCCTTGGTGGCGGCACGGTAAGCCGCGATGCCACTTCCGGCTGGGACATCACCATTGCCGACAAGGGCGTCATCCATGTCAGCAGCTCGGGTGAGGTGACTTTCACGGCCATCGACGGCAACTCTATATCGACCGATGGCGAAGACTTCACGTTCAGCTACACGATCGTGGACAATGATGGCGACACCTCGACCGCGACAGTCAGCTTCAACGTCAAAGGCGAAATCGTTGATGGGTTTGTCGTCGGTGAGAATGTCAGCGATACGCCGACCACCGAAGGCGCATCAACGACCGATGACGATCACCGGATCGATGATACCGACAATGCGCCAGACGGTTCGATCGACGGCGGCACCGGCAATGACCTGCTTATCGGCGATGTCGGCGGCAGCGAGACAATCGTTACGCCGGGTCAGAACTATAACATCGTTCTAATCGCTGACACGTCGGGCAGCATGACCAATGGGGATGTTGACCGGTTGGCCTTGATGAAATCGGCACTGATCAACCTCGTGACCCAACTTGCCGGGTTCACGGGCACGATCAACATCTCTCTGATCGGTTTCAGCAGCGATGCGTCGACAAAGATCACCATCTATGATCTCGACACGACGAAGCTTCAGTCGCTGATCGATGCCATCAACGCACTTTCCTCTGACGGATCAACGAACTATCAGGCGGCCTTTACGGAAGCGCTGTCGGTGATGAATGCGATGGATGCCGCCAATAGCGGTGCCTATGCCGGCTATCAGGATGTCGTCTATTTCCTGACCGACGGCAATCCGACGACCTATACCGGCGCATCAAGCGGTCCCGGTGGCCCGGGCGGCGGTGGCAGCGGCGGCAACAGCGTCGACTATGCCGACATGTACAACGGCCTGCTCGCCTATCAAGCACTTCTGGCGGCACAATCGAGTGCCAAGGTCTATGCGATCGGCATGGGTGACGGCGTGTCCGAGGACAATCTTCGGTTCTTCGACAATACCGACAGCACCGGGACGGCGACCTACACCAACGATGGATCGTCCTTCACGGCCACCATTGGCGAGCCGCTGATTGTCGAAGATTCCGACGATCTGACCGCCGCTCTCATCGGCGGATCGAGTTCCACCAATGTGGAGGCGGTCGGTGACGACATCATCAATGGCGGGGCCGGCAACGACGTGATGCTGGGCGACAGCATCTATTACGGCTCGGCCGATGCCGGTTGGGATGCCTTCAAGGCCGCGCATCCGGGATTGACGGATGCGGAGCTCAAAGCCCTGATCCTCGCCGACATCGATACCTACGCCCAGGAGGGAACGGTCGGCGGCGATGATACGCTGAACGGCGGTGCCGGTGACGACATCATGTTTGGTCAGGGCGGGGACGATGCCCTCACCGGCGGCACAGGTGCCGACCGGCTTGTGGGTGGCACCGGGAATGACACCTACGTGTTTGCGGCAGGCGACGGTGACGACACGATCGAAGAAGCCAAAGGATCGGCCGACACTATTGTGATCAGCGACGCAGCCGGGACGCTGCCGACACTGGCGCAGGTCGGCAATGATCTTTTCGTCACCTACAACGGCGGAGAAACGATCGTCGTCAAGGATCACTTCCTGAACTATGTCGACGCGACGGACAATCAGCAGGTCGAGTTCCTGAACTATAACGGCACGCTCTACACGATCGTCGGTACGTCGCTGGTTGTGCCTGCCTTGTCAGTGGGTGACGTCGTGGTCAGTGAGGGGGATACGGTGACGATCACCGTGTCGCTGTCGGCACCGGCCAGCGTACCGGTGACCGTGCTGCTCTATACGACCACGGGATCGGCCGGGTCTTCGGACTTCAGCCAGAGCTATAACGGTCTCGGAAATGCGATCACCGTGACGATCCCGGCCGGCTCGACCACGGCCACCGTGACGCTGACCACCACGGAGGATCTCATCGTCGAGGGCAACGAGACCTTCACCGTTACCTTGGCCAGTGCCAGCGGGGCGGCGATTGCGGATGGCTCGGCGACCGTGACGATATCCAATGACGATACCCTGCCGACATTGACGAAAGGCGCCTTGGCAATCCAATCGGATCCTAGCCAGAATACGGTCCCGTCCGCGACGGCGCCGACGACCAACAACACGATCAACGTGTCTGGCAGCGGCAACTCGTCGGGAACTTCGTCAAACGACCAGATCAATGGCGGCAGCTCCGCCAACAATCTGTCGGGCGGGGACGGCAACGACGCCATCTACGGCAACAATGGCAACGACACGCTGTCAGGCGGTTCCGGCAACGACTATCTCGACGGTGGAGCCGGCAACGACTCCATGACGGGTGGAGCCGGCAACGATAGCTTCGTCGTCGATGCCACGAACGACACGGTCAGCGAGGACGCGAGCGGCGGGACGGACACGGTCTTTGCCAGCGTCACCTACACGATTGCCGACACCGACGTCGAAAGGCTGGAACTGACTGGCAGCTCGAACATCAACGGCACGGGCAACAGCTCGGCCAATGAAATCTACGGCAACAGCGGCAACAACACGCTGTCGGCCTTGGGCGGCCATGACTATGTCGACGGCGGCGCCGGCAATGACACGATCAACGGCGGCGACGGCAATGACACGCTCTTTGGCGGTACCGGCAACGATACCATCAATGGCGATGCCGACAATGACTGGCTGCTTGGCGGCACCGGTAACGATACGCTGAGTGGTGGTGCCGGCAATGACGTGATCGTTGGTGGTGACGGCAATGACGCCATGAGCGGCGGCACCGGCGACGACATCTTCAAATCGGTCGACTCGTCGGATCTCTCCAGCGGATCGATCGATGGCGGCGACGGAACGGATCTGGTGCAGTTGCATAACCTGTCCAGCTTCACGTCTTCGAACACCTCGCATATTTCGTCGGTCGAAGTTCTCGACTTCGAAGGCGGCAGCGGTACGTCGGTATCGCTGGACTATGCGTCGGTAATCTCGATGACGGATAGCGACCACATCCTGGCGGTCCGTGGCGATGCAACGGACAGCTTCAATACCAGTGGCTGGACGGAGGTTGCGACCGGCGTTGCCGGTGATGACGGGCGGACCTACACAGCCTATCAGGCGACCGGGGCGTCGGGGGTTGCGACCCTCTTTGTTGAGGAAAGCATCCCGACGACCTGAGGGGGAGCGTCTTGAGCGGAACGGGGCAAATGAAAGCGCTCCGTTCCGCTAGATGCTGAGGCATCCACCGCCCAAGGGCAGGATTTCGGTGATGTCGCCCTCGCCGGCAGCCGGTGCGTGCGGCGGCCGGATGATGAGGGCATCGGCCCGGGCGATCAAGGACAGCATCGCGCTGTCCTGCTTCGGGAAAGGTGTGGCAACCAGGCCGCCATCCCGCCCACGGGAGAGCGTTGCGCGCAGATAATCCTGCCGCTGGTCATTGGCCTTCAGCGCCGTTCCGAGGCGGGCATAGGAAGCGTTGTCGATGCTTTCCGGCAAGCCCTGCAGCCTGCGGATGATCGGGCGGAGGAAGAGGGTGGCCGTGACGAGGGCCGATACCGGATTGCCGGGAAGTCCAAGGACGGGGAGGTCGCCGATGGTGCCGAACATGACCGGCTTGCCCGGCCGCATGGCGATCTTCCAGAAGTCGAGCTTGGCGCCCTTATCCTTCAGGGCCTGCTGGATGAGGTCGAGCTCACCGACCGATGCGCCACCCGTGGTGACCAGAACGTCAGCCCCTCTGGCGCCATCGAGCGCGCGATAGAGATCCGGCAGATTATCGCGGGCGATCCCGAGATTGATGGGCTCGGCACCGCAAGCCGTGACGAAGGCGGCAAGTCCGATGCCGTTCGAGGCGATGATCTGCGCCGGACCAAGCGGATCGCCCGGATGCTGCAATTCATCGCCGGTCGAGAGGATGGCAATCCGCGGCTTCCTGGATACCGCGAGGGTCGGCCAGTTCATGGCGGCGGCCAGGGCGATGTCGCGCGCGGTCAGTTGGCGACCGGGGGAGAGCCCAATTTCACCTTGGCGGAAATCGTTTCCGGCAGCGCGCACATGCTGGCCGAATGTCGTCGATCCTTCGCGCACGGTGACCTGGTCGCCGTCGCGATCACAATTTTCCTGAATGACGATTGTGTCGGCACCGGCCGGCAGAATGGCGCCGGTGAAGACTCGGGCTGCCTCGCCGCCTTTGACTGGTGTGCTGGGCGCGACACCGGCCGGGATGGTGCTGTTCACGCGCAAACGCGCCGGCAGTTGCGCGATGTCGGCGGCGCGGACGGCGTAGCCATCCATCGCCGAGACGGCGGCGGGTGGCTGGGAGAGGCGCGCAGTCACAGGTGCGGCAAGCACCCGGCCGACGGCATTGTCGATGCCGACGATTTCACCGGCAAGAGGTGAGAAAGGCGCCAGAACAAGCGCCAGGGCGTCGGCCACCGAAATCATTACTGAGCCTCGTAGGTACCTGATTTGCCGCCGCTCTTGTGAACCAAGCGGATGTCGCCAATGCGCATGCTCTTGTCGGCGGCCTTCACCATGTCATAGACCGTGAGCGCCGCGACGGAGACGGCGGTGAGCGCCTCCATTTCAACCCCGGTCTGGCCGAGGAGCTTGCAGGTCGCGGTGATGTCGACGGCGCTTCGCGCGGCATCGAGGCTGAGTTCCACCTTGACCGATGTGAGGGAGAGAGGATGGCAGAGTGGAATGAGGTCCGGCGTCCGCTTGGCGCCCATGATGCCTGCCAGCTGCGCGACGGTCAGGACATCGCCCTTCTTGACGCCGCGGTCGCGAATGAGCGCCAGCGTCTCCGGCGCCATGAAAACCGATCCCTTGGCGGTCGCGACCCGTTCGGTCGCATCCTTCTCGGAAACGTCCACCATGCGGGCGTTGCCGATCTCATCGAAATGGGTGAGCTTGCTCATTCGGCGGCCGAGGTGAGCGGAGTTCGCGCGCCGAGCAAGGTGCGGGTCGCGGCCGTGACATCCTGCTGGCGCATGAGGCTTTCGCCGACCAGGAATATGGAGGCGCCGACCTTGTGCATGCGTTCGAGGTCCGCAGGCGAATAGAGACCGCTCTCGGCGACCAGGAGCTTGTCCTTCGGCGCCATGGTGGCCAATTGCTCTGTCGTCGCAAGATCGATGGCAAGAGTCTTCAGGTTGCGGTTGTTGACACCGAGGAGTCGAGATTTCAGTTTCAGCGCCCGCAGCATCTCGTCCGCATCATGAACCTCGACCAGCACATCCATCCCGAGCGAGAAGGCGATGGCTTCCAACTCGGCCGCCGCCGCATCGTCAAGGCATGCCATGATCAGAAGAATGCAATCTGCGCCGAGCGCGCGCGCTTCATAAATCTGATAGGGGACCAGCATGAAGTCCTTGCGCAGCGCCGGCAGATCGACTGCCGCGCGGGCCTGCTGCAAGTATTCATCGGCGCCCTGGAAATAGGGAACATCCGTCAGGACTGAGAGGCAAGTCGCACCGCCAGCCTTGTAGGCACGGGCGAGCGTTGCAGGATCGAAATCGGCGCGGATGAGTCCCTTGGATGGCGAGGCCTTCTTGATCTCAGCGATGAGGCCGAAATAGCCGGATTTGACTGCTGCCTCGAGGTGCCGCAGGAAGCCCCGTGGCGCATCGGTCCGCATGCTTTCCTCGGCGCGGCGCCGGACTTCCTTGAACGGCACACGGCCCTCGCAAGCTGCAACGTGGGCGCGCTTGTCCTCGCAAATGCGGGCGAGCACATCGCTCATCAGCTGAGCACTCCGCCGGTGTTCTCGGTGGTGAAGGCCACCAGCGCATCGAGCTTCTCTCGCGCCCGTCCGGAATCGATCGCGTCCGCCGCCAGGGCGACACCGTCGGAAAGGTCCTTGGCCTTGCCGGCGACGGTCAGCGCCGCCGCTGCGTTGAGGAGGACGATATCTCGATAGGGGCCAGCCGTGCCGTCGAACAGATTTCGCAACGCCTCGGCATTCTCACCGGGATCACCGCCCTTGAGATCGGCGGCAGCGCTGCGCTTGATGCCGACCTGCTCCGGCGCGATCTCGAACTCAGAGACCTTGCCATCCTTCAGTTCGACCACAAAGGTCGGACCCGTCGTGGTGATTTCATCAAGGCCGTCGCTGCCATGGACGAGCCATGCCCGCTCCGTTCCGAGTGCATTGAGGGCGTCGGCCATCGGCCGCAGCCACTGGCGGGAATAGACGCCGATCAGCTGCCGCTTCACGCCAGCGGGATTGGACATCGGCCCCATCAGGTTGAAGATCGTGCGCGTACCAAGCTCGACACGGGCGGGGCCTACATGGCGCATGGCGCTATGGTGCTTCTGTGCCCACAGGAAACTCGTGCCGACCTCGAAGAGGGCCGCTTCCAGCACCTTCATGTCGGCATCGATGTTGACGCCGAGCGCCGAGAGAATATCGGCGGCACCGCTCTTCGACGAGGCCGCCTTGTTGCCGTGCTTTGCCACCGTGACGCCATTGGCGGCGCAGACGAAAGCGACGGCTGTCGAAATGTTAAGAGTGCCCGCACCGTCGCCACCGGTGCCGCAGACGTCGATGGCGCCTTGCGGTGCCTGGATGCGGGTCATCTTGTCCCGCATGACGCTGACGGCGCCGGTAATTTCGTCGACCGTCTCACCGCGCACGCGCAACGCCATGAGGAAACCGCCGATCTGAGCCGGTGTCGCCTCGCCCGCCATGATGATGCTGAAGGCGCCCTCGGCCTGCGCGCGGGTCAGCGTTTTGCCCTGCGCGGCATGGCCGATATAGCCTTTGAGGTCGGTCGGATTGCTCACTGCAGGACTTTCGCGTTGGCGGGAGCGTTGAGGCCGGCTGAGGTCAGGAAATTGCTGAGCAACTTGTGACCATGCTCGGAGGCGATGCTCTCCGGATGGAACTGGACGCCGGCGATGGGGAGGGATTTGTGCGCCAGCCCCATGATCGTGCCGTCCTCGGTTTCCGCTGTCACCTCAAGGTCGGCCGGCAGCGTCTCACGGTCGACGACGAGGGAATGATAGCGGGTCGCTGCGAAATTGTCGGGGATGTCACGGAAAACGCTCTTGTTGCGGTGATGGACATGCGACAGCTTGCCGTGCATCGGCTTGCCGGCGCGCACCACTTTTCCACCGAACGCCTGGCCGATGGCCTGGTGGCCAAGGCACACGCCCAGGATGGGGATCTTGCCTGCCGCGGCCTTGATCAGGTCGAGGCAGATCCCGGCTTTGTCCGGGTCACAAGGGCCTGGAGAAAGGATGATTCCCTGCGGCTTCTTGGCCATGACTTCGTCGACCGAAATCTTGTCGTTCCGGTGGACTTCGATCTCGGCCCCCAACTCGCCCAGATAATGGTACAGGTTGTAGGTGAAGCTGTCGTAATTATCTATTAGAATGAACATATTAGGTATCCCGGCACCCGCGTTGGCGGCGAGTTTAGCAGGGGTGCCACGGGAACGGAAGATTCGGGCTGGTGCCGCGACGATGCGCTTTCTAGAGACCAAGCTTGGCCTGGCAGGGGGCGATTTGCTGAAGCTTCCGCTGCTGCTGTTGCCCCTGGCCATGCTGGGTCTGACCGGCATGTGGTGGGGGCAGACGCCGCTGCGCACCGTGTTGCATCATGTCGAATGGGCGCTTGCCGCGGCGGCGCTGATCCAGTTCGTGGTCTGCCTTCCGATCCTAATGCGCGCCGGCCGGAAGCTGCTTAACCTTGAATTCGATGGCGACCACCTGCTGGTGATCGGAGCCGGCGCGGCCTTCGCCCTTGCTGTCTGGCGCTATGCCCATCTCTCTGCCGCCGGCGGGTTCATTCAGCTGCTCAATGTGTGGCGCGATGCCTTCCTGGGTGCCGCATTGCTCTCGATGGCGGCATTGGGTGACTTGCTGATGCGCGCCGCCAGCAGGTCCGACCTGTTGCCACTGCGTCAGGGGGCAAGCGGGCGATGCATCGTCGGACCCGGAGAACTCATTCCGGGGGACGGTGTCGTCACCGACGGAAACAGCGAAATCCAGGATCCGCTGGGGAGCAACGATATCTATCCCGTCATCGTCCATCAGGGCAGCCGCGTTCATTTGGGTGCCCGCAATGGCGACGGGGCGCTGACGCTTGAACTCGATCGGCATGCCAATAGCGATTCCCCGCAACCCAGGGCGGGGCGCGCCAAGGGGCGCCTGAATGCATCGCTCGGCTGGGGTGCTGCGGGCACCTTGCTGATCGCAGCCGTTGTCGCCGGCTGGTCGATTTGGCATCAGGGCGAAAATGTCGATCCCGTTATCGTTGTTTTGCGGGTGCTTTCGCTGGCCGCGCCACTGGGCCTTGGTCTCGTCTTTACGGCCCCCACATCTGAGATTCTCAGCGCGGCGCGGCGCATGGGTATCGAGATCAGGAACGTGGATGTCTTCGATCTCGTCCGCAACGTGCGCGGTGTCCTCTTCGGTCACCGCGGCGTCCTGGTGTCGGAGCGGTTGCGGCTCATCACCGCTCATCCGGTTGAAGGCGTAACGCCGGTCGACCTCATCCGCCGCGCGGCCTCCGTCGCTCAGATCGGCCAAGACCCCTGGGGCCACGCCATTCTTG
>CAZUAL010000126.1:1422-1739 GCA_964618305.1 uncultured Dongia sp. | reverse complement strand
GCGGCTGAAACCCGCCGTCACCTATCATTGCGAGATCGGCAAGGGCATGAGCGCCGTCACAGAGAACCAGCAGATTCTGGTCGGATCGCGGGACTATCTGGAAAGCAAAGGCATCGATTGCGCGCCGCTCGACAAGCTGGCGCAACAGGAATTGCGGCAGGGACGCCGATTGCGCTGGGTCGCGGAAACCGTGCCGGAGCGCCGCGCCGTCGGGATATTGTCATTTGGCGCCTCGTCAGTTGCCGGTGCCGTCGAGGCGGTCAAGAATCTGAACCAGGTCGGACTTGCCACGATCTGGGTCGCGGACGAAGAAGATC
>CAZUAL010000126.1:0-1412 GCA_964618305.1 uncultured Dongia sp. | reverse complement strand
GCCCATAAGAGCCTGGCGAAATATCTGAAGATCGGCAGAATCCTGCCGGCCACGGATCAAGGCGCCGACCGGCAGCAGGCGAATGTCGGCCCGCTCCTTATTGTGGCGGCGGACGAGATGCCGCGCAATCTCGAGGCCGGCGATGTCATCTTTCCACTCGGCCGGCGTTTTCTTGAGCAACACAAGGAAGCCATGGCCGGCACGGCACGGCATGATCCGCGCCTGATCGTCGATCTCTTTCTGCTGGCCGACCGGCAAAGGCGTATGGTGCTCTTGAATGCGCTGATCGCCTATGGGTCGGCGCTTCTTCTCGTCGCGGCGCCCTTCTGGCTCGGCGCGCGGAACGACCTTGCCAGTTTCGAAGTGGGGATCGTCCTGCTCCTTGCGCTCACGCCGCTTGGCTTGCGCGCCCTTTCCCTGACGGCTAATGAGGTCGACGAGGAGTAGGATGGCCAAGAAAAAGACCATGGCGCGGAAGAAGAGCACGCGAAAGCCGGCGCGGCGGCAGACGCGCGGCGCATCGGCCCGTTCATGGGCCTCGCGCCTGACCGGTGGCATGTTGCTTTTCTCGTCCGGTATTGCACTGGGTTTGGGGATTGGTGTCGCCGCGGCGTTGCTCATGCCGGGCCAATGGCACCGGGATCGACCGCAATCGATGGCGGAAGGCACGATCAACCCGCCAATACCGGAGAAGAATGTTCCGGCGCCGACGAAGCAGAAGCGCGAGGCGCCGACGATCGTCGAGAAGCCGAAACAAGAACCCGTGGCGCCTGTCGGGAGCGGCCAGCAGGCAACCCCCGAGCCTCAGCCGGCGCCGGCGGAAGAGGGGGCGCATCAATCCGCTGCCATCACATCGGTCCCGGCTGAAGAGCCGGCACCGGAGCCGCAGCAGACGGCGGCATTGCCGTCGCAGCAGCCGCGCGAGCCGGCGCAGCCTGCTTGGCTGCAGAATGCCGTCGCCGCCCGCGACCCTGGTGCGCGGCCGATGATCAGCATCGTATTGGATGATGTCGGGGTGGCTCCCCAGCATGCCGAGATGGCGCTGGCTTTGTCGCCGCCAATCGTCCTTTCCATCATGACCTATGCCAAGGATGCGTCGCGTTTGGCGAGGACAGCGCACGCCAAGGGCCACGAAGTCATGGTCCACATGCCGATGCAGCCCATGAATGCCTCGATCAATCCCGGCCCTAACGCGCTGGATGTCGGCATGGATGCGGCCGAGTTGCGCCGCCGGATCGAATGGGGGCTGGGCCGGCTCGACGGCTATGTCGGTTTCAACAACCATATGGGCAGCCGATTTACACAGGATCCGGATGGAATGCGGGTCGTGCTGGAGGAGGCCAGGGAACGCGGATTGCTGTTCCTCGATTCCAAGACCATTGCCGGCAGCATCGGCGACGCAATGGCGGACG
>CAZUAL010000125.1:3759-10673 GCA_964618305.1 uncultured Dongia sp. | reverse complement strand
ATATGGGTGAGGCCGCGCTCTTCGACGATCTTCTTGGCTTGCGCAACGGTTTTAACTTGTTCCGGTTTCAACGGCATTTTTCAAACCCCCTGTTCGATCAGATCATTGGAATCTAGGCCGCGGCGAATGGCGCAGCAATTGGGAAGAAGATGTATCGTGCGGCTCCCCGACGTCGGGTTCGTGCGGCCAGCCGTGGATCCGGCCGGCGAGCCCCCCTCTGTCCTTGAGACCTGAGAGATTCACTGGGGATGCCCAGTTTACTCCGTCGGTGAGGCGCCGACGTCCGGCGCCCGCTTTCCAGAGATGGATCCCCTGACCTGGTCCTTTTGCCTGAGAGTTTCCGGGGGCGGTTGCTCCTTCGGCGCCGGCAACGCATGGCGCGCCAGTCTCTCCCTAGGTCGGAGGTTTTGCGGGCGGAGTGTGTGATTGGGCCGTGGAAAGGTCAAGCCGAAAAAAGAAAAAGGGAGGCGATTTACACCGCCTCCCCAAAAGGATTGTTGGAATTAAGTTGGATTATTCGCCGGCACCCAGCGCCGCTTCTTCACGGGCGATCTCGGCCTGACGGGCCTTGACGTCCGCTTCAGTGAGCGGCGGACCAGGGAAACGGCTGCGCTCGAAGGCGAACCAGACCACGATCAGCAAGACGATTACGCCAGCGAGGAACTGGCCGACCAGCTGATACGGATCCTGGAAGCCGACAAAAGCGAGAACCGCACCACCGATGATGGCGATGACAGCAATTGGCTTCGACCAGACACCGAGGTTGAACGGGCCCTTCTTGGTCCACGACTTGCCTTCGGCGAGGAGGCCCGCGCCGATCGGCATGATGTAGGAGACGTAGAGGAACACGGCGCAACCCGAGGCCAGGATGATGTAGGCCTTTTCGTTGTTGCCGGCGAGCAGACCCAGCAGGAAGCACAGGAGCGCACCGACCCAGATGGCCGCACCCGGCGTACGATGCGTCGGGCTCACCTTGCGGAGAAACTTCGGCAGGCCGCCATCACGCGCGAAGGCGTAGATCATGCGCGACAGCGAGGTCATGCCAGCCAGAGCGCAGAGGTAGTTCGCAATAACGATCGCAACACCGAGCAGGCTCTTCAGCCAGGACGGCAGGCTGGTCGAATCGAGTGTCCAGTAGAACACCGACCAGCCTTGCTTGGCGCCTTCCGTCGTATCGGGCATCGCCACGAGGACGGACACCACGAGGAGCCAGCCGAACACTGCCGACCAGAAGACCGAGGTGATCATGCCACGCGGCACGGCGCGCTGCGCATCGCGGGTTTCTTCCGACGTGTGAGCGGAAGCGTCGAAGCCCGTGATCGTGTAGCAAACATGCAGCAGGCCAAGGATGAAGGCAAAGAACAGGCTGCCGGTCTGCGGCCACATGTTCGCACCCGCCTCACCCGTATTGTTCGTGAAGGTCACGATGCGGGAGAAGTCGAGCGGCACGGAGGAGCCGAAGAAGAAGCCGAGGATTAGCACGACCGCCGTGGCCAGGATCAGATAGCCCGAGAAGTCGGTGAGGATCGTGGTCACCTTGATGCCGGCATAGTTGAGGATCGCCTGCGTCAGCGTGATGATCGCAACAGCGATGACGAGATGCGTGCCAGTGAAGCTTGCGCCGTCCATGCCGAAGATGCCAACCAGAACGAGGTCACGCAGCAAGAGATAGACGCCGTAATTCACCGAAGCGACGACGAACAGCAGGCCGAGAAGGTTCAGCCAAGCCGTGGCCCAGCCCCAGCCCTTGCCGCCGAGGATCGAACCCCAATGGTAGAGACCGCCGGCCGTCGGATAGGCAGAGGCGATCTGGCCCATGGCAGCGGCGACGACCAAGGCGAAGAAGGAGCCGACGAGCCAGCCGATACCGATCGAGCCGCCGCCGCCAGCACCAAACGCGACGCCATAGGCGCCGATACCACCGGCGAGAATGCAGATGATCGAGAATGAAATCGCGAAGTTCTGGAACCCACCCATGCGGCGGGATAGCTCCTGGGAATATCCCATGGAGTGGAGGACTTTTACGTCCTCGTCATGATGACCTGATGCAGACATTTATAACCCCCTCAGTTTACGGTCCGGCGCAGCGGCATATCCCCGCCGTTGGCTCTGCGCGAACCAGATCCCCCCAATCTGGATGAAGGGACCGCTTTCGACTCAAACGGTCGATTTCCCGCCAATCGGATGGGCTGAAGTATGCTTGACCGAATGAAAAAGTAAAGACGGCGTTAACTCTTGCTGCAATATCAAGGGACTGGAGCGACTCCTTTCGCACTTGCAAAAGCAAGCTGATCGCAAGATGGATGGCCGCCCGTGGTGTCGGCCACCACATCTGGATATTTGAGGGTTAACTTTCCGTCGCCGCAAAGTGCTTACGGCAGAGATCGGTGAAGGCCGCCGCCCTGCGGGTCGGCCGCAGCTTCTTGAGGCGCGCAAGGCCGAGCCGTGTCGGCCGCAGCTTCTCTTTAATCGGTGGAAAGACCAGCCGCCGCCCATCCAGGGACCATTCGCTCAAAGGTCGCGAATGCATGATGGAGAAGGCGTCCGAATTGGCGACGAGGCCGCGTACCATTTCGAAGCTCGGCGTCTCATGCGCGACCTTGGGCTGAAGGCCAAGGCCATAGATGATCGACAAGAAATAGTCGCGGCTGTGAGGCAGGCCGAGGAGCACCATGGGATAGTTGATGAGGTCGCCGATGGCGACTGCCCCGTCCTTCGCGAGCGGATGGTTCTTGGCAAGGATGCAATGCAGCGGCACCTCGGCGAGGGTCTCGAACTCGATATCGTCATCGAGGCCGAGATCGTAGGTGAGCGCGAATTCGAACTCGCCGGCCCGAAGGCCATCGAGCACGCCCTGGACATGGTGCTCGTGCAACTTCACCGAGATCTCAGGGTTGGTCTGCGCCAGCGCGCCGATGAGCCGGGGCAGGACCAGCGGGGCGACCGTCTGGAAACAGCCGATGTGGAGGTCTCCTGCCACATCCTGGCCGAGCCCCATAGCGCCAAGGCGTACATCGTCGGCATGGGCTAGAAGGCTCTTGGCATCGGTTAGCAATTCGCGTCCCGCGGCGGTGAGGCTCAGCCCCTGGGCATGGTGCCGGACGAAGAGATCGACCCCGAAACGGGATTCAAGTTCGGCAATCGCGGCAGAGACCGAAGGCTGGGAGATGTTGACCCGCTGGGCGGCGAGCGTCACCGACCCGGTCTCGGCGGTGGCCACGAAATAGCGCAGCTGCTTCAAGGTGAACGGCATCGATAATTCCGATCCAATTCTAAAGATAAAAAGATTTTCTCATTACCGAGGCTGCTGGGCAAGATGGCTGCGAATTGAAAGCATCCCAACGATGGAAGCGGGGAGAGAATATCGATGCTGCGGACGGGGGCCCAATACCGCGACAGCCTGAAGGACGGGCGGCAGATCTGGATCAACGGCGAAAGGGTCAAGGATGTGACGACGCATCCGGCCTTCAAGCCGATCATCGATGTGCGCGCCCGGATCTACGATCTGGCGCACGAGGCGAAGACCAAGCCGATCATGTCCTATCGCGACGAGAAGACCGGCGAGGAGAATTGCATCGGCTACAAGCTGCCGCACAGCCAGGAAGATTGGCACGCCAAGCGCCGCGCGATCGACACGGTGATGAAGGATATCAACGGTTACGCGGTGCGCGTCGGCGACGAGACCGTGGGGGAAATGTGGTCGCTCTATGACGGGCGCGACATCCTCAATGAGGTCGATCCGCAATTCTCCAAGAATATTGAGCATCACATCCAGCATGTGCTGACGTCGGACACCTTCCATGTCTCGGCCAACACGGATCCCAAGGGCGACCGTTCCAAGCGGCCCCAGGACCAGGATCCGGACATGCTGCTGCATCTGGTGAAGGAAACGGACAAGGGCATCGTCGTGCGCGGGGCCAAGTATGAAACGGCTGCCGCCTATGCCAACCAGGCCTTCGTGAAGCCCACCATCGCCAACTGGGGCGACGACAAGCTCAGCGACTATGCGCTGGGCTTCATCTGCGACATGGGGGCGCCGGGGTTGAAGCATATCTGTCGCACCGGATTTACCGGCCGCGCGTCGGCCGATGATTACCCGCTCTCCAACCGGGCGGACGAGGTCGACACGCTGCTCGTCTTCGACGACGTGCTGATCCCGTGGGAGAATGTGCTGTTCTATCGCCACACGCGGGCGGCGGCCTTCATCCGCGGCACGCTGCACCGCTACAGCGCCTATCCCTTCACGCTGCGGCTACTCTACATCGCCGATTTGATGCTGGGAACCGCCGCCTTCAATGCCCGGCAGACCGGCCTCGATGCCCAGCAGGCCGTGCGCGAGAAGCTCGCTCTGCTGATGCAGTATCGCGAAGCCATCAACGCGCACCTGATCGCATCCATCACGATGGCGGAAAAGAGCCCGGGCGGATTGCTGATGCCCAATTCCTCGCTGCTCTTCACCGGCCGGTATGCCGCCATCAACCAATTGCCTGCCATGATGCATCTGGCGCGTGAGTTGTGCGGCGGTCAGATCTGTGTCACGCCGGACAAGGCGACTTTCGACAATCCGGAAATCAAGGATTGGATGCAGAAATACTATTCGGTCAATGAATTCTGGCAGGCCGAGGATCGCCGCAAGCTGCTGGCTTTCGCGCGCGACCTGCTCAATTCCGACCGGGCCGGGCATATGGTGACGTTCGAGCTGTTCGCCCAGTCGCCCCCCTTTGCACATCTCAATCACATCTATATGAATTTTGACATGTCCAACGCGCTCTCCTACGTCAAGGATTGCGCCGGCCTATCCGACCGCGTCATGGATCAATGGAAGAAGAGATAAGGCAATGAGTTACAGCCACGTTCGCCTGCGCAAGTTCAACACCAAGAAGACCTATCCCGAGCAGAGCCTCGACAACGATCTGTCGATGTCGGTCCGGGCCGGCAACCACATCTTCCTGCGCGGCCAGGTGGGTCAGGCGCTCGACGGATCGATGGTCGGCGTCGGCGACGCCGCCGCCCAGTCCGAGCAGGCGATGCGCAACGTCAAGCAATTGCTGGAAGAGCAGGGTGGCAAGCTCGCCGATATCTGCAAGATCGTCGTCTACATCACCGATCCGCGCTATCGCGAGGCGGTCTACAAGGTCGTCGGCAAGTGGCTCAAGGGCGTCTATCCGGTTTCGACCGGTCTGGTCGTGCAAGGCCTTGCCCGTCCGGAATGGGTGATGGAAATCGATGTCTATGCGGTCATCCCGGAAAGTCGTATGAAGAACATCCCGGAGCCGCCCGCCGCGCTGCAGTGGAAGGATACCGCCGACAAGGCGGACCGCGCCGCCAAAGCCGCGAAGAACAGGAAGGCGGCCCGCAAAGGATAGGAAAGGGCCCGCATGACCTTCTCGCTCGTCGGCCGTTGCGCCGAAACTGGTATGTTTGGCGTGGCGATCACGACCTCGTCGATCGCCGTCGCCTCGCGCTGCCCGTGGGCGCGTGCTGGCGTCGGTGCTGTTGCCACGCAGAATGTGACCGACCCGCGACTTGGCAATCTGGGCTTGGACCTCCTGGAAAAGGGGATGAGCGCGCCGGAGGCGATGAACGCGCTGATGGCATCGGCGCATTCCGCCGAATATCGCCAGGTGACGATCATCGACAAGCGCGGTCACACCGCCTTCTGGTCGGGCGCCAAGACACTCGGCACCAACAATGTCGACCAGGGTGAGGATTGCATCGCCGCCGGGAACCTGCTGCAGAATCCGGATGTACCGGCTGCGATGGTGAAGGCCTTCGTTCAATCCAAAGGTCGGCACCTCGCCGACCGGCTGCTGGTCGGCCTTGAGGCTGGCATTGTTGCCGGCGGCGAGATGGGGCCGGTTCATTCCGCTGGCCTGCTCGTCGTGCATGAGCAGAGCTGGCCGCTCGTTGATCTCCGCATTGATTGGAGCGACGACAACCCAATAATGCGGCTGAAGCGCCTGTGGGAGGATTATCAGCCACAGATGGACGCCTATATCACCCGTGCCCTGAACCCGACCGAGGCGCCGTCCTATGGCGTGCCGGGCGACATGGGAGCCGAGAAGTAGCGGCGTTTCAATCGCCCTTCGCCTTGCGGCCGGATCGCAGGATGTAAAGGCAGCAGGCAATCACGATTCCAGACCCTGCCAGCATGGTGGTCGTCGGCCAATCGCCCCAGATCATTGCGCCGAGTAATGCCGCCCAGACAAGGCCGGTATAGTCGAGCGGCGCCAGCATCGACACCTCGCCATAGCGGAAGCCTGATTGAGACAGAACTGCCCGCCGGTGCCGGCGATGCCGACGGCCAGAAACAGCAGCGCGTCCCCCGTTGTGGGTGTGCGCCAGAACCAGAACATGGCGATCCCCAGCACGATCACGACCGTCAGGGCATAGTAGAAGAGGATCGTGTGCGTCATCTCGGAGGCGGAAAGGTGCCGCGAGGAGACGAGAGTGAAGGCCCAGAAGATCGCCGAAACGAGGGCCGAGATCGAACCCCAGTCGATGACATCGCCTTCCGGCCGCATGATGAGCAGGATGCCGACAAAGCCGGCGCCGACAGCGACCCAGCGACCGAAACCGACCTTTTCGCCAAGGAGCGGGATGGAAAGGATGGTCATGAAGATGGGTGCCGCGAGCCCGATGGAGACGGCATTGGGCAGCGGAATGAGCTGCAGCGAAATATAGAAAGTGAGCATGGTGGTGAGATTGCAGGCGGAGCGCCACAAATGGCCGCCCAAGCGCCTGGTGCGCAAAGAGCCCAGCCCATGCGGGGACATTCGGGCCATTCCGAACGCAATGAAAAGGCAGACGGAATAGCGCAGGAAGGCGATCTGCGTGACATGATAGCCACGGTCGGCCGCCAACCATTTGACCAAAGCATCCATGCCCACGAGCCGCAGGGACGAGGCCAGCAT
>CAZUAL010000125.1:0-3749 GCA_964618305.1 uncultured Dongia sp. | reverse complement strand
GCCCGGGGGGGGGGGTTGGGGGGGGGGGGTGGGGGCGGGGGATGTCACGTTGCCGGGGCGGATTCGAGAGGCTAGAGTGCGACGGATTATGGCCGTTCGGCCGATCTTTGACCATGGCTAACAATTATCGCGGCAATCAGGAATGGCGCCCTTCGATCATCTTTCTCCAGCCAAAGTGCATTCGGCCTGCCCGCACGATTGCCCGTCGACTTGCGCGCTGGAGGTCGAGCGGATTTCGCCGACGCAGATCGGCCGCATTCATGGGGCAAAGGACAACAGCTATACGGCCGGCGTTATTTGCGCCAAGGTCGCCCGCTATGCCGAGCGCCAGCACCACCCGGACCGGCTGACAACGCCCTTGCGCCGGGTCGGCGCGAAGGGTGTCGGGCGATCAGCATTTCAGTCAATCGGTTGGGATGAAGCACTGGATATCGTAGCCGCGAAGTTCGTCGCGGCCGAGCAGCGTTTCGGCGCGGAGGCTGTGTTCCCCTACTATTATGCGGGCACGATGGGGCTGGTGCAGCGCGACGGCATTTACCGTCTGACACACGAAAAGAAATACTCGCGGCAGAAGAGCACGATTTGCGTGGCACTCTCCGATGCCGGCTGGCAGGCCGGCGTGGGTGCTATGCGCGGCGTGGATTCGCGCGAGATCGCCGAAAGCGACTTGATCGTCGTTTGGGGCGGCAATCCGGTCGCGACCCAGGTCAACGTCATGACCCATGTCGCGAAGGCGCGGAAAGCGCGCGGCGCCAAGCTGGTGGTGGTCGATCCATACCGGACCGGCACAGCCGAGGCGGCGGATCTGCATCTGATGCTGCGGCCGGGAACGGACGGGGCCCTTGCCGTTGCCATCATGCATGTCCTCTTCAAGGAAGGATTCGCCGACCGCGCATATCTCGAGCGCTATGCCGACGGGATCGCTGATCTGGAACGGCATGTGGCGCAGCGCCCGCCGGAATGGGCGGAAGAGATAACCGGCGTGCCGGCCGACACCATTCGCGCCTTCGCAAGACTCTATGGCGAGACGAAGCGCAGTTTCATCCGCGTCGGCTACGGTTTCTCGCGGACCCGCAATGGCGCCGTCAATTTGCACGCGGTCACATGCCTGCCGACCGTCACCGGCGCCTGGGCACATCGCGGCGGTGGCGCGCATTATTCCAACCGGTCGATCTATCATATCGACAACACGCTCATTCAGGGTCTCGACGTGCTTGATCCGTCGGTGCGCCAGCTTGATCAGTCGCGTCTCGGCGCGATCCTGACCGGCGACAAGCGCGACCTGGGCGACGGGCCGCCGGTCACGGCCATGCTGATCCAGAGCACCAACCCGATGAATGTTTGCCCAAACTCTGCGCTGGTTCGGAAAGGCTTCGAGCGGGACGATCTCTTTGTCGCCGTGCATGAGCAGTTCATGACGGAGACCGCGGCGATGGCCGACATCGTTCTCCCGGCAACGACCTTCCTTGAGCATGACGACATTTACCGCGCCAGTGGCCATACGCACCTGCAGGTGACACGCGCGGTGGTGGAGCCGCTCGGCGAGGCGAAGCCTAACCATTGGGTCATCTCCGAGCTGGCGAAGCGCCTGGGTTGCACGCATCGCGGATTTGCGATGTCGGCGTGGGACATCATCGACGAGACGCTGAAACTCTCCGGGCATAGATCGGCGCAGGCACTCCATGATGCGCATTGGGAAGATTGCGCGCTCGATTTCGAGAAGATGCATTTCCTCGACGGCTTCGGTCATACCGAAAAGAAATTCCGCTTCAAGCCGGACTGGCGCGCGATCGGGCCGAATGTCGATGGTTTGCCGACGCTGCCGGACCACGCAGCGCTGACCGATGCTGTGACGCCGGAACATCCCTTGCGCCTGGTGACCGCACCTGCCAGGCAGTTTCTCAATTCCACCTTCACGCCGACGCCAACCTCGCGGGCGCGGGAAGGGCGGCCGACGCTGCTCATTCACCCGGACGACGGGGCGCGCTTCGGCATAGAGGATGGCGGCGCGGTCGAGGTCGGCAACCTGCTTGGCGTGATTTCGCTGCACGCCAAGGTTTTCGACGGTCTTCTGCCCGGTGTCACAATCATCGAGAGCCTCTGGGGCAATGCCGATTTTCCGGGTGGGCTCGGCGTCAACGCTCTCATATCGGATGAACCGGGAAAACCAGACGGTGGCGCCGTCTTTCACGACACCGCCGTTTGGGTGAGGGCGGCCAAGGCACATGGCTAAGAGCGGCCCCCACATCATCGTCCTCGGCAACGAAAAGGGCGGTTCCGGCAAATCGACGACGGCGATGCATCTCATCGTCGCGCTGCTGGCTGCAGGTAAGAAGGTGGGGTCGATCGACCTCGATGCGCGGCAGGGTTCGCTCACGCGCTATGTCGAGAACCGGCGCAAGACGGCCGACGGTATGCTGACGCCTTTGCCGATGCCGCAGCATATTCCGATCAACCAGAGTGTAGCCGACAGCCGTGAAGCGGCGGCGCGCGAGGATGAAGCCAATCTCGCCGCCACGCTCGATGCGCTGAAGGACAACGACTTCATCGTCATCGATACGCCGGGCAGCGACAGCGTCCTTTCCCGCGCCGCGCACATCAGGGCCGATACGCTGATCTCGCCGCTCAACGACAGTTTCCTCGATCTCGATCTCTTTGGCCGCATTGAGGATGAGGGGGCGAGCATTCGCCGGCCGAGCGTCTATGCCGAGACGGTCTGGGAACAGCGGAAGCGCCGGGCCATGGCCGGCGGTCGGCCGATCGACTGGGTCGTCATGCGCAACCGCCTCTCCAGCCTGGATGCCCGCAACAAGCGCGACATAGGCAAGCTGCTTGAGCATCTCTCCAAGCGCATCGGCTTCCGCATCGCGCCCGGATTCACGGAACGCGTGATCTTCCGCGAACTGTTCCCGCGCGGACTCACGCTGCTCGATCTCTCGCGCCAGGATGCCGGCGTGCAATGGCGCATGTCGCATGTGGCGGCCCGGCAGGAAGTGCGCGATCTGCTCGACGCCCTCAATCTCCTGCCGGCGGAATCGGCCGCGGAAAAGGTGGACGCCTAGTTTTCCGAAAAGTCACACGGGACTAGTCAGGATTCACGAGCATTTGATCGGCTTATCCCCAATCCGGTGACGTTTGCGCGACAGCTGCGACTTTTCGGCGCCCGTCCCTTGTGCTTCACTTCGGCGCCGTGGCAAGAATGCTGCGACGCATCAAGCAAAGGGAAACGGAATGATCAAACCGCTCAAGAAAGCCATCTTCCCGGTCGCAGGCCTGGGGACGCGCTTTTTGCCGGCCACCAAATCGATGCCGAAGGAAATGCTGACGGTCGTCGACAAGCCGCTCATTCAATATGCGGTGGAGGAGGCCCAGGCTGCGGGGATCGAGGAGATGATCCTGGTGACCGGCCGTGGCAAGTCGGCGATGGAGGATCATTTCGACCATTCCTATGAACTCGAAGATACGCTGAGCCGCCGTGGCAAGAAGGCGGAGTTGGAGCTTCTCAAGAAGATGCTGCCGCTTGCCGGCAACGTCGCCTATGTGCGCCAGCAGGAACCGCAGGGCCTCGGCCATGCCGTCTGGTGCGCGCGCCATTTCATCGGCGATGAGGCGGTGGCGGTTCTGCTCCCCGACGATCTGGTTCATGGCGAGGTCGCCTGTCTGAAGCAGATGGCCGACATCTATCGCAAGGTGGGCGGGAACATCATCGCCGTCATGGAAGTGGCGCATGAGCACACCAGCCGCTATGG
>CAZUAL010000124.1:0-10705 GCA_964618305.1 uncultured Dongia sp. | reverse complement strand
CGACGCCGACACAGGCGCCGTCCTCGTCCATGATGAGGTCGAGGGCGAAGTATTCGACGAAGAACTCGGCGCGATGCTTCAGCGCCTGCTGATAGAGCGTGTGCAGGATGGCATGGCCGGTGCGGTCGGCGGCGGCGCAGGTACGCTGCGCGATGCCCTTGCCGTATTCGGTCGTCATGCCGCCGAAGGGGCGCTGATAGATCTTGCCCGCTTCCGTGCGGCTGAAGGGGACGCCGTAATGCTCGAGCTCGATGATCGCCGGCACCGCCTCGCGGCACATATATTCGATCGCATCCTGGTCGCCGAGCCAGTCGGAACCCTTGACGGTGTCGTACATGTGCCAGCGCCAATCGTCGGGGCCCATGTTGCCGAGCGAGGCGGAAATGCCGCCCTGGGCTGCCACGGTATGGCTGCGGGTCGGATAGACCTTGGAGATGCAGGCCGTCTTCAGGCCCTTCTCCGCCATGCCGAAGGTGGCGCGAAGACCGGCGCCGCCGGCACCGACGACGACCACGTCATAGACATGATCGACGAAGGGATAGGCCTTGCCGTTGATATGGGGCGCGCTATTTGCTGTGTCAGCCATGATGCTTCACTTCTTCGATTTTTCCGCTCAACCGGCGAAAGCGATGATGAGCAGCGAGACGATCGCCGCCACGACCAGTGCTACGCCGCCCATGGGCAGCAGGATCATCAGGATGAGCTTGGCGGGCTGGGCGTGAATGTAATCCTCGACCACGACCTGCAGTCCCAGGACCGCGTGATAGACGGTGATGAGGATGGTGAGGCCGAGCGCCCCCAGCGTGAAGGGGCTGGAGAGCCACTGGCTCACCGCCGCGTAATCGGCGCCGGCATTGCAAACCAGCGAGGAAACGAGCCACAGGCCCAGCGGAATGAGCGCCAAGGCCGACATGCGCTGCGCCCACCAATGATGGACACCTTCATGCGCCGAGCCAAGACCGCGCGCGGAACCAAGGCGCGAGCGGAGCGAATTCGAAGAGCCAGCCATCAGAGCGCTCCCATCTGGAAATAGCCGATGACCCAGGCGGCGATGGTGAGGATCGCCGTACCGATGAGGACGGCATAGCCGGACTTGGTCGCCGCCGGCAGCTCGAAGCCGAAGCCTACGTCCCAAGCAAGGTGACGGATGCCGTTGAGAAGATGATAGAAGAACGAGGCCGACCAGCCGAGAAGCAGCACGCGGCCGATGAATGAGCCGTTGAAATCCTGCAGGCGGTCAAAGCTCTCGGCGCCGTCGGCGGCCGCGAGCAGCCAGCACAGCAGATAGAGCACGCCGGCGCTGAGTGCTATTCCGGTGCAGCGGTGCAGGATCGACGTGAATGACGTGAGCTGCGGCTTGTAGACCTGAAGATGCGGGCTAAGCGGTCGTGGATGGGGCCCAGATGAAGTCGTTTGGGTGCCCTTGGGCAGGCTTTCGGCCATGATGTTTCCCGTCCGATTCCTCGCGCCGAGGGACCTGGCGCAAGTTGGTTTGCCTGAAGGAGCCCACCTTATCTCCCCGTGGGGCTCCCTGGGTCCTGGACCTTGGTATGGTTACCTTGTTTGGGTCCGGGCGCTTCTGCACTGCAGCAGAAGCGCCATCTTGATACTGAATTGTTACCAGAGCGTCAACGAAAGCAAACCGATAGCGACGGTTTTCCGCTCAAGAGCGCCGCTTCATGAGCACTGTATAGTCGAGATCGAGGACGACGCTTTCGGGATATTTTCCTGTCGCATCCGGACCAGGAAAGGTGGCGCAGGGCTGGTCCTTGGTGGCGATGGTCCGAAGGCGCAGGGCGCCGACATCGCTGCGCCCCGGAAGCTCAATCTTTTCCAGCACTTCCGACCAGGCATAAATGGTGTCGCCGGCGAAGCTCGGGTTCACATGGCGCCCGCCATTGATGGCGGCGATGCGGAAGGCGTTGGCAAGGCCGTTGAACGAGAGCGCCCGCGCCAGGCTGATGATGTGACCGCCATAGATGAGGCGGCGGCCGAAACGCCCCTGCCCCTCGGTATGCTGGTTGAAATGCACCTTGGCATTGTTCTGGTAAAGACGCGTCGCCGTCATATGGTCGGATTCTTCCAGCGTCATGCCGTCGACATGGTCGATCTTCTCGCCCGCCGCGTAATCGTCCCACAGGAAGGGCGAGCCGGCGAGCTCATCATCATAGGCGCTCAAATCAAGCTCCGCCGGCACCTCGAACTCGCCCACATCGAGCATGGGCGGCAGCTGCGGCAGATGGGCCTCGGGCGTCGGCGCGTGACGGTCGCGCTTCCGCACCATCACCCAGCGCACATAATCGAGCACCACTTCGCCCGCCTGGTTGCGGCCGACCGAATGTACATAGACGATGCCGGTCTCGTGGTTCGAATTCTCCTTGAGCCCGATCACCTTCGATTGCGCGATGATCGTGTCGCCGGGATAAAGCGGCACACCGAATTTCCCCACCGCGTAACCCAGATTGGCGACGGCATTGAGCGAAACATCCGCGACCGTGCGCCCGAAGATGAGATGGAAGGCCAGCAAATCGTCGATCGGCGCACCGGCAAAGCCGATGCTCTGCGCGAAACTGTCCGACGAGGGCAGCGCGAAGCGCGACCCGGTAAGCCCGATATAAAGTGCTACATCCCCTTCCGTCACCGTGCGCGGCACGGCATGGAGAATCTCCTGCCCGAGCTTGAAATCCTCGAAGAAATTGCCTGGATTGGTCTTTGTCACCGGAAATCCCCGTCTCGCGCACTTGTGCCTAGTCAGAAACCCAGCATATCGCACATGGGAAGACGCGTTGGCAAATCCGCGCACGGCGACGGCGCACAAGGCTGGGTGGACAACCATCGCACGCGACGGCATTCTTCACCACGGCATCTTCACTCCTGCCTCACTTAAGCAGTCCAATATGTCGACCGGCAACAGCATCACCATTTTGACAATCGGGATCTTGATTCTCGCCTGCTCGAGGCTCACTGGTCTGTTCCGGCAGCCAGCCATGGTCCCGGCATCGACCGATGTCCCGACCGCTTGGCAGAGCTTCAGCGCCAATACACGGGCAAAATTCATGCTCGGAATTCTGCTGCTCGGCTTTGCCTATGCGGCAACTCAGGTTCTCGATTCCGGCAAAGGTCTCCAGGCCTTTGCGCTTGTTCTCATTCTCCTGCCATGCGGCATCGGAGGAATTGTAAGCGTAACCGGTGCCGTTTGGCAGCACAGATATTATGCCATGCAAACTTCGGAGATCGCGCTGCGATCCCGCGCTATGACATCGGACACGTTAGCTTTGGCGGCACTTCTCGCCTCGGCACTATTCTTCTTGTTATCTCCACTAGCTGGACCAGCGACCCAACCAAACGCCTTGGCCACGAGCCTCTATCAAGCCGCTCTCTATCTGTCGATCGGTCTTGCCGTCAGCATCGGCTCCTGGAGTGAACCTCCTTTCTTCCGCATACAGGCCAAACCGCAGATCAATTGGCGCAGCGGCGCATTCATGTTGGCGTGGATTCCGTTTAGTGTTTTCAAGGAAGATTGGCTCGACAATCTATCGCCAATCTTGTGGCGAAATGGCGCCGCCGATCAGATCGTATCAGCGATGGAAGCCGGTTCAATTCAGCAACAGTTAGTTATATTGTTACTTGGCGGATTTCTTCTGTTGCTCGCTCTGCCGTTCCTGCCGCTCAGATTGCAGGTCATCAGGAGCATGCCGTTTCTGTCCTCCCTCTTGCTCGGCATCTTGCCGGCGATTTATGTCGCGGCTGTGCCAATCGGTGAGACAGGATCCGTTGTGTCGCCCTTCACTTTTCTGGCAGCGGCGGTCGTCGGCGCGGTTATCGCGCAGCTCTTGTGGCGCTTCTGTGAGGCTTTTGTTTCCTGGCTGCAATTGCATCGCACCAACCGGGAGATCGCAGCCTACCCTTTCCACTATCTGTCAATCGTCGGCCTGATTGCCCTCAGTTGGATCGGCATTGTCGAAGCCGATGGGATTGACCGCTATTTCATTCTGGTCGCACAGTGCACTGCCCTGTCTAGCTGGTGCATCCGTCGCCTCGCCTGATACCTACAGAAAGAGATCATCATGACCCGCAATATCCTCATCACCGGCGCGTCGCGCGGCATTGGGCGGGCGGTTGCCGTGGAGTGCGGCGCGCGCGGCTGGTCGGTCGGTGTCAATTATGCCGGCAATGAGAAGGCAGCTTCCGAGACTGTAGCGGCGGTCGAGAAGGCCGGCGGCAGGGCCATCGCCATCAAGGGCGATGTTGCCAATGAGGCAGACGTGATCGCCATGTTCGACGCGGTGACGAACGCCTTCGGGCCCTTGAATGGAGTCGTCAACAATGCGGGCATCGTGGCGCCCGCGTCGAAGGTTGCCGATATGAGTGTCGAGCGGCTCACCCGCATGTTCGCGGTCAACGTGACGGGCGCCTATCTGGTGGCGCGCGAGGCGGCGCGGCGCATGGGCACCGACCGGTGCGGCAAAGGTGGGAGCCTGGTCAACATCTCCTCGGTCGCCTCCCGTCTCGGCTCGCCCAATGAATATGTCGATTATGCGGGTTCCAAGGGTGCAGTCGACGTGATGACCATCGGCCTTTCCAAGGAACTGGCGCCCGCGGGCATCCGCGTCAACGCCATCCGCCCCGGCCTCATCGATACCGAAATCCACGCGAGCGGCGGCGATCCGGAGCGGGCCTTCCGCCTGGCCGTCAACGTACCGATGGCGCGGCCTGGCAAGGCCGGCGAAGTGGCCGATTCCATCCTCTGGCTCCTCTCCGACCAATCCTCCTACGTCACCGGCGCCCTCATCGACGTAAGCGGCGGTCGGTGATTTCCGGCCGTTCCAGAGGCAACCGTATCGAGACATGATGGGCGTTGCGGGCGCGGGGCGGTTTGCCTAGGCTCTGGCCCGGTTTCGTGTGTCCAAACGTCAAGAAGATCGCCGCCCATGCCCATCCTGTCCATCCAGTCGGAGGTCGTTTACGGCCATGTCGGCCACCAGGCCTCGCGTTTCATCCTGGAGCGGATGGGGCATCCGGTCTGGGCGGCGCCGACCGTGCTGTTCTCCAACCATCTGGCGCACAAGACGGTGACGGGGCGCGTCCTCGAGGCAGCGCAGGTGCGCGAGCTCATCGACGGGGTGCGGAAGCTCGGCGTTCTCGGCAAGGCCAATGCGATCCTCACCGGCTATCTGGGGGCGCCGGAGACGGCGAACCTCGTCGCGGAAGTGGTGGCGGAGGTGAAGGCCTTGAACCCGCGCGCACTCTACATCTTCGACCCCGTGATCGGCGACCAGGGCGCCATGTATGTGAAGCCGGAACTGGCCCTCGCCCTTTCCACCATCCTCGTCCCCATTGCCGATGTGCTCTCGCCCAATGTCTATGAGCTGGGGCATTTGACGGGCCAGGAAGTGAATTCCCGCGCGCAGGCGGTGGAGGCGCTGCACGCATTGGCGAAGCGCACGCAGGCGCGCGCCATCATCGGCACCGGCATTCCCGACCCCGACCATCCGGAAGAACTCGCCGTCATCGCGCTGGCGCGGAAGGCGCCGGGCGATCAAGGGACGATTTCGATGGCGGTCACGCGCCGCCTGCCGCTCTTCGCCTCCGGCACGGGCGACGCCTTCGCCGCCCTTTTCACCGCCCGCTACATGCGCGACCAGGATCTCAAAGCCGCCATCGACGCCGCCGTCCTCGGCATGAGCCACATCGTCGGCGAGACCGCCGCCACGAATTCCGACGAACTCCGGATCATCGAGACCCAGGACAAGTGGGCTGCGGCGCTGGGGCGGTAGCTTTGAATTGTACTCTGAAGCATTTACGGAAATTCGAGTCACAAAAGCCTAATAATGCCAACACGTTAGACTGGTCGATTCTTTTTTTCCGTACGGACTCTTTTTAACTTGAATGTCAATGGAAGAATGCGAATCTATCCGTAGAGATAGAGTTCTATAAATGTTCTCTTTCACACGAAAAAGTAGTATTCGATATGCCTTCGGTGCTGGACGTAGCTCAGACGATTTTGGAGCTTCATGGCGAAATGACCACCATGAAGTTGCAGAAGCTTGTGTATTACTCACAGGCTTGGAATATCGCTTGGAACGACAATACTCTTTTTCCGGAGAAAATTGAGGCGTGGGCAGATGGCCCGGTGACGCCCGAACTATATAAACGGCACGCTGGCCAGTTTCGAATTCGCTCGATCCCCGGTGGCAGTTCTTCAAAGCTCTCCGAACACGAGAAGGAGACGATTAAGAAAGTTATTGCCTTTTACGGTGATAAGTCTCCGCAATGGTTGAGCGACCTAACACATGAAGAAGATCCTTGGCGTAATGCCCGTCAGGGCACCCCTGATGGTGCCAGGTCAGATGCGGAAATTTCTCCTCAAGCCATGGGCGCCTATTATAGCGCGCTCTAATGGCTAAGAGCGGCACTCCAAAATACCGACACGAACCTCGCGCGGCACTTCCGCGAATAGCGACCGATCCCGAGTCTTATAAGAAGCAGACGCCGGTATGGCGCTTCAGCATGTTTGATTGGGACGGCCCTTGGGGAATTTCAGCGCTCGCCAAGAAAGATCTTCGAAAGCATTTCGAAAAGCATCTGGCCAATCTAGAAAGTATGACCTGGGCCTCAATTGAGAGTGCGACCGGGGGCAAATCGCATGGAACAAATAGCCATGATTTGCCTATTGAAAAATTCACAAAAGTTGCTCGCCAGCGTTTGGCCGCGAAGGGTATCGAATCTGATACCATTTTTTCGCTCCGACTGGAAAACACAGTACGTGTCTATGGTGTCCGCTCAGGCGCGTGTTTAAGAATTGTGTTGTTTGATCCCTTTCATTTCGAGGGAAGCAAAGAAGCAGCATATGAATGGAGCTAGGCGCTCACGCATGTTGGGCTCGCTGCCAGCCGCAAGCATCGCGTCAAGCTTCGATTTCAAAGAATAGATCTGCCGCCGCTCAAAAAGTGCGTCAGGCTCAATAAAAGCAGTCGGTCACAGTACTAAATCAGTGACCGCCTCAATCGGAAGCTATCCTCCACAAAATCGGCATTTTTATAGAACTGCCGCGCCGTTTCATTGCTCGCGAATACATCGAGCAGCAGTGACGGATAGCCTTGCTCCCGCGACCAGTCTTCGGCGGCTTGCATCAGTTGGCGCCCGATGCCTTGGCCGCTTGCACTTTCGGCGACGGCGATGATGCTGAGATAGCCGGTTTCGACATCGAGCACGTCGTCGTGGATGGGCTTCATATGGGCGTAGCCGAGGATTTCGCCGCCCGAATTTTCCGCCACGATGAGGCGGCTCTCCGGGTTGGAATCAGTGAGGGCCGCGTCGGTGAAGCGGCGCTGGAAGCGCTGGAAATCGTCGCGTGTGGTGCCGGGGAGGTTCGCTTCAGCGATCAGGCGATCATCGAGGGCGCGCAACGCGCTGTGATCTGCTTCGGTTGCCGGGCGGAGAGTGACGAGCATTGTTGTGAGACCCGGTCTTGGGAGCCCCCTCCCCGACCCTCCCCCTGAAGATCAGGGGAAGGGTGGAAGAGAGAGAAGAGAAGTTGAAGAGGCGTTACGCCGCTTCGCGCTTCAGGTAGTTCTGCGCCAGAACCTCGGCGATCTGCACGGCATTGAGGGCCGCACCCTTGCGGAGGTTGTCACCGACCACCCAGAGGACGATACCGTTCTTCACGGTCGGGTCCTTGCGGATGCGGCTGACATAGACATCGTCCTCGCCGGCGACTTCGAGCGGCGTCACATAGCCTTCATCGGCGCGGTGATCGACGACGGTCACACCCGGCGCCGCGCGGAGGGCGGCGCGCACTTCCTCAACCGAGATGTCGCGCTCGAACTCGATATTGACCGCTTCCGAGTGGCCGATGAAGACCGGCACGCGGACGCAGGTCGCGACCACGTTGATGTTCGGATCGAGAATCTTCTTGGTCTCGACCGTCATCTTCCATTCTTCCTTGGTGAAGCCGTCCTGCATGAAGACATCGATATGCGGGATGACGTTGAAGGCGATCTGCTTGGTGAACTTCTTCTTCTCCAGCGCCTGGTTCATGTAGACGCCGCGCGTCTGGTTGAAAAGTTCGTCCATGCCTTCCTTGCCGGCGCCGCCGACCGACTGATAGGTCGCCACCACGACGCGGTTGATCTTGGCGATGTCATGAAGAGGCTTCAGCGCCACGACCATCTGGATGGTCGAGCAATTTGGGTTGGCGATGATGTTCCGCTTGGTGTAGCCGGCGATCGCCTGCGGGTTCACTTCCGGCACGACCAGCGGCACGTCCGGGTCCATGCGGAACTGGCTGGTATTGTCGATGATCACCGCACCGGCCGAAGCGGCGCGCGGCGCGAAAGCGGCCGAGACCTTGGCACCGGCCGAGGAGAGAACGATGTCGGTGCCCTTGAAGTCGAACTTGTCGAGCGACTGGACCTTGAGCACCTGATCCTCGCCGAACGAGACCTGCTGGCCGGCCGAACGCTCGGAGGCGAGCGCCACGACGTCGGAAACCGGAAACTGGCGGTCGGACAGGATCTGCAGCATTTCCCGACCGACATTGCCCGTGGCGCCGACCACGGCTACGCGATAACCCATGATATCCTCGCTTCTCTCTTCACACCTGAGGCCCCCCGCACCTGACCTTGGTTACGGGAGAACCGATTAAAAAATGCCCAAAACAAAAAGGCCGCATCGTGATGCGGCCTGTTGGTTCTGGGATGGAAACCCAATGGCCGCGTTCAAACCCCGGTGGTTTTGCCGGTGGTCTTGGTGGCGGTCTTGGTGGTGGCGATGGCGCAAGCGATACGGCCGGCCGGCAGAGCCGACCCCGTCACCCGCATATGATCCGCAATCATGCGCATCGCCATCGATCCTACAGAATGACGGTCAAACCGTCGAAACGGCGCCCTTTATACCGGACTTTTGGCCCTTGTCGAGGGACTTTCGGCCGCAGAAGCCAAACGCAATTTTATTACCCCCCCCCGCTATTGTCCTTCCCCTATTTCTCTTCCTGGGGCTGGACGAAAACCGGGTCCCAGAGCAGCGGGTTGCCCATGCGGTCGAGGGCGGGTGTCGGCATCTGGCGCGCCACCTCCGCCATGCTGGGAAGCGTCGTCACCGCGACCGACGGCGTCAGTACCGGATGCTGCGGCTGATGCAGGCGCGGCCCCGGCAGCTGGGGCGGGAACATCGAGACCGAACCGTAGAGTTCGATCATCTTCGATTTGGGGCAGGGGCAGTTGGCGGCGGCGGGAAGCACGCTTCCCGCCAGCAAAGCCAAACTCAGCAGCAGCGATTTTCCGCTTTCGCCCATCGCACCCCTTATCAGTGCGCCATCAGCACCGGCAGGTCGGCGGCGTCGATCATGTGGCTGGTCACGCCACCCAGCACCAGCTGGCGCAGGCGGCCGTGGCTGTAGGCGCCCATGACGATGAGTGTCGCTTTCGCCTCGCGCGCGGCGGACAGGAAATGCTCGGCCGTCGCCTTGCTGGCCTCGGCCGGGGCTTCGCCGACACTTGCCGAAACACCGTGCCAGGCAAGGAAGTGCGTGAGGTCGGCGGCGGGATGCATGTCGCGCTTGCCTTCCTTGACCGAGACGACGCGGACCTTGCCCATCGCCTTGATGAGGTCGAGGCCGGCGGTGACGGCGCGCGTCGCTTCGATGCTGCCGTTCCAGGCGATGAGAGCCGGGCCGTTCTCGAGATTGGCGAGCGCATCGGCCGCATAGCCGTTGGGCACCAGCAGCACCGGGCGGCCGGCACCGAACAGCACGTCCTCGATACGCACGGCGATGAGATCGGCGGCCTCGTTCTTCTTCGGGCGGGCGAGCACGACGAAGTCGGTCAGCCGGCCGAAGCGGCTGATCAGATCTTCCTCGTTCCCCTTGATGTTCTGGAAGGCGGCGCTGACGGCGAGATGGACGCTCGGCGCTTCATCGATCTTGGTGCCGGTCGCCTTCTGCCAGTCGGCGAAAGTCTTGGCCGCACTTTGCGCCCGCTGCTTGGCGTGGCGCTCGGCCGCTTCCACCAGTTCCGTGATGGCGACGCCGACATCGACCATCAGCGGCGTCTGCTCCAAGGGATCGGTTTCGACATGAAGGGCGGCGATATGCGCGCCATGGCGCTTGGCGACGGAGAGCGCCGCATCGAGCGAGGTGCGGTCGCCGTCATAGCCGAACAGCGGCACGAGGATATGTCGAATAGCCATGTCGAGAACTCCGGATCACTGATTGAGGGTCCCGGCCAGTCTGGCGGCGCTGCGGCAGGTTGAGCTTGATCGAAATCAATTGCTTAAGCTCGATTGCGGCGATTGCCGGACAGACAGATCAAGGTCCTGATGTTGCGGGTGGGATGATGGCGCGGCGCGCGGCGCCGTGGCAAGCGCAATCGGCCCCTTCTTGCGGGAACCGGCTATGCGCCCCCTGAATATGCCCCAAACGGAAACGCCGGCCCCAACGGGTGCCGGCGTTCGTTTTGAAAGCTTGCTGCCAAGATTGACTGGCGGTCAGGCCGCGAGGCGGTCGAGCTCCTTAAGGATCTCGTCGCCCATCTGCTTGGTGCCGACCAAGGTGCAGCCCGGCGCCATGATGTCGCCGGTGCGGAAGCCCTTGGCGACGACATTGCTCGCCGCCTTGTCGAGGAGGTCGGCATCGGCCCCCTGGTCGAAGGAATAGCGCAGCATCATGGAAAGCGAGAGCAGGCAAGCGAGCGGATTGGCCTTGCCC
>CAZUAL010000123.1:0-10767 GCA_964618305.1 uncultured Dongia sp. | reverse complement strand
GGGCTTCGGCATGGGCCTGGGCGATGGCGCCGGCCGTCGTCACCGGGCCCATGGCGCCGCCGAGGATGAAGGGCACTACGACCGCCGCCTGATTGGCGCGCGCATAGGTCCGCAGCGCCTGCGACATGACGCCGTCAAAGATGAGCGGCGAGTTGGTGTTGATGTTGCCGAGGATGACGCAATTCTTGTCAACGAAATCCGCGCCGAAGACGATGCGGCACATCTCGATCGAATCCTCTGCACGCTCCGGTGCCGTCACCGAGCCCATGAAGGGCTTGGCCGAGTGTTTGATATGGGCATAGACCATGTCGAGATGGCGCTTGTTGACCGGCACATCGACCGGCTCGCACACCGTGCCGCCGGAATGGTGCAGCCAGGGCGACATCCACGCCATCTTGACGAAATTCTTGAAGTCTTCGAGCGAGCCATAGCGTCGGCCCTTCTCGCGGTCGTAGACGAAGGGCGATCCGTAGGCGGGCGAGAAGACGATGGCATCGCCACCGATCTCGACCGAATGCTGCCCGTCCCGGCCATGCTGCATGAAGGTGCGCGGCGTGGTCTTGCGGATGATCTCGGTGACCATGCCGGGCTCGAAGCGCACGCGCACGCCATCGACCTTTGCGCCGGCCTTCCGCCAGAGGTCGAGCGCCGCGTCATCGCCGCGGAACTCGACGCCGATCTCGGCCAGGATCTGCTCCGCCTGAGCGTGCAGGCGGTCAAGCCCATCCGGCTGCAGGAAGGCGTAGGGCGGAATCTGGCGGCGCAGGAAGGTCGGCGCGGCCACATTCGGGCGGTTGCGGGTACGGTTGCGCTGACGCCCCGATGACGGGGTGGCGGCTGGCTCGCTCATGTGGGTCGCCTTGCTCGGTCGGATGATGGCTCGGCGATTATGCTAGCTGGTGCATGCCCAATGTAATCCTGGAAAAAAATAACAAAGTTGATAAAACGACCTTATGAAGTTGCTGCGAACTCAACTACCCCCACTGAACGCGCTCGTGATCTTCGAGGCGGCGGGGCGGCTTGCCAGCTTCACGCGGGCGGCCGAGGAACTGCATATGACTCAGGCGGCGGTCAGCTATGGAATCAAGCAGTTGGAGGCCGCGCTCGGCGTCGACCTCTTCCGCCGGGAGCACCAGCGGGTGCGCCTGACCGAGGACGGGCGGCGCTACCACCAAGACGTCACGCTGGCTCTCGAGCATATCCGCCGTTCCACCGAGAACCTGAGGCGCAGCCAGGGGGCGACCCATGTGACCCTTTCCTGCTCGACCGCCTTTGCCTCCTGGTGGATGCTGCCGCGCCTCGCACTCTTCCGGCAGGACAATCCGGGCATCGATCTGCGCCTGCAAACGACCGACAAGGATATCGACCTGGGGGCGGAGGGCGTGTCGCTTGCGATCCGCCGCGGCGACGGGCGCTATCTGGGGTATGACGCGGTCAAGATGGTCGATGAGGCGATCATCCCGATCTGCAGCCCGTCCTATCTCGAGCGCGCCGGCAGCATAAAGTCGGTCCAGGATCTGGTGCGCCAGCGCCTCATTCATCTCGATGAGCCGTTCCGTCCGCGCCCGACCTGGTCCGATTACTTCCGCGCCATGGGCGTATCAGCGGAGCCGGACAAATCGGGCCTTCATCTCAACGATTATGCGCTCGTCGTCGGTGCCGCTTTGGAAGGACAGGGGATTGCCTTGGGCTGGCGGCACCAGACGGATCACCTGGTAGCGCGGGGGCTACTAGTACATCCGATCGAAGCGCCCTGGGTTACGGGTCTCGCCTTCCATATCGTCTGGCCGCACGGCGTGCTGCTGGCACCCGAGGCGGAACTGGTCAGGGACTGGCTGGCGAGCAACCCGCCGATCCCGGCTCTGGTGTGGCCCACGGCAATGGCTGCGCGCTAGTTGGCGCCGGCCGCGCCCGGCATCTCGAAGACGCGCATCTGATTGCGACCGCCTTTCTTGGCGGCGTAGAGTGCATCGCCAGCGAGCTTGAAAAGGCTGGCGCGATCGAGTTCAGGGCTTGGCTGGCAAACCGCGCAGCCGATGGAAACGGTGACGATCTGCGCCGTATCCGAATGCGCATGCGGGAGCGAGAGAGCCCGCGCCGCGTTGATCAAGCGCTCGCAGACGATTGCGGCGCCTGTGGCATCCGTATCGGGGAGCAGGCCGACGAACTCCTCGCCGCTATAGCGGGCGATCAGGTCACCGGGGCGGAGCAGCGCCTTGCCCATCGCCTGAGCCAGAATGCGCAGGCAATCGTCACCGGCCAGATGGCCATAGACATCGTTGTAGGTCTTGAAATGATCGATGTCGGTCAGAAAGATCGCCGTTCTGGTCTTCAGGCGCATCGCGCGGCGCCACTCGCGATCGAAATTCTCCTCGAACGCGCGACGGTTGGCGATCCCGGTGAGGCCGTCGACGGCCGAGAGGCGGCGCAGAAAGTCGCGCTGGCGCTTCAATTCCAGCTGGCTGCGCACGCGTGCCAACACGATGGGCGGGCTGACCGGCTTGGCGATGTAATCGACGGCGCCGAGCGCCAGGCCCTTCGCTTCCTGCCGCTCCTGGTCGATGGCCGTGACGAACATGACCGGAATGTCGCGCGTATAGGGATTCGACTTCAGTCGATCGCAGATCTCATATCCGTCCATTCCCGGCATCATGATGTCGAGGATGATGAGGTCGGGGTCCTCGGCAGTTGCCAGGGAAAGCGCATCCGGGCCGTTGTTGGCCGTGATCACCTGATAGGTTTCACGCAGAACCACGTTCATGATGGCAAGGTTCGTCGGTGAATCGTCGACCACCAGGATCAAAGCCTTGTCGCGCGGCATCTCTTTATCGTTTTCCGACATTCCGCCACCGGTGCGATTGAAACTGTGCGAGTGGAATCTAGATACCTGTTACGGCTGATCATTCCTAGAGCAAACTACCCGCCCGGATCATGCCCGTCCTGATCAAGGGTTCACGGCAAAGAGGCGAAATTCGCGGCTGGCATCGTCGGACATGGGCACGGGCGTCAGCCATCCGGGCACCTCACCCCGCAGCAGGCGATGGTAGAGCGAATTGGCGGGCGATTGACCGATTGGCTTCGGCACCTCGATGATGCACATCAGGTAGTAGCTGACATGCCGCTTGGTCAGCACGCCGCGCACGGCCGCATCATCCGTGGCGATGGCGACCTCATACATGTCCTCAACGTCCGTCATGCCGCGATGATAGGGTCCACCCACAAAGCGGTAGCCGGTGCGATAGGCCAGCTCCGGCGGGTAGTTGATGGACTCGGTCATAATGATCGGCGTGGTCCGCTCCGAGCCGCGGGGCGGCATGGCATCGATGCCGGGATGCGCGGCGTTGAGCCATTCGCCGACGGGCACCGGATTGCAAGCGGCGTTCGATGCCGATGCCGTCGTGTCGCCGCCGGAAATAAGCGGCCAGATCTCAATCCCGAACGCGACGATGAAAGCGCCGCCCCAGCGGGCGATCAATTGTGTGACGCGCATGCGGTTCTTGGCCAGGTCGCACAGGATCGCAAGGAGGCCACTGCCGAGCACCGCGCCGACGGGACAGAGAAAGAGGGCGATGCGCTGGTGCTGCAATCCGGCCACCAGCGTGACGGCGAAAGAAACGGCGAGCATCAAGCCGGTCGGCCACAGCGGGCTGCCGCGCCAGCGGCGCAGGCAATAGGGAATGACGGGCAAAGCCGCGAGTGAATTGCCGATCATCCCAGCGAACTGGTCGGTCGTAACGTGGTTGACCGGCCAGATCGGCGACATTTCCCGGATGTCGTTGAGGAAGACCTTGGCCTCGCTGGTCGAGATGTTGCCGAGCGGGCCGAGATAAAAGCCAGGAAAGAGAAGAGCCAGAATGCCGGCCGACAGAACAGCGACGCCGCCACCGGCCAGAAGTCTGCCGATGGCACCCCAGGGCATCTTTTCCGCGAGCCAGAAGTCGATTGCCGCCGCCACCGCCAGTGCGAGGTACAGAATGGAGACCTTGTCATACTCGGCATGGAACCAGCGCGCTGGCGGCTGCTCCAATGTGATCGCGAAAAGAATGACGATGGCCATGCCAATGCAATAGCGCCTGGCCTGTGCTGCCCATTGCGCGGCGTCACGTTGAATGACCCAGAGAAGGCCAAAGGCGATCAAGACCGGTGCAATGGCCACAAGTGCTTCCGGGCTGACCCAGACACCGACGCCGCTCCAGGCGCCGGCCTTGAGCGCGCTCTTTGAATCTCTTGCATTCATCGTCGCCCGAACAGCCAGTCCCAGCGAGAGGGCGGTCAGCAACAAGCCCAGGCTGTGATGATCGGGCCTTGCCGGCATGCAATAAGTCATGGCCGAGCCGTTGAGCAGCACCATCAAGGCGGCGATGCGCCAGGCGCCGTGCTGCGGCCAAAGCAGGCGGGCCGTCCGTGCCGCGGAGACAGCAGCGAGGAAATGGAGGATGGGCGAAATGGCGACGCCGGACCAATAGATCGCGCGGTCCATTGCCAAACCCAAGGCATGTAGCAGAATTGCCGGCAGGAGAATGAGGATGTCGAGCGGCCGCGTCCAATGCAGCGAAAGCTTTCCGGGTGCGCCGAGGCTTGAAGTATAAGTGTTGTACCAGTCGCCAGTTTGCCAGAGCTCCTCGATCCGCAGCAGGCGCATGAAGCCATCAGTATCGATAAGGCTGTTGCTGGCGATAGCGCCTGTTTGAAGGGCGAATGCGATGTGAAGACCGATCGTTGCCGCAAGCAGCGCGATCAAGTCGGCGGTGGAACGCCAGCCGCTGAAACTGTTCTTCATTCTGTCCTTGTTGGAGTGCCAGCCAGGAGTTCTTACCGCGTGACGGAATTCCGCCCGTTAATCCTTAACAAAGTATTGCCTGCTGATCGCGCTCAGGCCAAGTGGCACAAAATCTCAGCAAACTAGTCCGAACTGCACACCATTTTGTGGTTGCATGGTCATAGAATGCCTTGCGAAGCGGCGAGTCGCGACGGAAGATGTTTACCAGTGCTCGCGCATCCAGAAACAATCGTGAGTCACCAAAAAGAATTCTTATCGCGACCACAAAGTGGCGCTTTAGGTTGCAACGTACTCGAAAAGTTGGAGATGTATCATGATCAAGTTGGCGAAGCTCCTTAAGTCGGAATCCGGCGCGACGGCCATTGAATATGGTCTGATTGCCGCGTTCGTCGCCCTGGCGATTTTCGTCGGCGCGCAGCTTGCCGGTAACGGCCTGAACAAGATGTTCATGGTGATCGGCACGAAGATGAATGAAGCTGCCACCCAGGCGAACACCGCGAACTCCTGCAGCTCGAACTAATTTCTGAGCCTGATTTCGCGTAATTGAGACGCGCCGGCTTGTATGAAGCCGGCGCGTTTCTTGTTATTGGAGAGGGGTTCCGCTCCATACTCCCAGCCAAATCCGGCATCCACATGACCCCTCAGATCGACCTCGTTTCCGCTACCTGCGAAGTGATGCTGCTGGGGCTCCTGATGGCGGGAGCCATCTCGGATCTCGTTCAATTCAAGTTGCCGAACTGGCTGACCCTGGCAACAGCCCTGGTTGGGGTCCCATGGGTCATTCTGTCGTTCCCGCTTTGGCCAACCGCTACCCTCCACGTGCTGGCCGCTGGCCTGATGCTGCTGATTGGCATCCTGGCCTTCCGCTGGAAGGTCCTGGGTGGTGGCGACGCCAAATGGCTGGCGGCGATCGCCCTCTGGGTCGGGTTCGGAGTGGACCTCATGCGCTTTCTGATGTTGACGACTATATTCGGCGGCATTTTGGGCCTGGCAGTCCTGGTCGTCGGCCGGATATGGCCCAGCTACGGGATGCAAGACGGCAAGAGGCATCTGCCTTACGGGATCGCTATCGCCTTGGCGGGACTCGACTTTTGGTTCCGTCGCGGTCATCTCGCCCAGCAGTTGATGGCGCTGCAGGCATCCTGAGGCGCCGTTAACCAAATCTTCCCGATCTCGCACATCCCACAGTAAGACTTCCTGTTAATTCTTCAAAAAAGCCGCCAACATTTTGACTCAGTGCCCTGAATCGGTTTGGACGCTCTGCCGATTTGGGCCAAAATGACTGGCTTCTTAACCAAAAATTGGTAATAATGATTTACGGGGAACATGTGGGGCGAAATTAATCGCGCCCATGGTTCGTTCTGGCTTCGCGACGTCGTGCGGGCTGGGAGAGAGGGGCCTGATGCGGCCAATTGTTATTGTTTTGATTGTGGTTGCCCTGGGAGCGGCCGTTCTGACGGCATTCCTGGCTACCCGCTTTTTGGCCTCCGTCCAGCAGCAGCAACAGCAGACCGTTCAGGTTACCCAGGAAGCCGTCGTAGCTGGCATTGAGGAAGTGCTTGTGGCCGCGCGCGACATGTCGCCTGGTGAGGTGTTGGTCGAGACGGATTTCCGCTGGGAGAAATGGCCGAAAGGTGCGATCGATCCTCGCTACGTGCTGAAGAGTGCAGCCGGCGAGGATCCGCTTGCTGGCTTCCGGGATACGATGGCCCGTCGCTCGATCATGGCGGGCGAACCGATGACGCCGTCCGCGATCATCAAGCGCGGCGATGCTGGTGTCACCTCCGCCGTTCTGGCTCCTGGCATGCGCACCGTCACCATCGACGTGTCGGCGCGTTCAGGTGCTGCTGGGCTCATTCTGCCGAATGATCATGTCGATATTTTTATGATCAGCAACGTGCGCGAGCTGGCGCAAGTGCCAGAAGACGTTGGCCGGGACCTGTTGAGCCGGGTTGCGGTTGAAGCCATCATGCGCGACGTCAAAGTCATCGCAGTCAATCAAAGCTTGGCGCGCCCGGAAGGCAGCGGCCCGGGAATGAATGCGCAGACTGTGACACTGGAAGTGACGTCCGAGCAGGCTCAGAAGATTCTGGTTGCGACGCAGCTGGGCCAGTTGGTGCTCGCGTTGCGCAGCTGGGCGCGCAATGACGAGGCGGCCGCAGCCGACGCGAAGGCGCCTCTCTTCGTAACCGACCGGGCGACGAGCAAGGTTCTGGATGATCTGATGCGTGGTGGCCTGGACAACGAATTGTTCCAGATGCCGGCGGCGGAGGATGAGCCGGTGGCATCAAGCAAATCGATGGCGCAAACAATCAGGATCAACCGCGGCGGTGCCGTAACAGTGGAAAGTTTGGGCCAGTAATGATCTGGCGCGAAGATCGGGCGAAAATGAAACAGGGATGTTCGTTACGGTCCAAGGTCGCGAGTTCATTTCTCGCAGCGGTGGGGATGTTTCTCCTTGTCGAGGCCGGTGCTTCGGGTGGGGCCCTTGCGCAGAGCGCGCCGGCCATACCTGCGGATCAGGCTCTTGGAACGATGCCGGTCGACAAGCGCATCGAACTTTCGGTCAACAATACGCTTGAGATGAATGTTGGTCAGCCGGTACGCGACATCATCCTCGGCAATCCAGACATTGCGGATGTGATCATCCGCAATCCGACAAAACTGTTTATCGCCGGCAAGAATGTAGGCTCGACCAATCTGTTCCTGCTCGATGCGGGCGGCAAGATGATCGATACGTTCCAGATATCGGTGCATCCGGACGCGAAGGCCGCTGAGGCTGCCATCCGTGCCGCTTTGCCGAACGAGCGCATCACCGTGGAAGGCGCCGGCGACTCACTAGTTCTCAACGGTATGGTGAGTTCGGATCTCAATTCGCGCCAGGCTTTCAACATTGCCCGCCGCTTCGTGGCAACGGATCCGCAGGTCATCAACATGATGCGGCTCGGTGCGGAGCAGCAGGTCCTGATCAAGGTCTCGGTTGCGGAAGTGCAAAAGTCAGCCCTGAAAGAATTGGGGCTTGAGAACCTGATCAGCCCGACCACTATCGGCGACTTGGTCATTACCGGTGTCACTGGCGGCGCATCCGCTGCCATTCCCGGCGGCATCTTTACGGATCTTGCCACCGGCAGCGCCATTACAGGAACGCCGGCCGGCGCGCTCTTCATCGATGGTCCGGGCGCAATCGACTCAGCCGTGCGCATTCTCGAGCAGCACGGTCTGGCCCACAATCTCGCCGAGCCAAACCTGGTGGCGGTGTCGGGCGAGTATGCGACGATGCTGGCGGGCGGCGAAGTGCCGATTCCGACGGCGACAGATGCCGGCGTCGTGACGGTGACCTACAAGCCTTTCGGTGTATCGCTCACGTTCCTGCCCGTTGTGTTGGACCGGGGGCGTATTAGCTTGAAGATTGCGACAGAGGTCAGCGCCGCCAATTTCACCGAGACCGTTTCAATCGGCGACATCGTCCTGCCGAGCTTTATCGTCCGGCGGGCGAATTCGACCGTCGAATTGCCGAGCGGCGGCAGCATCATGATGGCGGGCCTGCTGAACAACGAAATTACGGACGCATTGCGTGGCGTTCCCGGGCTGATGAACATCCCGATCCTTGGTACGCTCTTCAGGTCTACATCGTTCCAGCAGCAGGAAACGGAGCTGGTCATCGTCGCGCGTGCCTTTATCGTGCAGCCGACAGACCCGAACGTGCTATCGCTGCCGACTGACGGCTTCGCACCGGCGAGCGATCTTGACCTTTACCTGCTCGGTCGTCTCCAGAACATCTATACCAATCGACAGGGCGCGGCCAAAGGTCAGGTGCCGCAGCTGCAAGGTCCGATTGGCTATATCATCCGATAGAGGGGGGTGCGTCATGAACCGGCATCTCAAATCCGCCATTTGCTGCGCTTTCCTGGCAGCCGGTCTTTCCGGCTGCGAAGCGAACATGTCGGACTACGACTACAATCTGCAGCATCCGATCAAGGTCGAGACGCGTATGGCGCTTCTGATATTGGAACCGACCCCTGGCGGTCGCCTCAATGTCGCCAATCTGCCGGAAGTCGATGAGTTTGCGCGGGATTTCGGCAACAAAGCAGCGGGTGGCATCAGTGTCTCGGTTGGTGCGGCGAGCGCCACGGACCCGTTGGCACAGTCGTTTGCCAACGATGTGCTGCAATCACTGACGTCGCGCGGCGTGCCTGCCGAAGCCATTCAACTGACCTATGCCACCGATGCCGAAGCGGCGAAGCACGGCCGTGCCATCATGCAGTTCCCGATCTATGTGGCGCTGGCGGATGAGTGCGGTACCTGGAAAGACCGGGTCGAATTCACGCCGCTTAACGAGAACGCCTACAATTTTGGCTGTGCGACACAGCGCAATATCGCAGCGATGGTCGTTAATCCGCGTGATCTTGTGGACGCAGCGCAGCCCAGCGGTAGGTTGGCCGGACGCGCCGACAATGTCATCGGCAAGTATATCATCGGTGGCAAGATCGGCGGCTCGTCGGAATCCCCGGCTATCGCGCCCATGACCACGACTGGAGGCCTCTAAGTGATTTATCGCTTCAGCATAGAAGCGTTCCCGCAGACGAAAGAGACGGAGGCCGCTCTCGCCGCGCTCACCTCGGAGCGCGAGTTTTCCAAGGCGAAACTGGCCATGCATTTCGGCGGTATGCCGCGAGCCGCCAAGCACTATGTCGACAACCCCAGTCCGCAATTCATCATTGTCGAAGAAAACGGTACGTCGGAAGACATCAATCGGGGCTTGGAGTCACTTGCCGAAGTGGTCGAGCCAGGTCGCAAGGTAATCGTTATCGGCACTGTGAACGATGTTCAAGCCTATCGCCGCCTGATCAACCAGGGTGTCAGCGAATATCTTGTCGGCCCGGTAACGACAGCCGATATAGCTGCCGCCATCACCAGCTGCGTGAAGGATGCGAGTGCGGCGCCGAAAGGGCGCGTCATCTCCTTTGTCGGCAGTCGCGGCGGCGTCGGCAGCTCAACAATCGCCGCTAACCTTGCTTGGACCTTAGCCGACATCAGCGGCGAAGACGTCATCGGTATCGATCTCGATTTTCATTTCGGCACGATGGCTCTTGGCCTCAATCTCGACCCGAGGCAGCCTCTCATAGAAGCGCTTGCAGAAGCTGAGCGCATCGATCCCGTTCTGGTCGAGCGCTTCATGACCGAGCATGGGCCACATTTTTCAGTGCTGTCGACGACAGGCTCGCTCAAGGAAACGACGGAGCCATCAGTCGAAGCGGTTGATCGGCTGATCGATATTTGCCGGTCGATGGCACAGTTTGTCGTGATCGATCTGCCCCGGCAGTGGAGTGCGTGGGCGAGCAATGTTTTGTTGCAGAGCGATGAGGTTGTCGTCGTCGGCAATCCCGACCTTGCTAACCTGCGGGACGCCAAGCTGCTCTTCGATTGGCTGAAATCGCGCCGCGGTGGCGCTCCCAATCGTTTTGTCCTCAACAAGTCGGATATAGCCAAGCGGAACCAATTGTCGGCGAAGGACTTCCAGGATACGCTGGGCGTACCGACAAGTTTCAGCATCGGCTTCGACCCGACCTTGTTCGCGCAATTGGCCAATAACGGTCAGATGGTGGGTGAGGGGGCGAAAGCCCACAAACTCAACGAGCAACTGCGCCAGTTTGCCCAGATTCTGGGTGGACGGAAGGGCGCTACTGCGGGTGCGAAACAGGCGCCGAAGCTGCTCGGTTGGCTCAAGCGGCCGGCGAAGGTCAAGTAGCCGCCACTCGGTATGATGTGAATTTTCGAGCCGGGAATCTGGCATGTTCGGCAAGCGCAGTACGCCTATAGGGGCTTCAACAGAGAAAGCTGTTCAGCGCACGGATGTCGCTGAGAAGCCGGCGCAGGTTCCTGCCGTGACAGCGGCGGCCGGCGCTGGAGCCGTGAATGTCGCGCCCAGCACGCGTTCGGCCGAGATCGACAGCCGTCTCAGCGAGATCAAGATCAGTGTCTTCAAC
>CAZUAL010000122.1:0-10800 GCA_964618305.1 uncultured Dongia sp. | reverse complement strand
CCAAGATCCGCGCCTTCCTCGACGATCCGGAAGGCTGGTCGACCGCCCGCGGCGGATCGGTGAAAGAGGAATAGCCTTCTTGCCTGATCGATCCGGCCTGTTATTCTGCTGAGAATAATCGACAGGATCGATCAATGCGACCGCTCCCGACCTTGCGCCAGCTGCGCTACCTCGTTGCCATCGCCGAGCACAAGCATTTCGGCCGGGCGGCGGAGGCCTGTTTCGCGACGCAATCGACCCTTTCCGCCGGGCTCCAGGAACTTGAGAACCTGCTCGACGTGAAGCTGGTCGAGCGCTCAAAGCGGCGCGTCATGCTGACCCCTTTGGGCGAGGCGATCGTCGCCCGCGCGCGCACCGTGTTGCAAGGGGCCGAGGATATCGCCGACCTCGCCCACGCCTCGAAGGATCCGCTGACCGGCACGCTGCGCCTCGGCGTCATTCCGACGATCGGGCCCTATCTGCTGCCGCGCGTCCTGCCGCCGCTCCGGCAAACCTATCCCAACCTCAAGCTCTATCTGCGCGAGGACATGACGGCCCGCCTCCTCGAAGCGCTCGGCGACGGCGATATCGATGTGGCGCTTATCGCCCTGCCCTTCCAGACAGACGAGCTGACGGTGCGGCCGCTGGGACATGATCCCTTCCTGCTCGCCGCCCGCGCCGACGATCCGGCGATCAAGGGCGGGACGCTGTTGCTCGACGATATCCCGGAAGACAGGCTGCTGCTGCTCGACGAAGGGCATTGCCTGCGCGAGCATGCGCTCGCTGCCTGCAGGCTGGAGCCCAGCCGTCACCGCGACGATTTCCGCGCGACGAGCCTGCCCACCCTGGTGCAAATGGTGGCGAACCGGCTGGGTGTCACCCTGCTGCCGAAGATGGCGGTCGATGCTGGCCTTCTGGGCGGGACGGGGCTGGTTGCCAAGCCGCTGTCGGCCGATGCCCCCGCGCGCGAGTTGGCTTTGGTCTGGCGGCCGACGACACCAAGGGCCACCGAGTTCAATCTGCTGGCCGACCAGCTGGCACGTTTTTCAGGTTAGGAAGCGCCGGGCCGTGGAGGCGCCGCCTAGCTGCCCGGGGCGTAGAGGTCGCGGTTGATCGAGAAAACCAGGATCTTGTTGACCTCCGCGCCATCGTCCGAGAGCGGCAGGAACAGGTTTTCCTCGTTCACATAGCGATCGACCACCTGGAAATCGTCGATTTCGTAGAACGGCGCCCGACTGAGGCAAACGGTTTCATATTTCCGCAGCACGTCATCGACCGAGCGGCCGAAATAGGCCTCGACGACCGAGGCGCCTGTCGGATCGCGGCCACGCAGTTCCACTTCCATCGTGCCGACCAGGCGATAGACGAAACGGCGCGCATCCCCGACCACATCGACCAGCGTGATATAGGGGAGATAGCGGCGCAGCTCCAAGGGATCGATGTCATCCCGCGACGGCATCGGCCTGCCGCCCCGCTTCTCCATCCAATAGGCGAGCACCTCCTGGATATCCGGATGGCTGATCTTCACCCATGCCGGCAGGTCGGCCGCGTTCTGATCCGCCTCGCTCATGATAAAGCGGTCCCCATTTGATCAGCCTGACCGAAGACGTCCCGCGCGATCGAAAAGACCAGGATCATGTTGACGTTCTCACCATCACTGGAAAGCGGCAGGAAGAGGTCTTCCGTACCGATATAGCGCTCAACGACCTGATAGGGGTCGGCGACGTAATGCGGCGCGCGCGTTTCTCTGGCGGTCTCGTAATTGAGCAATGCCGCATCTGCCGAACTGGCAAAGAAGGCATCGCCCACCGCTCGGCCAGTCGGATCGTAGCCACGCAGATCCACCTCGCTTGTGCCGACCAGCCGGTAGACGAAACGCCGCTCGTCCGGCACCACGTCGACAAGGGTGATGTGCGGAAGAAAGCGGCGGAGGTCGCCGGGATCGATATCGGCGCGGGACGGCATTTTGCGACCGGCGCATTTCAGCTGCCAGTATTCGAGCATCGCCAACACATCCGCGTGACAGGTACTACGCCAATCCGCCATCAAGGCTCCCAACCCCAACTCTCTCTAGAATGTTGGCAATGCCAGTTCCGGTCAACGCAACAATTGCGCCGGCTCCCGATCGGCGCTGGCCGGTCAGGGCTCTCGGGGCCGGTCAGGGCGCGCTAGCTGCGTTGAGGCGTGCCACGGCGGCGGCGTCGAGGCGCAGCGCCGCGGCGGCCACCAGTTCCGCAAGTTGTGCAAGCGATGTGGCGCTCGCAATGGGGGCGGTCACAACAGGCTGGGCGATGAGCCAAGCGATGGCGACGCGGGCTGGCGTCGCCTGGTACTGCGCCGCAACTTCATCGAGGGCGGCGAGGATCCGCTGCCCGCGCGCATCAAGGTACTTCTCGACATCGCTGCCGCGCGCACTCTTTGAGAGATCCACCTGCGAGCGGTACTTGCCGGTGAGGAAACCGCCAGCCAGGGAGAAATAGGTGATGACGCCGATTCCGTTGGCGGCACAAATGCCGGCAAGCTCCGCCTCGAATCCGGCGCGCTCACACAGATTGTATTCGGGCTGCAGGCTCTCATAACGCGGCAGCCCGTCGCGCTTGTGTGCGAGAAGCGCTGCGTTGAGACGCTCGGGCGAGAAGTTCGACGCACCCACGGCGCGCACCTTGCCCGCCTTGATGAGATCGGCATAGGCCGACAGCGCCTCCTCGACCGGAACGGTGAGGTCGTCCCAATGCGACTGATAGAGATCGATGTAATCGGTGTTGAGTCGCTTGAGGGAGCGGTCGACGGCGCGCAGAATGTAGGCCTTGGAAAGTCCCTTCTCCCCGCCGCCCATGTCGGAGCCGACCTTGGTGGCGACGATGACCTTTTCGCGGTTGCCGCGGGCCTTCAGCCAGCTGCCGATGATCGCTTCCGACTCGCCGCCCTTGTTGCCCTCGTGCCATTTCGAATAGACGTCGGCCGTGTCGATGAAATTGAAACCCGCATCGACGAAGCCGTCGAGCAGCCGGTGCGACATCGCCTCGTCAATCGTCCAGCCGAAGACGTTGCCGCCGAAACAGAGGCGCGAAACCATGAGCCCGGAGCGGCCCAAGGGTACGCGGTCGGCATGGGTGCGGTCAGGATGAGTGGCGGTGGGTTGAGACATGGTGCGGGCGACCCTGGTTTGGCGTGAAGACCGCCACCGAAAAGCCTTAAGAGGCCCCCCGTCGTCAAGGTCGTTCTGCGACAATCGGTGGCGTTTCCCAGCCCGCGGCCCCGCTAGCATTGCCAGCCGACCTCCACTACTATTCAGCACAGATTCCAACCATATGCGCCAGGGCCAACATGCTCGGTTTCCTCGATAATATCCTCAAGCCTGCGAAGAAGCAGAATTCGGCCAAGACCGCCCCGGGCGGCATCAAGGATGGCCAGGGAACGCGTCTTTCCAGCAACTGGGCGACGGTCCGGGCGCGGCTCCAGGAACTCGGCGCCAAGCATGTCTTCATCCATGGCGATGCGGCGGCCCTTGCCAGTGCCAAGACCGAGCTTCCCGGAATGGCGCTCAACTGGATCAGCCTCGCGGCACCCGATCTCGAAGCCGGCGCCAAGCATGCCGAAGACCAGGATTGGACGTCGGCCGATGCTGTGATCTGCGCCGGCAGCGAACTCACCGGCCGCTATCGCCAGGCGTTGCGCCTGATGGCGGCGGCTGACGCGACGAAGCCTGTCTTCTGGATCGGCAACGGATTCGAATATTGCGGCGGCACGCTGAGCGCACCGGCCGAGGCGGATGAGGTTGAAGGGCTGCTCTACAACCACTTCCTGGAATTCTTCGGCGTCAAGGACCCGCTGCAATTCCGCATCGAAATCTATCATGGCCCGGAAGTGAAGCGTTATTACCGCATCCTCGAGCCCAACCAGTCGCACGTCATCCGTTTGAGCGATCATTTCAAGGATCGGAAATATGCGGTGAGCCTGGCCGCTTTCGTCGAGCATCCGGTGCTGACGCGTGATCGGCATTACAGGCTGCGCCTTTGCGCCGACGTGTTCTGGAAGGATTCGCTCACCACGCTCCACAGCGCGCATGAATTCAACCGTGATCCCGATCATAAGGTCGAGTTCCGGGCACCGGCTTGGCTGGTGCGTGACGGCGCCATGGTGCTGACGCTTCCCAATTACGAGCGCAAAGCGGCACCGACGGACGAGGTCGAGGCGATTGCCGGCAGCACCAGCGCCAAGGCGCCCAGACACGCCGACCGCTACATCGACCAATCCGCCGTGCGGCGGGGCAATGTCGGCGAGGATCAGGTCTTCGGCTGGCGCTACCGCGGCTTTGGCGGATCGAACTGGTTCGCGCTGGAAGGCGGCGAGGTGCTCGGCAATGGCCACAGCGGCAACATCGCGGGCAACCACCATGCCAGCTGCCCCGTCCTCGACCGCCCGGGTCTTGCCGCGACACCGGAAGATATCGCGAAGTTCGCGGCCCTCGAGGCCGCCGGCTACATCCTGGAACCGCACGCCGTTCCCATCGCGCAGCCCGGCAGCCGGCTCGAATTCGGCTATGAATCCGACACCGCCAACCCGCGCCTCCCCTATCTGCGCATCGACTATTTCGACGCGGGCGGCGCGCATCTGGGGCATCACCGCTTCAAGAAGGAGCGCCCCGGCCCGCTCTTCACCGACGACATGCTCCGCCTTTGGAACAATCCGTCGTCTGGGCGGGCGCGACTCGCTTTGGTCAGCTTCGACTTCCAAAGGGGCGGATTGCAGTTCAAAAAGTTCAAGCCGATGGCGAACCTCCTGATCCGCGACCGCAAGACGCTCGACCAGGACGTCACCGAATTCCAGTCGAGCTGGCGCAATCTCGGCGGTCCGGTGCCGGGCTTCCCGCATTGGCTGACCGACCAGCTGGCGACGGTCGGCCGCACAAACCTTTTCGGCCGCGTGCGCTGCGACCGGAAGCTGCGCACGGGCGTGGCGCTGATCAACGCCTCAGGGCGCCTCAACTACCGCAAGTCCGCCCGGACCGATCTCATCGTCATCAACAACCAGGGCGAACGGATCCAGAAGCGCGTCGACATACCGGCCTTCGCCTGGGGTGAATTCTGGTTCGACGAGCTGATGCCGGGTTTGGCCGAGCATCTGGGTTCGAGCGGCAACGGCACGCTTCTGGTGCAGTCGGGCGACGCCGATCTCAACGCGGAGATCATCACCACCAATCCGGCCGGCGCCGTGGCGCTGCAGCACCTCTGGGGTTATTGAGACGGCGAAAGCCGGGCTCTCAGAAGTCCCAGGAACGGTCGAGCCAGTAATCCGCCTTGCGGCGCAGGAGGCCCAGCTTCTTGGCCAGGCGGCGCGCTTTCTTGCCCAGCCAATCTGCGCGGTCGAGAAGATGCGGTCGCGGTGCCGCCGACTTGACCAGTTCAATGAGCTCATCGGCCTGTGCCGCGTTGAAGAGGCCGGTCCGCTTCGCCGCTTCGACCAGCCACAAGGCTTCATCAAGAAAGCGGTATAGCAGCAGGATAACGAACAGCTTAGCCACCATCTCGATGTTGCTGCCGGCCAGCACGCTTTCCGGCTCCCGCAGATACAGCGTCTCGCCTTCGATAAGGCGCCGGGAAATATCCGAACGGTTCTTCGTGATGTTGAGATGTCGACGCAATATTCCGTGCGAGTTTTCGCCTTCAAACCGATATGTGCGGACGGGAAGAAGATCGAACAGCACGAACCCCTGCTGCCGCATGAAGGCGTCGACATCCGCAAAGAGCGGCTGCTTCTTGTAAAACGAAACGAAGCTGACTTCCGCCTGCACGGCGATGATGGGGCGCAAATGCTCGGGCCGCATCTGACCCAGAATATCCAGCTCCGCTCCCTGAACATCGAGCTTCAGGAGATCCGGCACTGGACGCTGGTACTTGTCGATGAAATCGGACAGCGTCATCAGCGGTACGTCGATCACCTTGGCTAGCGCGCCATAGCTGGTCGGGCCGAAACGCTGCAGAATTTCATGGTTGGGTTCGTAGAGCGACGAGCCGGACGGTTTCTGCGTCACATAGAGCGGTGCCGTGCCGGTGCGCCCGCCCAAGGCGACCGGAAACCAGGATTCACGTGCCGGCGCGCGCCGCGCCTGTAGCTCGCACGCCTTTTCATCCGGCTCGAAGAGATCGATGTTGCCGATCAGATCGGCATAGGGGCGCCAATGCCGCTGCATGCCACCTCGTGCCCCGACATCCATGCAATTGAGGAGATACGGCTTCAATATCTGGGGCAGGTTCGGGCGCTCTGACATGTACCTTACTCGGTGTGGCGCGGCAGGATTGGCTCAACAGGGTAGCGCCATTCTTCTAAAGCCTTGGCCCGAAGCGGGGCAATTGGAAAGCGATTGAAAGCGATATCGACCTATGACAATGTTCCTATCTCGCCAGGGATCACCCTCCTCCCCTCCTGGTTGAAAGCTGCGCCTCTTCGCCGGTTGACACGACATACAGAATCCTTATTCGTTTTGTGCCGATCAAATCCGACTGCTTGGGCTTGTTGGGCCGAAATTGTAGGGACGGGTAGTGGCCTCGGTGCCGTGGCACGGCACCAGTTTGACGATTGAACGATCACATCGAGCTTAAGCAGATTACCTTGGCTATCTTAGACAGATACAAAGCGCGCCTGACTTGGGACAGCCTGACCGGCCAGATCGAGGCCAAGGCCCGCTCCTTGGCACAGTCGATCGACTGGTCCTCGCACCAGGCCGGCAAGCGCACCGTGCTATGCCTGGACCGGTCGCAGTTCAGCAAGGATATCGACGAGTTGCGCGACCGCACGCCCTACAATTGGGTGACGACGCGCGCGGCGGCTCTGAAGCGATACCAGGAAGCTTGGGTGACGCCGGAGGACCGCAACCAAACCTACTTCACCGGCTACCTCGAAGGTCATTGCCGGCACTTGAAAGAGCCGCTGCGGCGCTTTGGCATGACCTTCCTGCAGGAAGCGCAGAAGAAGCATCCAATCAGCGCCGTGATGGCCGGCAACACCGATTATTGGCAGGACGATGCGATAAAGCTCGGCTGCCAGGCTCTCGGCATTCCCTTCCTTGTCCTCTGCCGCGAGAACTACATCACCTCGCTCGACTACAACAACGTCACGAGCCGCATGGCCGATGCGGGCTTCAAGTTTGGCGGCAAGGGTGTCGCCGTGTTTTCCGATCGCACGCGCATCACGCTTGAAGCCACCAAGGCATTTCCGGAGGATGGCATCTGGCTGACTGGCGCGCCGCGCTATGACCGCTGGCACGATGTCGTCATTCCGCCGAAGTCGGAGCGGCGCTACATCGTGCTCCTCTCCTATGCCCATCCGCTCTACCTGGCGCCGCAGAATTTCGCCGAAGTCGCCAAGCGCTTTTGCGAAATGTCGCTGCAGGCTCCGCCCAACGTCGAGTATCTCATCAAAGTCAAGAAGCCGTCGGATATCGACGTAGCGACGGAATCCCTGCCCGACGTGAGCAATTACCGGGTCAAGCTGATCTGGGAAGAACCGATCTACGAAACCTTCCCGCGAGCACTAGCGGTCATCGGCTTCAACACGATGGCCGTGCTGGAAGGGTTTCTGTGCGACGTGCCGGTGATCGTGCCCTGTTGGGCCGATTCCGTCCGCACTTCGGACGAAGCCTTGATGAGCCATGCCAATCCGGAAGATGCGGCGGTCGCCTATTTCCCGCGCTCAGCCGACGAGATGAGCGACCTCCTGAAGCGCGCCGAACAAGGGGCGCTCGAAGCGCTGGGGACGCAGGAAATGCGCAAGGCGCGTTTCCATTTTCATATCGCCGATCCGGTCGAGGGCACCAGTTCCGCCGCCGTCGAGCGGTTTGTCGATCACTACGTTCTCGCCGCCGAGCGGCAGGCACGCAGCGCCGGCTAGGCGATTTCCTCTTTCGCCCAGCGCCCATCTTCCATCCGCCAGACGCGCGGATCGCGGAACGTGTCGGCGATCGTGTCGAATTCCGCCTCCGTCATGCCGACATATTCAAGCCAGCGCTTGAGGTCGCTCGACTTCACCGGATCGTGGCGCTTGACGAGGTCGATCGCCTGGTCGCGGCGCAGCTGGCCGGACCGGATGTCCTTGCAGGCATGGTCGGTGCAGCGGCCGTAGCCGAACTTGATCCACTTCAGATAGTCGTGAACCCCGTTCTCGTGCATGTCGTCGAGATTCGACATGCGCCGATAGGTACGCTCGAAGGGAACATTGCTGACTTCAAAACCGTAGCGATCGATGACCAACTGAGTGTGATCGTTGGCTTCCCAATAGATATAGTTGCCGATGTAGATGCCGCGCAGGTTGAGGTCGTAAAGATCCTCGTCGCTCGGATACTGGTAGGTGATCATGTCGCTGACGGTGAGATCCTCGCGACCGACGAAATAATTCCATTCATAGCCGCGACCGAAATGCTCGAGACGCTGGCGGTACGACATTTCCGGAAAATCGTTCATCGAGAACTGGCCGGACAGATCCATGTAGCCATGCTCGCCCCAGATGACGAGCGGGATCTTGTGCTGGGCCGCGACGCGCACGGGCGCCGTATTGATGCCCACATGGGCATGCCAGTTCATGTCACCCATGGCCTTGAAGGCCAGCCGGTTCAATTTCTTCAGCACCTGCACCGACGGGCGGACGATGATGTGGTCGACGCCGAACACTTCCGACATGCGCAGCATGTTGCGCCAGCCGGTCTGGGTCCAATTGTTACCGTCATAGGTGACGAGCAGCGGATTGAACCCGAGCAGGTTCTTGATGACATGCGTCTGGAAGTACGAATCCTTGCCGCCGCTCACGGCGATCACGCAATCGTGGCGGCTGCCATCCTTGCTGCGGTTCTTTTCCAGGATCTCGACCAGCGCCTGCCGCCGCTTGTCCCATTCCTGCGGCGGGATGCTCTTCTTCATCTGCGACATGCGACAGCCCATGCAGACGCCGTGCTCGTCGAATTCCATGGGTGCCGCACCAATCGACGGGTAGACGCAGCGCGAGCACCAGCGTATCGGCCGGCGCCGTGCCGCCGCTTCCGGGCGCGCGGCGGGATAATCATGCTCCTTGGCCTGCCGAAGGCGCTCGCTCAGACGCTTGTCCTCGGCCTCGATATCGTAGACGGGCTCGCGGCGCTGCCATTGCGTGCCCAGGCGCACGCTGCGCATCGGCACGCCTGCATCGATGCAGGCCTTCTTGGCCAGCGGATAGCTGATCTCGAAGAAATGGAAAATGTTCGCGGCGGCGACGGCGGACGCGCCGCCTTCGAGCACGCCCGGCGCAAAATCGGCATAGCTGCCGACGCCCCCGCAGGCAATCACCGGGATCTTGACCGCCGACGCGACCTGCTTGATGAGCGCCACGTCATAGCCGGTCGCGGTGCCGTCCCGGTCGATCGAGTTTAGGAAGATTTCGCCGGCGCCAAGGCCGGCCACTTCGCGTGCCCAATCGGCGGGTTTCTTGCCCGTCGGCACCTTGCCGTCGCCGGTGAATACTTCGAGCGAGCCGTCGGCGTGACGCTTTACGTCGATGGAGACGACAATGCATTGGCTGCCGAAGCGCTCGGCCGCCTGCTTCACGAAATCAGGATTGCGCACCGCTTCGGAATTGATGATGCACTTGTCGGCGCCATGCGCGAGGCGCAGCGAAATATCCTCGAGCGTCCGGATGCGGCCGCCCACCGCAAGAGGCATGAAGCAGACCTTGGCCACTTCGTGCAGCACGTCGAGCAGGCCGGTGCCGCGGTAACTCACCGGAAAATCGTCGCGCCTCAGATCGTGAAAATTCTCGCCCGAAATGTCGAGCAGCACCAATTCATCGACATTCCAGTTGGAAAGGCGCCGCACCGTTGCCATCGGATTGCCGATAACCTGATGGGTGGTGAAGGCGTGGCTACGGACGATGAGGCCGTTCTTCAGCAGCAGGCAGGGAATGAGGCGCGGGCGCGCGATGCTGGCGTCGTTACTCATGGCAACCACTCTGGCGCAGATGGTCGAGATAGCGGGAGAGCAGGTCGAGGCCCGCATCCTGGCTCTTTTCCGGATGGAATTGCACGCCGAAGACATTCTTTGCCTCGACGGCGGCGGCGAATTTCTGTGCGCCGGCGGCGATCGTCGCGGCCACCGCGGCCGGTTCCTTCGGCACGAAGTGATAGGAATGGACGAAATAGAAGGACCGGGGCGGCGTGCCGGCGGGAAAGAGGATGCCGGGCCGAGCGGACGTCACATCGCACCAGCCGATATTGGGGACGCGCACCAGCGGGCTCTCGGGCAATTGGCGGATGTCGCCGGGAATGATGTCGAGACCATCATGCGAACCATGCTCGGCGCTCTTGGTGGCAAGGAGCTGCATGCCAAGGCAGATACCAAGGAACGGCTTGCCGCTCTTCGCCGCGCGCTGCAGTTCCTCGACCAGGCCGTTACCCCTGAGACAGGCCATCGCGTCGCGATAGGCGCCGACCCCCGGCAGGATGACAGCCTTCGCGGCACTGATATCGGCGGCGGCACGCGTGAGCTTGCCGCGCAAGCCGACCATCTCGAACGCCTGATTGAGGGAGCCGATATTGCTAATCCCCAGATCAAGAATGGCGATCATCTGTTTTTCTCCTAGGCCCTTGCCTAGCGTCTGAACGGGAAATGCTCTCGGCCTGTTACAGCATTTTCTGGAGTGACGTTGCGTCAAGCCATTGTTTGTTGTTGTCACTGGAGAAGCGGAAGCCCTCCGGCACCGGCTTGGCCCCGCTGTCGGAAAATGAGCTGCGGCCCCAGGAAGCAAAGATCGGCTCGATCACATAGCGGTCGTCAAGCTCGACGGTGGAGCGGCTGTCAT
>CAZUAL010000121.1:8222-10807 GCA_964618305.1 uncultured Dongia sp. | reverse complement strand
GCCATAGGGGGTGCAGGGCACGAGGCCGACGCCGCCGGTCGCCAGTCGCCCGGCATTCACTACGTGGAAACCGTCGACATCCTTGTCCGGATCGATGGCGTTGATGACCGACTGGGCGTCGATCTGCTTGGGCAGCGGCAGCTGGACGAGGATGCCGTTGACGGCCGCATCCTTGTTGAGCTTGTCGATGAGCTTTAGAAGCTCGTCCTGGGTGGTCGCGGCATCCAGCTTGTATTCGAAGCTGTTCATGCCGGAAGCCTTGGTCTGCTCGCCCTTGTTGCGAACATAGACTTTGCTCGCCGGATCCTCGCCGACGAGGACGACGGCAAGCCCCGGGGTGAAGCCGCTCTCAGCCTTCAGCGTAGCGACCTGCGCCGCAATCTTGGCCCGAAGCTTCTCGGCGAAAGCCTTGCCGTCGATGATCTTCTGTTCGCTCATGATGGTTCACGCCTCGTCTTTCAGGAGTGGGGCTAGCCAGGTTGCAAGGGCAGCAACCAGTTCCGCCGGGTCGCCCCGAATGTCCACCAGCTTGCGGCGGTCTTTTGCCCCGGCGGCGACCGAAATCGCTGCTTTTGCGACAGGAAGATACCGCGCCAGCAGGGCGATGATGGCCGCATTCGCTTTTCCGTCTTCGGGCGCCGCGTTGATGCCGAGTTTCAGCGCCCACCCGCCCTCCGGCAATTCCGCAAAGCCTTGCGGACCCTCGCGCCGGGATTTCGGGGTGACCCGGAGGCGCAGGCGAATACCGGTTGCCGTCACCTCATGGCAAGCGGGTGCCACGCCAGGGATCAGGCGAAGATGACGTATTGGAACAGCAAATCGCGGATGAAATAGACCAGGAGAATGAGCACGATCGGCGAAAGGTCGAGACCGCCGACAGCCGGCACGAAGCGCCGGATGGGCCGCAGCACGGGCTCGGTCAGCCGGTAGGTAACCTCGCCCACCACCTGCACGAGCTTCTGGCGCGGATTGACGATGCCGAAATGGATGAGCCAAGTCAGCGCAATATTCACGAGCAGCACGAAAAGGAAGATGTTGACGACTGCATTGATGAGGTTGCCGAGGGCTAGCATTGGATGTTCCGTCGCAGCTGCATAAGGTTTCTCTGATTGGTAGCCGAACCAGCGCCCGGCCGATACCAGCATCATGTTCCCGCGGGCAAGCTAAGCCAGCCTTGGCCAGCCGATCAAGCCAAGCGAGGGCCGTGATTCCGTCCACCCGCGCCCAACGCCTCCCCGGATTTGGTGGATATGGCTCTTTTCTACAAAAAATCAATCCCTTAACCACTGCTTGACATGGCAAGCGCCGCCCACCATATTCCGCCCGCTTCGGCCGTTCGGCCGGAAGTCCCAGCGGGTGGGCCCGTAGCTCAGTTGGGAGAGCGCCTCGTTCGCAATGAGGAGGTCGTCAGTTCGATTCTGATCGGGTCCACCAAATCTGCCATCAACGAGCCGCCAAGCTGGGCGGCTTTTTTGTTGGCCCGGAGACGACGGAATAGAGCAGATCGCTTTGACCTTCCGAGAAGGGTGCTAGTCAGATGACAAGTTGTCTCCTCTTCGACCTTGACGGCACGCTGGTCGATACGGATCACCTGCACTTGGCGGCTTTCAATCAGCTCTTCGCTGAACATGGCATTCACATCGATCGCGGCACATACACGAGCAAGGTGATGGGCCGGCCCAACAGTGAGATTGCCGCTGCCTTGCTGCCCCACCTGTCGCCTGTGGAAGGGCGCGCCCTGCTCGAGCGGAAGGAACATGTCTATCGGGACATGATCACCGAGTTGGAACCGCTGCCGGGTCTCTTCGACCTTCTGGATTGGGCAGCGCATGAGAGCATTCCATGCGGCGTCGTGACCAATGCGCCGCGTGAGAATGCTGAACTGGTCCTGCGCGCCATTGGTCTTGCCGATCGATTTGATACTCTGGTGATCGGCGACGAACTGACGGCGTCGAAGCCTGACCCGCTCCCTTACCGCACCGGGCTAGCGCGGCTTGGCGGCATATCAGAGAAGTCGGTGGCTTTTGAAGACTCGCCGTCCGGCATGCGGGCAGCGCTTGGCGCGGGCCTGACGCTGATCGGCATGATGACCGCTTTGCCGGAAGACCTGGTCTTGTCACAAGGCGCGACGATCGCGGTGAAGGACTATACCGACCCGCGGCTGCGGCGGCTTATTGCCGATCGCCTTTCAGCCTAGCTTCGCTGCCAGATAGATCATCGCTGCAACCGAGCGCCGGCGGCGGCGCGGTTTCAGATAGACAAGCATATTGTTGTTCGAGCCGCGCAGTTCGCGGATCGGCACCATGACGCTGCGCGGATCCTCGTTCTTTTCACGATCGAAAATGAAGCCAAGGCCGATCTTCCGCGAAACGGCCTCGATCATGGCCTCGCGGCTGCCGACGGTGAGGATTGGATACAATGTCAGCTGCCCCTTCTTGAGGCACCGCTCAAGAGTTCGCTGCGTATTCGAGCCATGCTCCCGGAAGATGACCTTCTCGCCCACCAGTTCCTTGAGTGACACATCGCCCTGTTTTGCGAACCGGTGCCCCTTCGGCAGCAGCAGCATCATGTCCTGACGGGCGATT
>CAZUAL010000121.1:0-8212 GCA_964618305.1 uncultured Dongia sp. | reverse complement strand
GCAGGGCGTCCCAAGTCTCCGTGGCATTCCCCAGAACAAGCTCGATCGTCATGCCCGGAAAATCACGACGAAAGGCAGCGACCAAGTCGAGCGCGAGATGAGGACCATCGGCCGCCACGCGCAAATGCCCGCGCTGCAATTTCAGGGAGGCGGCCAGGAAATCCTCGATCTCGACCTCGAGCGACAGCATCTGGCGAGTGAGAGCGAACAGAGCCTGTCCGTCAGCCGTGAGATCGACCTTCGACCCGGCACGGTGAAGGAGATCAAGTCGGTAAGCCCGTTCCAACGCCGCCACCTGGATGGAAACGGCAGGCTGGGTGACGCCCAGAAGCTCGGCGGCTTTGGAAAAGCTCCCGCTTCTGGCAACCGCGTCGAAGGCACGCAACTGGCTGTAGCTCATGATGACACTATTAGTTCGGTTATCGACTTTTGGCAGGAATACAAATTTGATTTATACCTCCGCGTGGCGGAGCCTGCGAGCCTCAAATCGCCCCACGACGAGCGTACAGTCACGACGAGGCAGACATGAACGAGATCACCGCCCCCAACCTGAAGCCGCTTGCCCACTCGATGCCGGACATGCCGGAATTCCGCCTGCCTCTGGTCCGTGCGACGCCGGACAATCTCAAGGGTTTCGGCGAGATCATCGAAAGCGCGGATGCCCGCAAGGTGGAGATTGTCCGCTGGCCGTCGCTCGGGTGGCGCCAGGTCGAACCGGGCACGGGCGACCAGGGCGGCACGACCGAAGGGCTGTTCAAGTTCCAATGGCACGGCGATACGCTGCGCGCGCGCAACGAAGCCGTCGATGACGATTATGTGCTGGGCTGGACTTGCCAACCGAGCCAGGCGCGCGAGGACCGGCAAACTGCGCCGCGCGACAAGGTCCTGCTCTGGCGCTGCAACTATCATCCCGACGGCGGCCAGCTCTTCTTTCCCCAGGAGGCCGGCCCGTTCGTCACGGCCCTGGCACTGCCGGGAGACGACATCACGCCGGAAAGCTTCGTCGCCTTCTATTGCGAAGGTGGCGTTGGGCTCTATATCCACCCGGGCATCTGGCACGAAGCCCTGTTCCCTGTGAACGACAGCTTTCGCTTCTTCGGCCGGCAGGGAAAGGTGCATGCGCGGGTCGGCGCCAACTTTCCCAAGGAATTCGGCTGCTACCTGTCGATCTCGATGCGCGCCGAGGACATGCGCGAGACGCTCTGAGATAAGGGAGCCTTATCGCTTGCGCGGCAAACGCAAGATTGCATCGGGGTCCGGCAGATCCTGCCCGTAATTGCGGTAGTAGGCTGAGGCCGGGTCCTGACGCGGTTCGAAATCCCAAGGCGATAGCCGCCCACGCACCAGCGCGTCATGGACCAGTCGCCGGCGCCGCTGGCTTTCTAGAACGCGCACCTTCAGTCCGGCGACATCCCAGCGGGAATTGATGTCCGCCATGAAACGGGCAACTGACGTAGCATGGGCTGGATCATTGCTCAGATCGATCGTCTCGTTCGGATCGACGGCAAGGTCGTACAATGTTACCCCGTCATCGCGAGAATAGGTGAACTTGAGATTGCCGCGCCTGAGCATGAAGGCGGGCTGCTCATATCCTTCCCCCATATACTCAGCTTGAATCTCACCGCGCGGCGTCTCCCCTTCCGTCAAGGATGGCCAAAGGCTGTTGCCGTCCAGCGACAATCCGGAAAGCTCGCAGTCAGCGAGGTCGGCAAGGGTCGGCATCAGATCGAGATGGGACACGGGCGCGGTGACGCGCTTGCCGGCGGCGATTCCCGGACCGGCGATGATGAGCGGCACGCGCACCGCGCGCTCGAAGAACGTCATCTTGTACCACAAGCCCCGCTCACCCAGCATGTCGCCGTGATCGGAGGTAACGACAATGATCGTGTTATCGGTCTGCCCAACAATCCGAAGCGTTTCGACGAGCCGACCCAGCAGATCATCGCAATATGAGATCATGCCGTAATAGGCGCGCCGTGCGCGGATGACGTCTTCATCCGACACAGGGATCTCGCCACGGTCATAGAGACGGTACATCCGCCGCCCCGCGGCATCCCGCTCGGCCGGCGGCTTTGCCCGGACAGCCGGCGCATCGATCGCGACATCCGCATATAGATCCCAGAAGGGGCGCAAAGCCAGATAGGGATCATGCGGATGCATGACGGAAAGGGTCAGCATGAAGGGCCGGTCGTCCGCCGCGCCGACATGCTGATGCAGCCATTGGCGCGCCTTGAAGGCCGCGTCCTCGTCATATTGCAGTGACAGCGAATAATCGCAGGGTCCGGCTTCGACAACGGATTGCAGCGTATGATACCAAGGCATCACGCTTTCCGGATGGTCCCAGTCGGGCGTCCAGCCGAGATCGGAGGGAGAAAGATCGGTCGTCAGCCGATCCTCGTAGCCATGCAATTGGTCGGCGCCGGTGAAATCCATCTTGCCGGCAAGACATGTGCGGTAGCCGGCCTGGCGAAGGACGTGCAGAAAAGTCGGCACGCTGCTCGGCATTTCGCTGGCATTGTCAAAGGCGCCGATCCGCGAGGGAAGCAGGCCGGTCAGCATGCCGAAGCGCGAGGGGGAGCAGAGAGGCGCGGCGCAATAGGCGTTCTCGAATAAGGTGCCACGTGCAGCCAATGCGTCGATGTTCGGCGTCCTGACAAGCGGATGACCATAGGTCGGCAGTGACAATGCCGCCATCTGGTCGAACATGACGAAGAGGATATTGGGGTGCGGCATCAGGAGCGCAGGCGCCGGTAGAGGAACAAGAGCAGCAGGGAACCGGCAACCGCAATGATGAAGCTCTTGATATCAAACCCGGTGATTTCGCCGAGACCAAACATGGTCGCCAGCCACCCGCCCAGCATGGCCCCGACGATGCCTATGATTGTGGTGATGAAGAAGCCGCCTGGGTCGCGCCCCGGCATGATCCATTTGGCGATGATCCCGGCAACGAGACCGAAAAGAATCCAGCTTAGCCAGCCCATGAAATTGCTCCCTGCTTGATTGCGCAGAGATTAGCCAATATCGGCATTGGGCGCCACAATAGAGCCAAGCAGTGGAGACAGGCTGGCGCTTCGTTAAAGGCTCGCTGCCTTCACGGCGATCGCGCGCAGGGTTCGCGACGGCGGGAATGTGACGGTCACGACGGTGCCCTGCCCGACCGTGCTCTTTACGGCGATTTCGGCTCCATGAGCCTCGGCGAGCCTCTTGGTGATAGCAAGGCCCAGGCCGGTTCCGCCATAGCGGCGCGAGATCTTCGCATCCACTTGGTAGAAGGGCTGGAACAGTCGCTCAAGGGATTCTTCCGGGATACCGATTCCGGTGTCGGAGACGGCGAGCTCGACGCCGCCCCGATCATCAAGTCTTGCCGAGACTTGGGCGTGGCCGCCCGAAGGCGTGAACTTCACCGCATTCGACAGGAGGTTGAGCACAACCTGCTTCACCGCCCGCTCCCCACCCATCATCGGCGGCAGTCCGGGCTCAATCGCCACGGAGAGCTTGACGCCGCCCTCGGTTGCCTTCTGCTCAACCAAGCGCAAGCCTGATGCGATGATGGCTGGCAGGTCCAGCTCCCGCTCGTCCAAGTCAATACGGCCCGATTCCAGTTTGGCCATATCGAGAATATCGTTGATCAGCTGCAGCAGGAGCCCACCGCTTTCGTAGATGTCGGACGCGTACCGACGCATCGTCGCAAGATCGTTGGTTATCCGCTCGTCGCGGATAACCTCGGCAAAACCGAGGATGGCGTTGAGCGGCGTGCGTAGTTCATGGCTCATATTCGCCAGGAATTCCGACTTGGCCCGGTTCGCAAGTTCGGCGTCATTCTTCGCCGAGATGAGGTCGGCCTCAAAACGGCGCAGCTCGGTGATGTCGAACCCGATGCAAACGATGAGCGTGATCCGGCCTTTGGCATCCTTCAGGGCGACATTCGACCAGCGCAGCAGGCGGCGTTCGCCCGAGCGGCTCACCCAGTAATTCTCATTGATGATCGGGTAATCCTCTGCCCGCCGCCCGCCGACGATGTCGCTCACCCGCTCGAAATCGGCCCCGGGCAGGATCTGGCGCCAGGTCGCATCATCCTTGAGCTCACGTTCGCTGTAGCCGGAGAGGCGCTCGGCCCCTCGATTGGCGGCCAGCAACCTTCCGTCGGGGGCGTAGACCGTCACCGCGGCATCGATCGTATCGAGGATGAGGGAAACGAAGGCCTCTTCGTGGATCGGATCGGGCGCGCGGCCCCAGAGCAGAAGGGTCACGGCGATGATATTGAACACGAGGACGGCGCCGATCATCGAAACGAGGACCTGAGCGTTTTGCGGCGCAACGGCAATGAGACCGGTGACGATCGCCAGACCGCCCAGATTCAGTGCCAGCACGAACGAGGCGCTCAGAACACGCCCGGGCCTCAATAGGCCAGTTCCGAAATTACTGCTCCGTGTCACGCCGCTCGTTACCTGTCATACCCCAATGGCAGGCACCCGGCGACAGGCGTCCGCCCCAAGACGGCCAGTCTCGGAGACAGGAGTTAAAAAAGCACTCACAAATCGTCGGATAAGTTGCGGATTCTACGTAATCGAGGTGTGCTGAACGCTATTTGTGGTGTGTGGTCTGCAGGAAGGCGCGCAGACGGTCGGAACGCGGGTTGGCAAAGACCTCGCGCGGATTGCCCTCTTCCTCGATCTTGCCCTGGTGCAGGAAGATGACCTTGTTGGCGACCTCGCGGGCAAAACCCATTTCGTGCGTCACGACCAGCATGGTGCGCCCCTCCTCAGCCAGCTGACGCATGACGCGGAGGACTTCGCCGACCAGTTCCGGATCAAGGGCCGAGGTCGGCTCATCGAACAGCATGACCTTGGGTTCCATGGCGAGGGCGCGGGCGATCGCCGCACGCTGCTGCTGACCGCCCGAGAGATGGCTGGGGTAATGGTTGCGCTTGTCAGCGATACCCACCTTCGCGAGGAGCTTTTCGGCCCGCTCGATTGCCTCTTTCTTCGGCAATTTGAGGACGTGAACCGGCGCCTCGATGACATTCTCAAGGATGGTCATGTGCGACCACAGATTGAAACTTTGGAAGACCATTCCAAGGCTGGCGCGGATTCGGTCAACCTGCTTCCAATCCTCGGGCATTGCGTGCCCGTTCTTGAGCGGCCGCATCCGGATCAGCTCGCCGCTCACCGTCACCTTGCCGGAATCGGGAGTCTCAAGCAGGTTGATGCAGCGCAGGAGCGTGCTCTTGCCGGAACCGGAAGAGCCGATCATGGCAATCACATCGCCGGTATGGGCCGTCACAGAGACGCCCTTCAGCACTTCAAGTTCGCCGAAACGCTTGTGAAGATCTTCGACTTCGAGCGCGACCTGCGCCATGTATGCCCCCTTGCCTGACCCGTTCCGGGATCGCCCGTCTTATTTGAAGGGGCGTTACCCTGTTCGGGGGGAGTAAAACCCACTTTGCCCAGGCGCGCAAAGGAGAAATCGGGCGTTCACCCGGCAATTGACTATCCCGGTGCCCTTCTACAGACTTCGGGCCCAAGATCAATTGCAGCCACCAGAACGGGAAAAAAGTCGAATGAGCGCTGGGACTTGTGGAATCGACCGGATCGTCCGCCAGGGACTCCGCTGCCTTGCGCTTGCCGCCGCGGGCATCATCTTGGCTAGCTTCCCCGGGACCGGCCCCGCGTTCGCCCAGAATGATAGCGAAGTGGAATGCAATTCGATCAGGCTGCAGATAAGCGGTGACGGATACGACGTCATCTGCACCGCCGATCGCGCCACAAACGTCACCTACGAGACGCTGGAAGCCAATTCGGCCGACGGTAGCCATTTCCTGCTCGTGACCGATGCCCGCACGAATCATCAGTTTATCTTCGACTCCATGGGCCTGCGCGAGTCATTGAGCAAGATCTACGACGATCTCGATCTCAGTGGATGGAAAGGCGGCAAGAGCATCCAAGGGTTGACGACCGCCGAGTTCGACAGCGACATCAAGACCGTTCCGTCGGCCTGTGTCGGCTTTCAGAAATACACGTCCCGGGATCAATGGGGTGGCTGGCGGCGGCATATTTTCGGTTTCGGTTGCAGCCGGACCGGCGACCGCAACAAGGTGTACGAAGCCCTTGAACGGATCAAATTCCCCTGACGCGGCCTTTCCCGGCTTAAAACCGGGCGGCGGCATTTCCGCCCAGGGCTGCTGCTGCTAGATTGGGCCTCATGTTCGATATCCAAAACCAACGCGCCATCATCGACCGTCGATCGGTCATGGCCGAACTCGCGACACTCGCCGAAAGCCGGCCGGATCCGTCGGATCCGGGGCCGGAGCTGGTCGACATCCTGAAGCGCCATCTGCAAGGCGGCCGGGAGGAGATCAAGCGACGCTTTCTCACCGACAGCCGGGGCCCGCAGGCCGGGCTCAAAAGCGCCCATGAGGCGAGCTTTCTCATCGACCAGCTGTTGCGCTGCCTCTACGACTTCACCACGCAGAATGCCTTCCCGCTCGGCAACCCGACCATTGCCGAACGCCTGACACTGCTGGCCGTCGGCGGCTATGGCCGCGGCGAGCTCGCACCCTATTCCGACATCGATATCCTGTTCCTCCTCCCCTACAAAATGTCGCCATATTGCGAGCAGGTGGTCGAGTTCATGCTCTACCGGCTGTGGGATCTCGGCCTCAAGGTCGGCCAGGCGACCCGCTCGGTCGAGGAATGCATGCGCCAGGCGGAGGAAGACCTCACCATCCGCACCAACCTGCTCGAGGCCCGGTTCGTCTGGGGCGACCGCGATCTCCACGAAGAGTTTGCCAAGCGCTTCCGCAAACAGGTCGTCAAAGGCCATGGCGACGCTTTCTATCAGGCCAAGCTTGCCGAACGGAATGCGCGGCATCAGCGTCATGGCGGTTCGCGCTACACGCTGGAGCCGAACATCAAGGAAGGGAAAGGCGGCCTCCGCGACCTGCAGACCTTGCTCTGGCTCGCCCGCTTCGTCTGCGATGCCGTCAACATGCAGGACATGGTCGAGCATGGCATGCTGACCCCGGCGGAACGCGCAACTTACGACAAGGCCATGAACTTCTTCTGGACCTTGCGCTGCCACCTCCACTATCTGACCGGGCGTGGCGAAGAACGCCTCTCCTTTGACCTGCAGCCGGAAATCGCCCGCCGTCTCGGCTATACCGATCATGCCGGAACCAAGGGCGTCGAGCGGCTGATGAAACACTATTTCCTCACCGCCAAGTCCGTAGGCGGACTCACGCGCTATATCTGCGCGGCGATCGAGGCACGCCTCATCAAGAAGCCGATGCTGCGGCTGCCAGCCTTGGGCATCCTGAAGAAGGAGCTGGGCGGCTTTCCGATCGAAGGCGGGCGCCTCACCATTGCCCGCGCCGATCACTTCCAACAGCACCCGATCGATCTCCTGCGCATCTTCTCGGTCGCCCAGAAGCATGAGGTGGAAATCCACCCCGCCGCCATGACGGCGATGTCGCATGCGCTTCGCCAGGTCGACCGCCTGCGCGACGATCCGGCAGCGAATGCGCTGTTTCTCGAAATGTTGACGTCCGACAAGGGGCCGGAAGCGACTTTGCGCCGCCTCAGCGAAGTCGGGGTACTCGGCCGTTTCCTGCCCGATTTCGGGCGGGTGGTCGCGCAGATGCAGTACGACATGTATCACAGCTTTACCGTGGACGAGCATACGCTATTCGCCATCGGCATACTGGCGCGCATCGAAAGGGGCGAACTCAAGGACGATGCGCCGATTGCGAGCCAAGTCGTCAAGGAAGTCCTGTCCCGCCGCGTGCTCTATCTGGCAGTGCTATTGCACGATATCGCCAAGGGTCGCGCCGGGGACCATTCGCTGCTGGGCGGCGAGGTGGCCGAAAGGCTTTGCCCGCGCCTGGGATTGACCGAAGAAGAGACCGAACAGGTCGCCTGGCTGGTGCGCTATCACCTGCTGATGAGCAACACGGCCTTCCGGCGCGACATCGACGATCCGAAGACCATCGCCGACTTCGTCGAATCCATGCGCAAGCAATACGACGTGCCCGGCGTGGCCATCGGCATCGTCGAGGACGGCAAGGTGCTGATGTCGCGCGGCTTCGGCGTGCGCGAGCTCGGCAAGCCGGCGCCGGTCGATGGCGATACCCGCTTCATGATCGCCTCCAACACCAAGGCGCTGACCACCCTGATGCTGGCCAAGCTGGTCGATGCCGGCAAGCTGGACTGGACCG
>CAZUAL010000120.1:0-10808 GCA_964618305.1 uncultured Dongia sp. | reverse complement strand
GATAGGTACGTTTCACGGGGTTATCTCCACGAATTCAATCGGTTGCAGTTGGCGCGGCTATATAAAGAAAGCTCTAGCCGGAGTCAACGTAACGAACCCGCCAAACCGGCGGGGAAGGGCCGGCTTATAGGCCATTTCGGCCGCCGCGTATACCATCCGTTTGCGGATTTTTCGCGCGTCCTTTTAATCGTCCTGGTCGATCAAGAACATGAAAATCAATCGACTGAAGCGATCAGCGAAAGATTGGCGCGGCGGCGCCGGATCGTCTAGGGTCCGGGCCGGTTTTATCTCTCCTGCCGGACCCATTCAGCCGTGCCGCCGCGCATCACCATCATCTTCAATCCCGTGGCCGGGCGCCGGCGGCGCTTGGTGCTCGAAGACGTCTGCGACCGCCTGACGGCGCGCGGCTGGGTCATCGAGCTGAAGCCCACCGGCGCGCGGGGCGATGCCGAGCGGATGGCGCGCGAAGTGGCTGATCTGCCTCAGGATTTAAGGCCCGACCTGCTCGCCGTGGCAGGTGGCGACGGCACGATCGGCGAGGCCATCAACGGCCTCGTCAAAGCCCAATCGGCCCCCTTGCTTGCGATCATCCCGATGGGGACGGCCAATGTGCTGGCCGCCGAGATCGGCCTCAAGGCCCGCCCGGACGCCGTCGCCGCCGCGATCGACGGACGCAAGTCCAAGCAGATATTCGTCGGCCGCGCCAACGGCCGCGCCTTCACCCTGATGGCGGGGGTGGGCGTTGACGCTCATGTGGTGGCGGAGTTGGACGTCGCCCTGAAACGCCGGATCGGCAAGGGCGCCTATCTCTGGGGCGCCTTCAAGCAATTGTTCCGCTTCGCTTTTCCGACCTATGAAGTGAGCATCGACGGCGGAAGGCCAATCGCCGCCGCCTCGGTCATCGTCGCCAAGGGCCGCTTCTATGGCGGCCCGCATGTGGTGGCGCCGGCGGCGGATCTTGGGAAACCCACTTTCGAAGTCTGCCTCTTTACCCGCAAGGGGCGCTTCCACATGCTGCGCTATGCGCTGGCGCTGGGTCTCGGCCGGCTGCCAAAAGCCTTTGGCTACAATATCTTGAGCACCAAATCGGTACGCATCACCGGGCCGGCGCAGGATCCGGTCCAGGGCGACGGCGACGTGCTGGGAGAACTCCCCGTCAGCATCGACATCGCCCCGAATCCAATCCAGCTGGTCATGCCCTTCAGGCCGTAAAGTCCGACCAGGCGGCAGCGTTCGACGGGATCAGCAGGGGCTGTTCCTCCGTGCTGGGCAGATCGCCACTCAGCTTGATCGCGACCAGGGTGATCGCGGCGACGATCAGGACGGCGACGAGGGAGGGGCCGAGCCCGACATCCTCACGTCGCGGCTCGGTCTTGGAGAAGAGGTGCGGGGTGACCCCGTGCGGGACGAAATCGGTCATCTTGAGCTCCCATTTTCGGGCGGTTTCGGTTGTCGATTCCGATGTAATCCCGCAGGATTGTTCTGAAAAATTGGTAGTTCTTAACGGATAGTTTGGAATTTCCGAACGATGCAGATCACCAATCTGGACATGGATGTGCTGCGCAGCTTCGTCGTCGGCCTTGAACTTGGGAGCTACGCCAAGGCGGCCGACCGGCTGGGGCGTTCCCAATCGGCGATCAGCCTGCAGCTCAAAAAGCTCGAAGAGCAGGTCGGCGAGGCGCTCTTGCGCAAGGAAGGACGCGGCCTGGCGCTCACCTCGGCCGGCGAGATCCTGTTCTCCTATGCCAAGCGGCTGCTTGAACTCAATGACGAGGCGGTGACGGCGGCGCGCGGTGTTGCGGTCGAAGGTTGGGTGCGGCTGGGCCTGGTGCAGGATTTCGCCGAGAGCTGGCTGCCCATCCTGCTCGGCCGGTTTTCGCGCGCCCATCCGCAGGTGCGGGTCGACGTGCTCGTCGATCGCGGCGTCAACCTTGCCGAGGCCGTGGCGAAGGGTGAACTCGACCTGTCGCTCGGCTGGGGCGATTATCCGAGCCCGCGGCGGCAGAAAGTGGCGGAAGTGCCGCTACGCTGGATCGGCGCACCCGATTTCGCGTTGAAGCCGGGCGAGCCGGTGCCGCTCATCGCGTTCAAGACGCCCTGCACCTTCCGATCCCGCGCCATCGAAGCCTTGGACGCGGCAGGCATGCCCTGGCGCATCGCTTTCACGAGCCCGAGCCTTGCCGGTCTCTTCGCCGCCGTCGAGGCAGGCCTAGGTGTCACCCCGCGCACGGCGGAAGGCCTGCCGGGGCGCCTCAAACTGTTGGGTGGCGAAAGCGGGTTGCCACCGATGGCGCCACCGATCGATCTTTTCCTGCACAGTACGGGTGACAGCGCGCCGGCGGTCGAACGCTTGCGCGAGACATTGCTGGAAACGCTGGAAGCGCGCCTCACTCCTGGCCGGAGCGCGATGCCGCTCCAGCCGGCACCGTCACCATTGCCGGCAGTCGGCGCCGTGCGCGTTTGACGGGCATCGCGCCGTAGACCTGCTTCGTCGCCTCGACGAGAATGCAGCCGGCGAGCCCCGGCAATGCGTGACGCGCGAATGCTTCCCAGCCCGCGGCAGCGCGCAGCCAGGAGCGATTGCGGAAGGGCAGGAAGAAGAGACTGCGTTCGGTCCGGAGCGGCGTGAAGGAATGGCTCCGCAGCAGACGCGAAACCTGGCCCGCCGAATAGGGCTGGCCAAAGCCGAAGGGCGTGCGCTCAAGCTGGGCCCAGAGGCTGCGGCGGTTGGGCACGACCAGAAGCAGCCGCCCGCCGCCCGCCAGCACGCGCCAGGCTTCGCGCAGCATGTCACCTGGATGATCGGAGCCTTCGAGCGCATGCACCATCAGGATGCGGTCGACCGAATAATCTTGCAGTGGCAATTCGGTTTCGTCGGCAAGAGCCGTGAGGTTCGGCTCGTCGGCCGGCCAATGCACGACGCCTTGGCCTGCCGGCATGATCGCCAGCACGCGCTCCGCTTCCTCGCGGAAGGGCTGCAGGTAGGGGACAGCGAAGCCGAGGCCGAGCAGCGACTGGCCCCTGACATCGGGCCACATGTCGCGGATGCGCGCACGCAACAGCTGGCGCGTCACCTTGCCGAGCGGGCTCTGGTAGAAGTCGCGGACATCGACGACATCTTGGAACAAAGGGCACTCATCGCCATCGTTTCTCTCAGGTTTGATTATGGCATATCCGCTGCTATCGTCAGCCGCTAAGTGCAACGCCGGGGAAAAATAAGATGTCGCAGAACGTTAGCCGCGCCGGGCTGGAAATCATCGTGTTTCCGATGCTGAGCGACAATTACGGCTTTCTCGTCCACGATCCGGCCACGGGCGACACGGCGGTCGTCGATCCGGCGGAAGCAGCACCCGTTCTCGCCGTCTGCGCCGAGAAGGGCTGGAGGCTCACCCACATTCTCAACACGCACCATCATGGCGACCATGTCGGCGGCAACCTGGATATCAAGGCGAAGACCGGATGCCGCATCATCGGCCCGGCCTACGACCGCGAGCGCATCCCCGGGATCGATATTGCCGTCGACGAAGCCAGCGGTGCCGATTTCGGTGGGCGCCATGCCAAGGTCTTCTTCGTGCCCGGCCATACGCGCGGGCACATCGCCTATTGGTTCGCTGAGGATGCGGCGCTCTTCTGCGGCGACACGCTGTTCGCCCTGGGGTGCGGTCGCCTGTTCGAAGGCACGCCACAGCAAATGTGGACGTCGCTCTTGAAACTGCGGGCCCTACCCGACGAGACGCGCATCTATTGCGCCCACGAATACACTCAGTCGAATGCGCGCTTTGCGCTCACTGCCGAGCCAGAGAACAAGGACCTGCAGGCGCAAGCGGAACGAATCGCGGCGATGCGGGCCAAAGGTGAATTCACCGTGCCGTCGACCCTGAAGGTCGAAAAGGCGTGCAACCCGTTCCTGCGCGCCGACCAGACCGATTTGCGCAGGAGGTTTGGCGGGCCCGCCATGAGTGACGCCGAAATCTTCGGCGCCATTCGTGGTGCCAAGGACCGTTTTTAGAGCAGGTGATGGTGCGTGTAGGCGATCAGCTTGTTGATCGTTTCGCCATCGTCGGAGAGCGGCAGGATGATCGATTGCTCGCTGCCGAAACGGTGATCCGGCGTCATGAAGCTGCGCTGCTCATATCGCGGCGCCCGGCGCGTCACGACATCCTGGTAGGCTGCGATCGCGCAATCGGCTGAAGTTGCGAAGAATCCCTCGGCAACGCCTTTGCCGGTCGGATCGCGCCCGCGCATCTTGACCTCGCGCGTGCCGAGCGGCCGATAGACGAAGCGGCGATCATCAGCAACCACATCAACGATGGTGATCCCGGGCAGGTACTTCACCATTTCCACAGGATCGAAGTCACGACGCGCCGGCCATTGGCGTCCGGCGCATTTCGAAAGCCAGAGATCGTGAAAGGACACGATGTCGGGATGGAATTCGGACGCCGACGAATCTGCTGTCTGGCTATCCGGCGGAGCGCCCTGCCCAGCGGCAGGGAAAGGCACTTCTTTTGTCACCGTTGCAGCCGACCGAGAATGAATGCGTTCAGGTCGTTGAAGACTAACCGTGGCGACCAAATGCAGCAAGCGCGAAGGCCGCTACGAGGGAACCTGTTCGAGCCTACAGCGTTACTCCATCGGCATTCGTGCCTAATCCAAGTTCGCCCAGCCGGCGGCAAAGCCTGCCGGCGGGACTCCTTCGCATGCTGATCAAGAGGCGAAATTGCAGGAATACAGCAATATTCCGCGGCATCTTCCATCCGTCACGTCAACCGGCTGGGCCGTTTGCCTGGACCTGGACGGAACTCTGATCGATATAGCGGAAACGCCAGATGCGGTGATTGTTCCTGATGCTCTCATCGCGTTGCTCGACGGATTGCGAACTGATTTCAGCGGCGCCATCGGTATCCTCTCCGGCCGTCCCCTCAACTCCATCGACGCGCTTCTTCACCCGCTCCGTCTGCCGGCGGCCGGTGAGCATGGCGCCATGCTGCGCCTTCCCGATGGGGCGATTGCCGCCGCGGGCGCCGAGACGCGCGTTCCGGAAGAATGGCGTGCGCGGATCAGGCAGATCACATCCGACTGGCGCGGTTTGCTGATCGAAGAAAAGGCGCATGGATTGGCCTTGCACTATCGCGCCAATCCGATGCTTGCCGGGCCAGTCGCGGAATTGCTCGAGATGATCACCGCCGAGGACACGGCCTTCCAGATGTTGCCAGCCCGCATGGCGCGGGAACTGCGGCACGTCACGATCAACAAGGGTATCGCCTTGAAGCGGTTGATGGAGGTGGCGCCATTCCGCGGCCGTCGGCCGCTCTTCATTGGTGACGATGCGACCGACATGGATGCGATTGCGGCAGCGAACAGAATGGGTGGGATCGGTCTCCTCGTCGGCGATTGCTTCGCCGGCAGTGTGGCGAACGTCCGCGATTGGCTGGCCAGCCTCCTCAGGCGCGATGCACGTAGGGCCACTGACAGTTTTGAAGGAAGGGGAAGGTGAATGGCGCAGCTTGATCTCGGTGTCATCGGCAACGGCACAATCGCGAGCCATATCGACCGACAAGGCCGGCATTGCTGGTTCTGCTCTCCCCGCTTCGACAGTGATCCGCTGTTCAATGCGCTGGTGAACGGCGATGCGCCAGCCGCAGGCTTTGCCGATATTCTGGTCGGCAAAGGCGAGGCGCGCTCGCAGGCTTACCAGCGCAATACGCCGGTGCTCGAGACAATTTTCACCGATGAAAGCGGGGGCTCGGCGCGCATCACCGATTTTGCTCCGCGCTTCATTCGCTTTGGCCGCTTCTTCTGCCCGCCGATGCTCATCCGCCGGGTGGAGCCTTTGAGCGGCCGGTGCTGCGTCAAGGTTCGGATCCGTCCGACCTTCCAGTACGGCGCCGTAAGCCCGCGCAAGGTCGTTGGCAGCAATCATCTGCGTTATGCGGCGGGTGATGCGGCGCTGCGTGTCACGACGGACATGCCGGTGAGCTATCTCGCTGACGAGGTTGAGTTCCTGCTCGACCGGCCCGTTCATCTCATCATCGGCGGAGATGAGCCGATTCCTGAAGCGCCGCAGGCGCTGGTCAGCGATTTTCTCGATCAGACCGTGACCTACTGGCGCGACTGGGTGCGCGATCTTGCCGTGCCGTTCGATTACCAGGAAGCCGTGATCCGCGCCGCGATCACGCTGAAGCTTTGTGCTTTCGAGGATACGGGCGCCATCGTGGCGGCTTTGACCACGTCGGTGCCCGAGGCACCACATTCGGGCCGCAATTGGGATTATCGCTATTGTTGGCTGCGGGATTCCTACTTCACCGTCACCGCGCTCAATCGCCTGGGTGCCACCCGGACGATGGAGAATCATGTCCGCTTCATCCTCAATGCGGTCTTGAGTTCCGGCACCTCGCCGGAAGTGCCGCTCTATCCGATCGTGCCCGGTGACGATGTGACGGAGCGCATCGCCGCCGATCTCAGCGGTTTCCGTGGCATGGGGCCGGTCCGGATCGGCAATGCGGCGCACGGACAGCGGCAGCATGACGGTTATGGCTCGATCATCCTCACCGCTGCGCAGATGTTCTATGACGAGCGATTGCCCAAGGTCGGCGATCTCGACCTTTATCGCCAGCTGCGCCCCATTGGCGACATGGCGGCGGATGCCGCGCTGCGTCCGGATGCGGGTCTTTGGGAGTTTCGCGGACAGACCGCGGTGCATACGCATTCGGCCGCGATGTGCTGGGCGGCGCTGCATCGTCTCGGCCTCATCGCCGGCAAGGTTGGGGAGACAGCCGATCGCGACCGCTGGCTCACCCTGGCCAGCAATCTGCGCACCACCATCCTAAAGCGGGCGGTGGCTGGTTCCGATGGGTGGCTGGCCGGTGCCTTTGACAGTGATCTGTGCGATGCTGCCGTGCTCACCTTGCCGGAGATCGGCCTGCTGCCCTACGACGACCCGCGCTTCCTGCACACGATGCGGGTGATCGAACAGCGCCTCCTGCGCGACGGATTGCTGATGCGCTATGACAGCGCCGACGATTTCGGCCTGCCGGAAACATCCTTCCTGGTCTGCAGCCTGTGGTTCATTGATGCGCTGGCAGCGACCGGCCGCCAGGGCGAGGCGCGGGAGATGTTCGCGCGCATCCTCGAACGGCGCAATCACCTCGGCCTGCTGTCGGAAGATCTCGATGCCAAGACCGGCACGCTCTGGGGCAATTTCCCGCAGACCTTCTCGATGGTCGGCCTCATTCTGTCCGCCATGCGCCTCAGCCGCAGCTGGGAGGAGGGGTTATGGCGCGCGTCGTGATCGTATCCAACCGCGTACCCTTGCCGAGCGAACGTGGCGCCCGTGCCGGCGGTCTTGCCGTCGGCCTGAAGGACGCGCTGAAGGACGGCGGTTTGTGGTTCGGCTGGAGCGGCGAGATTGCCGATGATCCCGACGCCGCTGTCCGCAAGTCCCAGAGCGGCGGCATCACCTATGCGACGATCGATCTCACACAGGAGAATTACGACCGCTTCTATGTCGGCTTCGCCAATTCGACCTTGTGGCCGCTCCTGCATTTCCGCTTGGGCCTCATCGACTTCAAGCGCGAGGATCTGGAGGGCTATTTTTCCGTCAACCGCACCTTCGCGGCGGCCCTGGCGCGGGAATTGAGGCCGGACGATCTGGTGTGGATCCATGATTATCATCTGATCCCGCTCGGTGCCGAGCTGCGCCGGCTGGGTGTCCAGAACCGGCTCGGCTTTTTCTGCATATTCCTTTCGTGCCGGCAAGCCTGTTCACGGCCTTGCCGCAGGGCGAAAGGCTGCTGCGTGCCTTCCTCGCCTATGATGTGGTGGGCTTGCAGACCGAAGGTCATCGTCATGACTTCCTGGACTCGGTGAAGCAGGTGCTGGGGCTTGAGGCGGACGCGGGCGGGCTGATTGCGACAGCCAACAACAAGTGCCGGGCCATCGCCGATCCGATCGGCATCGATGCGCGGGGATTCGCGGCGACGGCGAGCAGGGCGGAACGATCGCCCGAGACAAGGCGGCTGCTTTCCAGCCTGGTCGGCCGCGCGCTCGTCATCGGCGTTGACCGGCTCGACTATTCGAAGGGCCTGCCGCATCGTTTCACGGCGTTTGGCAAGCTGCTTGCCGACTTTCCGGCATACCGGCAGAAGGTGAGCTATCTCCAGGTGGCGGCGAAGAGCCGCGAGGATGTCGGCGAGTACCAAGCACTCCGCCGCGAACTCGACCGCAAGGCCGGCAACGTCAATGGCCGCTTCGCCGAGTTCGACTGGGTGCCCTTGCGCTATATGACACGACCGATGTCGCGCACGACGTTGGCAGGTTTCTATCGCGCGGCACGCGTGGGGCTGGTGACGCCTTTGTGCGATGGCATGAATCTCGTGGCCAAGGAATTCGTGGCGGCCCAGGACCAGGTGGATCCCGGCGTGCTGATCCTCTCGCGCTTTGCCGGTGCGGCCGAGGAATTGACGGATGCCCTCATCGTCAACCCCTACGATTCAGCGGAGATTACCGAGGCGATGCATCAGGCGCTCGTCATGCCGCTCGACGAACGGCAGGACCGGATGGAGCGCCTGCGCGCCCGCGTCTTCACCACGAATGCGGAGAATTATTGCCGCAACTTCCTCGCGGCGCTCGCGGCTTAGGCCTCGATACCGGTGCCGATGGGGCAGGAAACGCCGGTACCGCCAAGGCCGCAATAGCCGCCGGGATTCCGGGCGAGGTATTGCTGGTGGTATTCTTCCGCGAAATAGAAGGGCGGTGCCGCGGCGATCTCGGTCGTGATCGGCGTGTTGCGGCCAGCCTTCAGCAGGGCTGCCTCATAGGCGTCGCGGCTGGCAATGGCCGCTTCCATCTGCGCCGGCGAATGGGTGTAGATGGCGCTGCGGTATTGCGTGCCGACATCGTTCCCCTGGCGCATACCTTGCGTCGGGTCGTGGCTTTCCCAGAAGGTCTTGAGCAGGGCGGTGTAGCTGATCTTCGTGGGATCGTAGACCACGCCCACGGCCTCGGTATGGCCGGTCATGCCGCTGCACACTTCCTCATAGGTCGCATTGGGCGTGATGCCGCCCTGATAGCCGACGGCGGTGACGTAAACACCCGGCAGCTGCCAGAATTTGCGCTCGGCGCCCCAGAAGCAGCCCAGGCCGAAATCGGCAATCTCGAGACCCGCCGGATAGGGGCCGGTGAGCTTCCGACCCGTGACGAGGTGCGGCAGTTCGAGCGGCATCGGCGTCGCGCGGCCGGGTAGAGCGGTCGCGGCATCGGGGAGCGCAAGGGGCTTGCGGGCGAATGAAAACATGGGCGGCCTCCTGGTCGGAACGTGGCATCTATATTGGTCTTTACGCAGGCGATGCCAAGTCTCTTACAGGGCATTATTACGATGCCCTTGCGGCAATTGAGGTTTAGCGGAAGTCGCGGCTGCGGTTGGCCAGTGCCGGTTTTTCCGGAACCTTGGCGCGCTGGCGCGGGTCGCCGCCGTTGGGACGGGCCACTTCATCGGCGCGGGCGACGGGCGGATTGATGGCAGGGGCCTGCGTTGCATCGGATTCCTCCCGCAGCGACTGCAGCAGGTCGGTCATGTCGATGAGCCGGTCGGCCACCACATGGATCACCTGATGCGGCGGCTTGCCTTCGATCTGGATGCGCCCGGTGCAACCGACCAGACTCGCCCCCATGACGATCGGCCGGTATTGCGCGAAGGTGCGCGGCCAGACGACGAGGTTGGCGATGCCGTGCTCGTCCTCGAGCGTCATGAAGATGACGCCGCTTGCCGTCCCCGGCTGCTGGCGCACGAGGACGAGGCCGGCGACGAAGACGCGCGCCCCGTTCTTCATCGTGCCCAATTGGCGGCAGGGCACGATGCCGCGCCGGCGCAGGATCTCGCGCAGGAAGGAAAGCGGGTGGCGCTTCGTCGTCAGATGCTGGGTGCGGTAATCCTCGATCACATGCTGCGAGAGCGGCATTTCGGGAAGTGGGGCCGGGGCGGCCGGCAGCATTTCGAGCGACCCCAGCAGCGGCAGCGGTGTTTCGCCCAGCGCCTTCACTGCCCAGAGCGCCTGGCGGCGGTCGAGGCCCAGTGAGCGGAAGGCGTCGGCCTCGGCAAGCCGCACCAGGGACGCGGTCGGCAGGGCGGCGCGGCGCCACAGATCCTCGACGCTCGCATAGCCGTCGCCGCGCAGCGTCACCAGGCGCTCGACATCGGCGGCGCGCAATCCGTCGATCTGGCGCAGGCCGAGGCGCAAGGCGAGATGGAGATCGAAACGGTTCCGCTCGGCCTTCGCCAAGCGATTTGGGTTCCGGCGCTGCGGCGGGCGCGGCGTGGCGCGCTCGACATCGCAATCCCAGCCGCTGCGGTTAATGTCGGCCGGCAGGATGGCGACGCCATGCTCGTCGGCATCGTGGACGATCTGTGCCGGGGCGTAGAAACCCATCGGCTGGCTGTTGAGGAGGGCAGCGGCGAAGATCGTCGGGTAATGGCATTTGAGCCAGGCCGATACCGAGACGAGGAGAGCAAAGCTCGCGGCATGGCTTTCCGGAAAGCCGTAATTGCCGAAGCCTTCGATCTGGCGGAAGCAGCGTTCGGCGAAATCGAGGCTGTAATTCTTCCTCAGCATGCCGCCGATGAACTTGTCGCGGAACTTGTCGATGGTGCCGGTCTTCTTGAAGGTCGCCATGGCGCGGCGCAACTGGTCGGCTTCGCCGGGCGTGAAGCCGGCGGCGACGATGGCGATCTTCATCACCTGTTCCTGGAACAAGGGGACACCCTTGGTCTTGTCGAGAATGGCCTTCAGTTCCTCGTTGGGCGAGTCCGAAGG
>CAZUAL010000119.1:0-10852 GCA_964618305.1 uncultured Dongia sp. | reverse complement strand
ACGCTGGTCCGCGCGATTTCCACTATGTCCGCCGCGTGGCCGAGGACAAGGGGATGAACGTCAAGGTGACCGACGTCGCGGCGCAGTATGTGACCATCGGCATCTGGGGCCCCAACGCCCGCAAGACCCTGCAGAAGGTCGTCGAGGATCCGGCCGGTCTCGAACCCGCCGCCTTCCCCTTCGCCGCCATCAAGCAGATCAAGATCGGCGGCAAACCGGTGACCGCCTTCCGCATCTCCTATGTCGGCGAACAGGGCTGGGAACTTCACATGAAGTACGAGGACAGCCTCGCCGTCTGGGATGCCCTCCGCTCGACCGGTGTCATGGCCTTCGGCGTCGAGACCTACGCCAACAGCCGCCGCCTGGAAAAGAGCCTGCGCCTGCAGAACGCCGATCTCTTGACCGAGTACAACCTCATCGAGAGCGATCTGCAGCGACCGAAGGTCAAGGAGCCGGATTTCCGCGGCAAGGCCAAGCATCTCGAACACCGCGCGCTGCCAAACCAAGTGGCGATGCTCTGCACGCTCGTCATGACAGACAACAAGGACAGCAAGGGTGTGGCCCGTTACCCGGTCGGCATCATGCCGGTGATGGACCCGGAGACGAAGGAAACGCTGGTCGACGATCTCGGCCGCCATTCCTTCACCACCTCGGTCGCCTACGGCCCCACCATCGGCAAAAACATCGCACTCGCTTACCTCCCCTGGTCCTACTGCCAGGTCGGCCGCAAACTCATCGTCGAGTATTTCGGCGAGACCTACCCGGTCGAAGTCGCGGGCGTCGGCTACAAGCCGCTCTATGACCCGGAAAACCTGAAGCCGCGCACCTAAGCGCAGGTTTCAGCCTGATCCAAAACGAAACGCCCCGGCCGCAAGACCGGGGCGTTTTTTGTTGACGCATGTGCCGTTGTTGATTGACGTTTGGCCAAGTCAACAATAACCGCGAGCTGAGGATGACAATGCGACGCGGCTTCCGAAATTGGTGCGCAATTCAGCTAGCCCTCATTTACAGCGGATGCACAAGCACCCACAACACCACGCTAGCTGAGCTGCCAGCCATCGAGCAGGAGGCCTACGTGGTCCTGACGGATCAACTAAATCAATTCGACCTCGGTGAGGATCACTCGCTGCTTATCATTTGCACCACGATACGATCTGAGCGAGAGCCAATACGAATCAGTGCATCATTGCTGGACGCCCTGGCCAGTGCGGCGCCAAAAGCGTTGAATGTGAAGTTCATCGACGGAACCACCTGCCACCAGAACAACTTTGGCGCCACTTTGACGTCCGATGGAACGCGTGCTCTGAATTTCTTTGGCTCCAGACATCAGAACCCGGAGACAAAAGAAGTTTCTTGGGTCGCAGGATCAACCTGGGAGTCGCTGTGGGGCGGCGGCGAAATATACAAGATCATCATAGAGGACGGTATCCCAAGGGCAGTAACGACGGGATCCTGGGATACCTAATTCATGATTGATCGGCGCGGCCTACGCCGACCATGACGACAAAGGACTGCGCATCGGCCAGTCCTACCCTTCCCCGCGCCGACCTCACTTGTCATCCCCGCGAAAGCGGGGATCCATTCAGCAGGCAACCGGCTCCATGGATTCCCGCTTGCGCGGGAATGACATCGGTTGCACATCGGTCAGGCATCGCGCCGATTGTGGCGCTGAAATCGCCGCCTTCATGCGCGGCTGAGCGGGCCGGGCTCAGCGTGGCACGAACATGCGGCGCAGGGTCTCGTCCTTCAGCTTGAAGTGATGGAACAACGCGCCCAGCACATGGAGCACGATGAAGGCGATGAAGAGCGGCTTGCCGATCTCATGCACCTCGCCAAGCTCCTCGTTCACATAGACGGCGAGGAGGCCCGTGACCGGCACGGCGATGAGCAGCAGATAGAAGATCGCGTGGATCGCCTTGGCGACGAGGAGCTGCGGGCCGCTGCCGATGGGCTACGTCGCGCCTTGCACGAGGCGCAGGATGATGCGCAGGCCGACCAGCACCAGGATGGCGATGCCGACCCAGTAATGCGCGTCGGCCATCGTCTGCTCGGCCGGATCGGGCACCAGCCCTTCCTCGAGCGCGTCTTTCACCTCGGCCATGCTCTCGCCGAAGATGAGCTGGAAGAGCACCAGGGCCGCGATGACCCAGTGCAGGAGAATCTGCAATCCCGAATATCCTTGGCGCGTGCTGCTTACCATTGTCCCACCCCTTCTCTGTCCGATCTTTCCCCGACTCGGCGAAAGCCTTGAGGATCGATGCCACAGAGATTATGACCGCATCCTTTCAACGGATATAGATCCCTCATTGTGACGAGTGCGTTGCCATGGCTTCACCCGACTACCCCGTCAGGACATCGCGCCTATCCATCCGGCCGTTCGCGGACCGCGACCTTAAGGATGTGATTGCGATTTATTCGCGGCCGGATGTGCTGCGCTATCTTTATGTCGGCGAACGGCCGGAGACGGAGATCGCCAAGTCCCTCGACGAACGACGCTTGAAGACCAGCCTCGACAAGGAAGGCGACAAGCTGATCCTCGCCGTCGAACTCACGGAAGACGGCCCGCAGAGAGGCCGCTGCATTGGCGAGGTGGTGCTCGTCTGGCTCAGCGAGACGCATCGCTCGGCGGAAGCCGGCTTCATCATCCATTTCGATTTCCATGGCAAAGGATACGCCGCCGAGACGATCACGCCGCTCCTCCGCTTCGGCTTCGAGACGATGGGTTTCCACCGCATCATCGGCCGCTGCGACGGGCGCAACGCAGCGTCGGCCCGCCTCATGGGCAAGCTCGGCATGCGGCAGGAGGCGCATCTCATTGAGAACGAGTTCGTCAAAGGCGAATGGACCGACGAGCTGGTTTTCGCCCTGCTCGACCGCGAATGGCGGGCGCGCGAGGGATGAGATTTTGACGTAACCCCTGCGCCCGGACACATGGCTGTCCCGGGCCGCGGTTCGCCTCGCTCAAGGCGCGCCGACCGATCCGGCTCCGGGCGTTCGGCGAATGCCTTGCGCCGCAGGGCCTTAACGGCCCACAGGGGCGATCTCGCTTGCATTTGCAAGTCATTCGCAATAATGAATCCTGAGCCGCCCCAGCAAATTCACACTGCAAGATGCGGATTAACCCCTTGTGGGTGATTGATATTCTGTCGCTTTCCGGTTAGACAGCGCGCAACTGGTGTTCAATGCTGCAACGCAATATGGCGTCGCCGTGATGAGATCGATTGGGTAAGAGAAGAAACGATGAGCAACCTGCTGACGGCGGAAGTGACCGACGTCCACCACTGGACCGACCGCCTCTTTACGTTCAAGACCACCCGCGACCCCGCTTTCCGCTTCGCGAGCGGCCAGTTCACGATGATCGGCCTCGAGGTGAACGGCAAGCCGCTGCTGCGTGCCTATTCGATCGCCAGCGCCGCCTACGAGGACATGCTCGAGTTTCTCTCGATCAAGGTGCCGGACGGTCCCCTCACCTCGCGCCTCCAGCATTTGAAGGCCGGCGACAAGATCCTGGTCGGCCGCAAGGCGACCGGCACGCTGCTGCCCACGAACCTGCTGCCCGGCAAGCGGCTCTATCTGCTCGGCACGGGCACGGGCCTTGCCCCCTTCCTCAGCCTGATCAAGGACCCCGAGGTCTATGATCATTACGAGAAGATCGTTCTGGTGCACGGCGTGCGGCACATCAACGAACTCGCCTATGCCGATTTCCTCGAGAAGGAACTGCCTGCGCACGAACTGATCGGCGAGCTGGTGCGCGAGAAGCTGATCTATTACCCGACCGTCACGCGCGAGCCCTTCAAGCATAACGGCCGCATCACCCATCTGATCGAGAATGGCAAGCTCTTCTCCGACATCGGCCTGCCGCCGCTCAACGCGCAGGACGACCGCATCATGCTGTGCGGTTCGCCGGCCATGCTCGCCGATCTGCGCCCGCTCTTCGAAGCCCGCGGTTTCACCGAAGGCAGCGTCGCCCAGCCCGGCCATTACGTGATCGAGAAGGCTTTCGCCGAGCAGTAAAGCGGATGGCGGCCACGCGGGCCGCCATCCTTTAATGCCGGCTCAGAGCGTGCCCAGCACCACATCCGTCACGAACGTGATCTGCTGCATGCCATTGCCGACCAGGGTCACCTGCGGCTCGGTCTCGGCAAACACGCCATCGCCATTGCCATCGATCTTGATCGTCGCGCCATGGTAGCCCATGAAATCGTCCTGCTCGATCGCAACACGGCTGGTCCGATCGATCGTGGCGATGTGCAACGAGTCGAGGACGGAATCCAGATCGACCTTGTCCTGCATTCCGCTTCCGTTGTTGCCGTTCTGGAAACCGAAGACCAAATCGTGCCCGTCAAGCGACGTCTCGACGAACACGGTGTTGCGGCCGCCCGACAGATAAATCATATCCGTCCCGCCACCACCGGTGGCAAGGTCGGCGCCATTGCAGTACATGCGGTCATTGCCATCCTCACCGCGCAACTGATCCAGTTCGTGGTCGGCGAAGCTGTCATAGGCTGGATGGTTCGGTGGCTCGCCGTTTCCGCCATAGACTTCGAAATCGGCAAAGAGCACATCGTCTCCCTGCTCGCCGATCAGCGTGTTGCCGCCGGCACCGCCGACCAGAACGTCATTGTCCGTGCCGCCGGCTAAGGTATCGTCACCGAGGCCGCCATTGATGTAGTCGCGGCCACCTCGGCCCATCACGACATCGCTGCCAGCATCGCCGTATATCCGGTCCTGCCAATTGGTGCCGACGATCCAGTCATTGCCGTCGCCGCCTGAGGCATCGATGGTTCTGCCCAGATCCTCTTTCGAGATGAAACTCGACGGCATTTCGCCCATGTAGATGCTGTCGCGGCCAGCTCCACCGGACAGCCGATCCCAGCCGGAATAGCTGATCCCGGTGCCGCCGCCATAGAGCGTGTCGTTGCCGTCGCCGCCGCTGACGATGTCGTCGCCTTCATTGCCGGAAAGCGTGTCGTTCCCGGCATCGCCGTTCAGCGCGTCATTGCCACTACCGCCGAAACCGAAATCGTTGCCGGCACCGCCGTAGATCTGATCGTCGCCGCCATCGCCACTCACCGTGTCGTTGCCGTCGCCGCCGCTCAGAAAGTCATTGTCATTGCCGCCATAAAGCGCATCGCTGGTGGCGGCACCAAAGAGCCGGTCCAATCCCGCCCCGCCATAGAGGCGGCCACTTCCCTGGATATAATCGTCGCCATCCTCGCCAAAGAGATAGTTGAAGCCGGTGGCGTCGTTGATGCCGTCATTGCCCGCGCCGCCATAGAGGCGGTCGTCGCCCGTGCCCCCAGTCAGACCATCGTCGCCCGCCTCACCCTGCAACGTGTCGTTGCCATCCCCGCCATCGAAATAGTCGTTGCCGTCGCCACCGAACGCAGTGTCGTTGCCGGTCCCGCCAAACACCAGATCATCGCCGGCGCCGCCATGGATGGAATCGTCATTGTCCTGGCCGTTGAGATAGTCGTTATCCTCACCACCCTCCAGCCGGTCGTTACCGGTGCCGCCCCAAAGCGTGTCGGCCCCGTTGCCGCCATAGATCTGATCGTCGTTGGCGCCGCCCTGCAGGTCGTCGCGGCCATCACCACCGTCGAGATAATCGTTGCCGTCGCCGCCTTGCAGAAAGTCGTCGCCGGCTTCGCCGAGCAGCCAGTCATTTCCTGCGCCACCGGCCAGGCCATCATTGCCATCACCGGCTTCGAGATAGTCCTGGCCTTCGTCGCCGACCATGCTGTCGTCGCCCGCGCCGCCGAAAAGGGAATCATCCCCCTTGCCGCCGTAAAGGGCGTCGTTGCCGGTGCCGCCTTCCAGCCAGTCGCGGCCGGCCTCGCCGTTCAGGTAATCGTCCCCGTCTTCGCCGACCAGATGGTCGTTGCCGGTGCCGCCATAGGCGAAATCATTGCCGCTGCCGCCATTGATATCGTCATTCCCGCCGCGGCCCTCGATATAGTCGTTGCCGTCGAGGCCAAGAATCACATCATCGAAATCCGTGCCGTAAAGCTCGTCGCGCAAAGGTGTCCCGACCAAGAGAAACTGCATCGGCCCGGCCGGCAGGATCTCGAAGGCCGCCAACTTGGCGGCGTCTGGAAAGTCGGCCCCGGCCTGGCTGCCGCTGATGATCTTGAGATGATCGAGGCTGCGTTTCTCGATCTCGGTCGGCAGATCGAAGTTCTTCGCTTTCATGATTTGACTCCCACATAAAGTGCGGAACGTCAGGCGTCCGCTTGCCTTGACGCTTCCGACGTGGTGGGAATCCGGGCGGTTTAAAGCTTGTCACCGCCATTTATGTGACAAGTATCACTATTTCTGGCGGAATATATTTGAACCTATCACATAACGTTGATTTCCTGCCTGGAAGGCTTCTTTGCGCAATCAGGCGCAGTGCTGGCTCGTCCGCTTCTCTCTCACCAGCCGATCGAGGCTGGCGAGCCCCCGGTCATTGATGCCAAGCCCCAGCAGGTGCTCGTGCGTCGCGTGCAGGTATTCGGCATTGCTGCCGACCGGCCCGCAGGCGCGCGCGATCATCTCTGCCGCGTAATCGAGCGAATGCGGTTTCAGGTAGCGTTCGTTGGCACGGTTGGCGACGAAGGTGATGGCCCGCAGCGGCCCGTCCGGCGACTTCAGATTGACCCAGCGGGGCCGGTATCCGCCGGTCACCATCTCGCGCCGCCACAATCCTTTGAGATCGGCATCCGCCGTCGCCTCGGCGAGGCGAAACGCCATGCCGCGGCAAAGGCCGCCGCGGTCGAGTGCCAGCATCAGGCCCGGACATTCCTCGGTCCCGCGAAAGCGGCGCATGACGAGGCAGAAGCGCCGGTGATACCCGGTCAAGGTGGCCATGCGGCCCTCCGCCGCCTGAAAGGCCGGCCGCCACAGCAGGGAGCCGTAGCCGAACACCCAGACGGCACCCTCCCGTTCCGCCAGGATCGCGTCGAGCGAGGCCTGCCGCTCCTCGTCCGTCAGCCAGCCGGGCGCCGGCGTGTCGGGCCAGTACTGCGCTGGGTCCGGGCTTTGCTCATCTTGGGACATGGGGGCCAAGTTTAACCAATCTCTCGGCTTGAACCAGGGGCCGGAAAGACTTAGGTTGCAGTACTATATAACAATCTCGTTATATGATGAACGGGCCGTGAACGCCCGCTGCCGGAAAGAGTCCAATGACCAATCGCTTCCTGCGCCTGCTGGCGGAAAAGCCCTTCCTGATGGCCGACGGCGCCACGGGCACCAACCTGTTCCAGGTGGGCCTGCAGGCGGGCGAAGCGCCGGAAATGTGGAACTTCGAGCATCCGGAGCGGATCGAGGCCCTGCACGAGAATTTCGTGAAGGCGGGCTCCGACATTATCCTCACCAACAGTTTCGGCGGCACCAAGTACCGGCTGAAGCTTCATGGCGCCGAGAACCGGGTGGCGGAGATCAACCAGCGCGCCGCCGAGATTGCGCGGAAGGTCGCCGACCGGTCGGGCCGCGATGTCGTCGTTGCCGGCTCGATGGGGCCGACCGGTGAACTCCTGGTACCGCTTGGCAGCCTCACCGAAGACGATGCGATCGCCGCTTTCCGCGAGCAGGCGCTCGCGCTCAAGGCTGGCGGCGCCGATGTGATCTGGATCGAAACCATGTCCGCCAAGGAAGAAGTCACGGCCGCCGTGAAGGGTGCCGCTGTGGCCGGTCTTCCGATCGTCACGACGATGAGCTTCGACACCAACGGGCGCACCATGATGGGCCTCAGCCCGGCCGATTTCGTCGATTTCGTCCACACGCTGGAGCCGCAGCCGGTTGCCTACGGCGCCAATTGCGGCGTCGGCGCTTCCGATTTGACGGCGACCGTTCTGCAGTTGTCGGCCGCGGCGCAAGAGCGCGGCTACAGCAACGACATCATCATCGCCAAAGGCAATGCCGGCATCCCGTTTTTCGAGGACGGCAAGATCAAGTACAACGGCACGCCCGACCTGATGGCCGATTACAGCCGGCTGGCGCGTGATGCAGGTGCACGCATCGTCGTCCGCTGCTGAGGCACCTCGGCGGAGCATCTCGTCCATATGCGCAGCGCCCTCAATTCCTATCAGCCGGGCGGGAAGCCCAGCGTGGAGACCATCGTCGCCCGGCTTGGCCCCGTAACCGCCGGGGCCCAGGCCCAGATCGCTGGCGAGGATCCCGCCCAGGCGACCCGCCGGTCGCGACGGCGCGAACGCAGTTCGGCTGGCGACGCCGCATTCTAATCCGCTATAACGGCGTTCATTCCAAGCGTCATCCCCGGGCGAAGTCCCGGGGATCCACTGATTGCCGGATGGACTGGATGCCCGGGACAATCCCGGGCATGACGGTCGTCTGAGAAAAGACAGATATTTATAAAACAACATTACTTCGTTTACCGCCCAGCTCAGCGACATTGCCGGCGCCGTCTTCCAGGCGCAGGGGCTCGACCCGGCCTTCGGCCAGGTCGTCGTCTCCGGCCGTCCGGACCTTGCCCAGTTCCAGTGCAACGGGGCGCTCGCCGCCGCCAAGGCCGCCAAGCAGAACCCGCGCGCCATCGCCGAGAAGATCGCGGCGGCACTCAAGGACAATCCGGTCTTCCGCGACGTCTCGCTGGCCGGTCCGGGCTTCATCAATCTGAGCGTCACCGATGCCTATCTCGCCGAGGCGATGAACCGTGTGGCAGCAGACCCGCGGCTCGGCCAGCCGGTGAAGGCGAAGCCGGAGACCGTCCTCCTCGATTACGGTGGACCGAACATCGCGAAGCCCATGCATGTCGGCCATCTGCGCGCCGCGATCATCGGCGATGCGCTGCGCCGCATCTTCAAGTTCGTCGGCGACGAGACGATCGGCGATGTGCATATGGGCGATTGGGGCCTGCAGATGGGCATGCTGATCTCGGAACTTGAGATTCGCCGCCCCGACCTCCCCTATTTCGATCCGACTTTCAAAGGCCCCTACTCCGAGACGAGCCCGGTCACCTTGGCTGAACTCGAGGAGATGTATCCGAAGGCATCGGGCGATTGCAAAGCGGACCCGGCGCGGCTGGAGCGGGCACGCCTTGCGACCGCCGAGTTGCAGGACGGGCGGCCGGGCTACCGCTCCGTCTGGCAGCATTTCTTCGACATCTCGGTCGCGGCAATGAAGCGCGACTACGGCAATCTCGGCGTCTATTTCGATCTGTGGAAGGGCGAGGCCTGCGTCCACGAACTCATCGCGCCGATGGTCGCCGAGATGAAGGAAAAGGGCATCGCCATCGAGGACAAGGGCGCGCTCATCATTCCGGTGAAGGAAGAGAGCGACAAGCAGGACATCCCGCCGCTGATCCTGGTGAAGTCGGACGGCGCGGTGATGTATGCGACGACGGACCTTGCCACCATCGTCGACCGGGTCAATTGCCAGAACCCGGACCGCGTGATCTATGTCGTCGATCATCGGCAGAGCCTCCATTTCGTCCAGGTGTTCCGCGCCGCCAAGAAGGCAGGCATCGCCGGCAAGGGCAATTTCTTCCACCTCGGCTACGGCACCATGAACGGCACCGACGGCAAGCCGTTCAAGACGCGGGCCGGCGGCGTCATGCGCCTTGACGACCTCATCCAGATGATCTCGGACGAGGCGATGAAGAAGCTGACCGAGCATGGGCTCGGCTCCGACTATTCGGAAGCCGAGCGGAAGGACATTTCCAAGAAGGTCGGCGTCGCCGCGCTGAAGTTCGCGGACCTCTCCAACAACCCGATCGCCAACTATGTCTTCGACCTCGACCGCTTCTCGCGCTTCGAGGGCAAGACCGGTCCTTATCTGCTCTATGCCGCCGTGCGCGTGAAATCGCTGCTGAAGAAGGCGGAGGCACAAGGCATCTGGGCCGGGGGCGACAATACGGGCACGATCCTGCCGCCGGCGGAAGGCGAACGCGACCTCATGCTGATGCTGGGGCAGATGCCGGATGCCATCGCCGACGCCTACAAGGAACTGGCGCCCAACCGCATCGCCGACTTCGCCTTCAATCTGGCGCAAACCTTCAGCTCCTATTACAGCGCCTTCCATATCCTCTCCGAACAGGATGCGGGCCTGCGCCGCTCGCGCCTGGCGCTCGCCGAACTGGTGCTGAAAGAGCTTGAGCTCTGCCTCGATCTCCTCGGCATCGGCACGCCGGACCGGATGTGAGATGACATCGCTCGCCACGGAACGCTTGATCCTGCGGCCGTGGCGAGAGACGGACAAGGCACCCTTCGCCGCGCTCAACAGCGATCCGCGCGTCTATGCAACTCTCGGCGGGCCTTTGATGCACACTGACAGCGATGCGTTCGCCGATCGCATCGCGGCGCATATCCTTGAACATGGCTGGGGCCTCTGGGCCGTCGAGGTGCCCGGTGCCCAGGACTTCATCGGTTATGTCGGTCTGTCGCGGCCGCGCTTCGAGGCGCATTTCACGCCTTGCGTCGAAATCGGCTGGCGGCTCGCTTTCGATCATTGGGGCAAGGGCTATACGACCGAGGCGGCGCGCGCCGTCCTCGATTTCGGCTTCGGCACGCTGGCACTCCCCGAGATCGTTTCCTTCACCACGGTCAGCAATGCACGGTCCCGCGCCGTGATGGAGCGGATCGGGTTGACGCATGACGCGCGCGACGATTTCGACCACCCGATGCTGGGGATCGATCACCCGTTGCGGCGGCATGTTCTCTATCGGCTGAGGCGCGGCACTTAGTTCCAGTTTGGCGCATTTCGTCGCTTGCCCCCTCTCCCCAACCCTCCCCCACGTTGGGGGGAGGGGGTTTGATCGAGTTCGCAACGAAGACAGCGTCCAGACTGGCTCAAGTCCCCTCCCCCCAACGTGGGGGAGGGTTAGGGAGAGGGGGCTGTTGGGCAAGTACTTGCC
>CAZUAL010000118.1:9136-10878 GCA_964618305.1 uncultured Dongia sp. | reverse complement strand
CCGGATTGGAAGGTTACTATGAATCGGATCGTGATCAATCAGAACGTGACGTCGAACGTGGCCCTGGCCTCGCGTGCGAGCCTGACGCCTGCCGTCACCAAGGAAACTGGCACCAAGGAAACCGGCTGGGCTGCCTTTGCGCGCTTTGGCCGAGCCGTTGCGGAAGCTGGGCGTCGTTTCTACGCCCGCACGCAGTTGGAAAACGAGCTTTACGCGCTCGATGACCGGTCGCTCAGCGACATCGGCATCGGCCGCGGCGCCATCCCGGCTTTGGCCCGCGAAGCGGTCCCGGCGGGCGAACAGGGCGATCTCTTCGCCGAGTTCAGCCGCTTGGTCGTGAACGGCCTCCTGCGCCCGCTTATCGACTGGAACCGCCGCCGCAAGGCGCGCGCGACGCTCGAAGCGCTCGATGACCGGCTGCTCGCCGACATCGGCTTGGCCCGCCACGAGATCGACGCCCATGTGGCCCGTCTCTCCGGCGCCATCAGCGGCCCGCTCCCGGCGGCCGTCGAGGCGATGGAAGAAGATGTGACGGCGCCGCTGAAGGCCTGGTCGGCCGCCCGCGCCACGGTGAAGGAATTGTCGCGCCTGACCGACCGTCAGCTGCTCGACATCGGCGTCATCCGCGGCGATATCGACGAACTGGCCGACGATCTGGCCGAGCGCGGTCTGGTTGCCAACAGCAACGATCGCCACGCGCCGAAGGCCGCGTAACGACCTGCACTTGAGTTTCCCCTAAGTAGTGCGCCGAAACGGCGGTCCGGAGAGATCCGGGCCGCCGTTTCACTTTGCGCGGGATTTGCGCTTCAGGACCAGCACCGACCAATCGTTCTGGCGGATGCGGAAATCGAGCTCGAGCCCCACCGCCTGGTGCGCCGCCAGCACATCCTTCTCCTGGGTCTTCAAGAGTCCGGACAGAACGGCGCGGCCATTCCGCCCCAGATTCTTCGCCAGATCCGGCGCCAGCGAGATGAGCGGGTTGGCAAGAATGTTCGCCGTGATGATGTCGTAAGGGCCGCCGTCGCGGATCGCCTTGGCGCGGTAGCCGTCGGAGGCGACGATCTTCACTGATTTTTTCAGGCCGTTGATGGCCGCATTCTCGCGCGCGACGCGCACCGCATCCTTGTCATTGTCGCCGGCCATCACCGGTACATGAAAGAGATGGTGCGCCGCGAAGGCGAGGATGCCGGTGCCGGTGCCGACATCGAGAATCTTCTTCGCCTTCATCACCTTCGCAAGCTTGAGGAGCGCCCTGACGCAGCCGCTGGTCGTTTCGTGCCGACCAGTGCCGAAGGCCATGCCGGCATCGATTTCGAGCGGGATGACATTCTTCGGCGCCTTGCCGCGATCATGCTCACCATGGATGAAGAAGGGGCCCATCTTGATCGGCGCCAGACCCTTGCGACTCTCGGCCAGCCAATCCTTGTCGGGCACCAGGCCGATCGTGGCCTTGAGCTGGCCGAACGGCTTCAGGGCCGCCTTGACTGCAGAAGCCGCCGGCTTCTCCTCGCCAATCACCTCGATATGCCAGCCCTTGCCGCCGTCGGTCTCGAAGCTGACCAGCGCCGCGCCGAAGGGTTCCAGCGCCTCCTCGAGCGCCAAGCGCCAGCCGGTTTCCGGCTTGAAGTCGAAATCGACCGTCACCGCATAGAGTTTCGGATTGCCACTCATGACGCTTATCCCGCCTTTTCCGCCGGCATCACGAAGCCGGCCATGACCTTTTTGACACCCGCCTTGTCGAA
>CAZUAL010000118.1:0-9036 GCA_964618305.1 uncultured Dongia sp. | reverse complement strand
CCCTTGATGCCGTTCTCGTCGAGCGAACGGGGATGGGGGAAGAGCCCCTCCTCCCAACCCGGCAGGAAGACGATATCGAATTCGAGACCCTTGGCGCCGTGCAGCGTCATGATGGAAAGCTGGTCGCGCGGTCCGCTTTCGGCATTCTCCATCACCAGCGAAACGTGATCGAGGAAGCTTTCGAGACTGTCGAAATCCTCGAGCGCGTGCACAAGTTCCTTCAAATTCTCGAGCCGGCCCGGCGCCTCGATCGACTTGTCCTGCTGCCACATCGCGGTGTAGCCGCTTTCATCAAGCACGATCTGCGCAAGCTCGGCGTGATGGGTCGTTTGGGCCATCTGCCGCCAGCGGGCAAGGTCGTTCATGAAGGTGCTGAGCGCCCGCCTTGCCGCTGGCTTGAGTTCGTCCGTCGAGACGATCTGCCGGGCGACTTCCGGAATGGCCAGCGACTGCGCGCGGGCGATCTCGTTGAGCTGTTTCAAGGTCGTATCGCCGATGCCGCGGCGTGGCGTGTTGACGATGCGCTCGAAGGCAAGCCCGTCTTCCGGCTGATGGATGAGGCGCAAGTATGCCAGCGCATCGCGGATTTCCTGGCGCTCGTAGAAGCGCGGGCCGCCGATGACGCGATAGGGAATGCCCAGCGTGATGAAGCGTTCCTCGAACTCGCGGGTCTGGAAGCCGGCACGCACCAGGATCGCCATGTCCTTGAGCTCGGTGCCCTTGCGCTGCAGGCTTTCCACTTCCTCGCCGATCTGGCGCGCTTCCTCCGTCCCGTCCCACGCGCCGAGGATGCGGACCTTTTCGCCCTCGGCCACATCGGTCCACAGCGTCTTGCCCAGGCGGCCTTCATTGTGCGCGATGAGACCCGAGGCGGCGGCGAGGATGTGCGGGGTGGAGCGGTAATTCTGCTCCAAGCGGATCACCTTGGCGCCGGGAAAATCCTTCTCGAACTTCAATATGTTCTCGACCTCGGCCCCGCGCCAGCCATAGACGGACTGATCATCGTCGCCCACACAGCAGATGTTCTTGTGGGTTTGGGCGAGCGCGCGCAGCCAGAGATATTGTGCGACGTTGGTGTCCTGGTATTCGTCGACCAGGATATAGCGGAACTGTTCCTGGTAGCGCTGCAGCCGGTCCGGCGCGCGCTGGAAGATGGTGAGATTATGCAGGAGCAGATCGCCGAAATCGCAGGCATTGAGCGTCAGCAGGCGCTGCTGGTAGGCGTGATAAAGATCGAGGATGCGGCCCGAGGCAAGCTCGGCAAGCTCCGCCCGGCTCACCTTGTCGGGTGTAAGACCCCGGTCCTTCCAGCGTTCGATGAGCCCCAGCACCACGCGCGACGGCCAGCGCTGTGAATCGAGCCCCTCTGCCTCGATCAATTGCTTGACCAGGCGCAACTGGTCGTCGGTCGAGACGATGGTAAAATTGGGTTTCAACCCCACCAGTTCCGCCTGCGAACGCAGGATGCGGGCAGCGAGCGCATGGAAGGTGCCGAGCCACCAGCCTTCGACGGGCCGGCCGAGAAGATGCGCGATGCGCTCCTTCATCTCGTTGGCAGCCTTGTTGGTGAAGGTGACGGCCAGGATCTGCGACGGCCAGGCAAGGCCCGATTGCAGGATATGGGCAAGGCGCGTGGTGAGGACGCGCGTCTTACCAGTCCCGGCGCCGGACAGGACGAGCACGGGCCCATCGACCGCCAGGACGGCTTCGCGCTGGCGGTCGTTGAGGCCGCCCATATAGGGCGCTGCCAGCGCCGGATCGGCGGGTCTCGCGGGATTGGTATTTTCGGTCGATTCGGTCATGGGTCCTTATAGCATTCCGGCGCGCCTGGAAGAGCCCCCCGCGATCTTGACAGGAACGGCGCCGATCTGCCCAATGCGGCCCAAGAATTGAGAGAGAAAGTCCATCATGAGCAAATCGATCGAGCGAATTTCGCTGGGTTCCATGAGCCCCGGCACCGAGCGTTTCGTCATCGTCCACCGCTATGGCACGAAGGGCGCGCGGCCGAAGACCTATGTCCAGGCATCGATCCATTCGGACGAAATTCCCGGCATGTTAGCGGCGCACCATCTCATCCGCCAACTCGATGCCGCGGCCGCCCGGGGCGAAATCAAAGGCGAGATCATCGTCGTACCGGTCGCCAACCCGATCGGCCTTGGCCAGATCGTCAACGGCGCCCATAGCGGCCGCTACGAATTGCGCGGTGGCGGCAACTTCAACCGGCAATGGCCCGACCTTTTCGACGGTCTGCTCGACGCAGTGCGCGCCAAGCTCGGTTCCGACGAGAACGCCAACGTCGCTGCCGTGCGCGCGGCGATCGGCGCCAAGATCAACCAGATGATTCCCGACACGGAGCTTGCCCGGCTGAAGGTCGAACTGGCGCGCCTGGCGCACGATTCCGACATGGTGCTCGACCTCCATTGCGACGATGAAGCCTTGATGCATGTCTACATGCAGCCGGTGCATTGGGCGGATTTCCAGGACCTCGCCGCGGAGCTCGGCGCCAGGGCGAGCCTCCTGTGCATGGATTCCAAGGCGCAAAGCTTCGACGAAATCTTTTCGCTGCCCTGGAGCAAACTTAAGGAAGCCGTCGGCGACAAGTTCCCCATTCCCAACGCCTGCTTTGCCACCACGGTCGAATTCCGTGGCCAAGCCGACGTCTTTGACGAAATGGCGGAAGGTGATGCGGCAGGCCTCTTCCGCTTCCTGCAGCGCAAGGGCGTCGTCGCGGGCGATCCCGGCAAATTGCCCGCCCTGCAATGCGACGGCACGGATCTTGAAGCGACCGACATCGTGCGTGCGCCGAAGACGGGCGTCATTGCCTACAAGGCGGCCCTCGGCGCCGAGGTGAAGAAGGGTGACGTGATCGCCGATCTCGTCGATCCGCTGGCCGAGGACCAGAGCAAGGCCCGGACGCCCATCCGCGCGGTCAATGACGGGCTGGTGCTGTCCCGCTGCCTGCGGAAACTCGTTTCGCCCGGCGACGGCATCGCCATGATTGTCGGCAAGACGAAGCTTGCGCACCGCAAGGCCGGCACATTGCTTTCCGATTGATCCCGCCCCTGGGGCGAAGGTTCCCCTCAGGGCTGCGGGTCGGCCAGGATGTCGGCAATGATCTGCGATAGATCGCTGATGCGATAGGGCTTGGCGAGGAAGAGATCGGCGTTGCGTAGCGCCGCCTGTGCCTTGCCTTCCTCGCCGCCTTCATACCCCGACGTGAAGAGCACCTTGATATCCGGCCGCAGCCTGCGGGCGGCGACGATCAGCGCCGGCCCGTTCATCTTGCCGGGCAACAACACGTCGCTGAAGACAAGTGCGATATCCGGATGCTCGGTGATGCAACGGATGGCTTCCTCGCCATCACCGGCGGCGACACAGGCGTAGCCCAGCTGCTCGAGTGCCGCCTGGCCATAAGCCATGACTTCCGGATCGTCCTCGACGATGAGGATCTTCTCGCCATGACCCCGCCGCACCTCCGCGACTTCCGCCGGTTCGTCGAGTTCGTCATCCTCGGCATTGGGATCGGCGCAAGGGAGGAAGAGGCCGACGGTCGTGCCGCGGCCGACCTGACTGTCGATCTCGATATGGCCGCCTGATTGCTTGACGAAGCCGTGCACCATGCTGAGGCCGAGCCCCGACCCCTTACCCACGGGCTTGGTCGTGAAGAAGGGTTCGAAGACATGCACCAGAACCTCGCGCGGCATACCGGTGCCGTTGTCGGCGACGACGATCATGACGTAAGGGATGGGTTCTGGGTTGGCAGGATCGATCGCCATCGTCACATTGGCCGTCTCGATGGTGAGCTTGCCACCGGCTGGCATCGCATCGCGCGCATTGACGGCGAGGTTGAGCATCGCCGCTTCGAGCTGCACCGGGTCGACGCGGCAATAGGGGCTCTCGGCGCCAGTCCTGATGCTGAGGCTAAGGCCGCCGCCCAGACTGTGTTCGAGGAGCGAGCGCATGCCCTGGATCAATTGGTTGACGTCGATGAGGCGCGGCGAGAGGGTCTGCCGCCGCGAGAAGGCGAGCAGACGCTGGATGAGAGCGACACCACGTTCGGCCGCAGAGAGCGCGCGATTGACAAGCTCCGCGGCGGGCGGCTGATCTCCGACCTTGGTTGCCAAGAGGTCGAGATTGCCGATGATGGCGCCAAGGAGATTGTTGAAATCGTGCGCCATGCCGCCGGTCAGCTGACCCACCAGTTCCATCTTCTGTGCTTGCTGCAGCGCCGCCTCGGCCGCGCGCTGCTCGGTGAGGTCGAGAGCGATCGTGCCCACCGCCTTGATCGCGCCATTGTCGAGAATGGGGAAGTGGGTGAAGGCGCAGTCGCGTGCGCCGACATCCAATGGCGTGCGAGACTCGTAGGTGATCGGCTTGACGGAACGCATGACTTCAAGCTTGCGGTCCTCAAGCTTGCGGCCCGCTTCGGCGCCGAAGACTTCGATCGCCGTGTGCCCCAGAACCTCGGCCTCGGTCTTGCGCACGCGTTCCAGGAAGCGTTGATTGACCATCGTGTAACGACCTTCGGGATCGCACAGCGAAAGCGTGATCGGCACGTTATCGAAGATGGCGCGCAGGCGTGTTTCGCTGTCGCGTAGTGCCAGTTCAGCTTTCTTTTGCTCCGTGATGTCGACGGCAAATCCGCCGATCGCCGTCATGTAGCCGTCGGCATCACGGATCGGAAATTCGATTTCGAGGCTCCAATGATAGCGCTTACGGCCGGGAAGCTCGATCTCTGCCTTGACCGCGGCACCCGTCGCCACCACTTCGCGGCTCATATGGGTGATGGCGCGGCCACTATCATCCGGCATTAGTTCTTCGGTCTTGTGACCGCGCAGGCTTTCTTCCGGCGCCTCGTAACTCTCGGCGCCTTCGCGGTTGATCATCTGCAGCCGGCCATCAAGATCCTTGATCGACATGATGAAGGGCGCATTGTCCATGAAGGCCGAGAGGCGCGCCTCGCTTTCGCGCCGCGCAAGTTCGGCAACCTTGCGCGAGGTGATGTCCTGAATGAGGCCCAGTGCCTGCTCGACCTCGCGCCCGTCGCCCAAGATGCGTTCGATCGTTTCGATCACATGGCGTACGCTGCCGTCGGGCCGCACGATGCGGTATTCGAGCGGCGCGCGGCTGAAGATGCGCTCCTGATAGAGGAAGCGATAGGCATGCAGCACGTGGGTGCGATCGTCCGGATGGACGAAGCGGGCGACATAGACTTCGTCCGGCACAGCCAGCGCCTCCGGCATCACGCCGAAGATCGAAGCCGCCGCCTCGGAATAATGGAGCCCTTTATGCCAGCCGATGCTGCCGGCCGGTTCTTCCGACTTCTGCCACGTATAGTGGCCGATCTTGGCCAGGGACTGCGCGCGGGCAAGAAGTGATTCACGTTCCACCAGCGCCGCCGTGCGCTGCGCCACCAAATGCTCGAGTTCGTCATTGAGTTCGTGCAGGCGGTCGGCGCTCCGCCGCTGTTCGGAAACGTCCTGCAGCGTGCCGAATTCCAGCACGATGCCGGTTTCCGGCGATTCAATTCTTTCGCCGGTTTCGCGGATGGTCAGTTGGATGCCGTCGGGACGGATAATGCGGTATTCGATCTCGTAGCTGTCGACATCGCGTTCGTAGATCGCCATCACCGTGGCGAGATCGTCCGGATGAATGCGCTTCTGCATATCCTCGAACGTGTGCGTCTTTGCGCCCGGCGGCATCCCGAGGATCGAAAGGGCCTGCGGTGAATATTCAATGCTTCCATGCTTCCAATCATTGGGCGCATGGACCAGGCGCCAATGGCCGAGGCGCGCAATGCGTTCGGCATGACGGTGCCGCGCATCGCTCTCGCGCAAGGTGGCGAGGGCGCGGTGGCGGTCGGAGACATCGTCGAGGGATACAAGCACGCCACCCCCGCGCGCCGGATCCATGGCGCGGGCGGTCAGGTCGAACCAGCGATCCTGCGCTCGATCCTGGTGCGCAGCGCAGCGCAGGTCGGTTCGGACAAACTCGGCACGGCGCCCCGCGGCGACGTCGACAATGCCGGTCAAGACATCGGGCGGAACTTTGGGGCTGGCGCGCAGGACATTGTCGCCGACCTGTAGGGCGCCAAGGCCGGCACCCTTATCCGCCAGTTGCAGCCACGCCCGGTTGGCCGCGCGCAGATCGCCGTTTGTGTCCATGATCGCCACGGCCACCGGCAACGTGTCGAGCACCGCAATGGCTTCACCGAGCGGACATGGCTGCGGGGCGGACGGGTCCGTCCGCGCCTGTGGTCGCGCCTCAATCTCGATATCGTCCATGCACGCTCGCCGCTGCGATGAGATCAACCCATCATGAACCTAATGTGTGTATGGTTTGTATATGACCAGGCTTGCAAGCGGGACCAAGGTCTGCGGCGCGAGGCCGCAAAATCAGCATTGGCGGCGCCACTAAGACAATATTCTCAATCCGACAGCCGCGCCGCGACGCTCCACCAGCCGGGCCGGCGCCGACGCGTTTCGGCAAGTGCTGCCTCGGCGGAATCAGCGTCTTCAAACAGACCGAAACAGGTGGCGCCGCTGCCCGAGAGACGCGGCAGCAGGCAGCCGGGCAAGGCCGCGATGGTATCGAGCACATCGGCTACCACCGGGGCGACATGGATGGCCGGCTCGGTCAGGTCGTTTTTTCGCCCGGTGAGATAGGCAGCGAGGTCCCGGGCGGATTTCGGCGCGCTCGCCCAGCGCGCCGGCGCAGAGAAGTCGCCGCGCCGGGCCTTGAAAACGGCAGGGGTCGGCGTTTCGACGAGCGGATTGACCAGCAGCAGATGGGCCGGCGGCAAAGTTCCTGCCGAGACGATCTCCTCGCCGATGCCGCCGACGAAGGAGGCTTCGCCCGCCAGGCAGACCGGCACGTCGGCGCCGAGCTTCTCGGCAAGTTTCATGAGTGCTGTGTGGTCGGGGGTGACACCCCAGAGGTCGATGAGTGCCAGCAAGGTCGCCGCCGCGTCGGCCGAGCCGCCACCGATGCCGGAGGCAAGCGGCAGGTTCTTGGTCAAATGGATGGCCGCACCCTGGCTGGTCCCGGTCAGAGCGCGCAGGGCCAGGGCCGCGCGCATGACCAGATTGCTCTCGTTCGCCTCGAGCCCGCGGCCGAAGGGACCGTCGATGGCGAGGCTGAGATCCGCCGCCGGGGCGACGCTGATCTCGTCACCGGTCTCGGCAAAGACGATGAGCGAGTCAAGGAGATGGTAGCCGTCGGCGCGCTTGCCGACGACGTGGAGATAGAGATTGATCTTGGCGCGGGCGAGCATGGAAGCGTCGACAGATCGTGCGGATCAGTTCGCGGCCGGCGCGTCGGCTGCGGGCTTCGCCGCGTCAAGGCCGTCCTTGATCTTCTCCTGAATGAGGTTGACCTGATCCGCCTCCGGCTTGAAGGAAAGCGCCCGATGCCACTGGAAGCGGGCCTCGTTCTTGCGCCCGACACGCCAATAGGCGTCGCCCAGATGATCGTTGAGAACGGGATCGGTCGGCTGCAACTCGACTGCGCGCTCGAGATAAGTGACGGCCTTCTCGAATTCGCCGAGCTGGAAATAGGCCCAGCCGAGGGAATCGACGATGAAGCCTTCCTCGGGCCGCTGTTCGACGGCGGTGTTGAGCATCTTCAGCGCCTCATCCAGATGCTCGCGCCGCTCGACCCAGGTATAGGCGAGATAGTTGAGCACATAAGGCTGATCAGGCGAGAGGGCGAGCGCCTTCTGGAAATCAGGCTCGGCCTTCTCCCACTGCTTGTTGCGCTCATAGGCGACACCGCGCGAATAGAAGAGCGACCAATCGTCGGCCTGCGCCTCCTTGATGGTGCCGATGACCTGGCTGTAGGCGTCGATCGCCTCGGCAAAGCGCTTCTCGCGGCGATAGAGATCGCCCAGTTCGACGATCGCCTCGCGCCGGTGCGGCCGCGCCTTCACCAGACCTTGCAGTGTCTTGATGGCGCCATCCTTGTCTTCAAGCTTCTGCTGCGAATCGGCGACGGAAATCTCGGCCGACCAGCGGTAGATGGATTTCTCCGGGATCGAACGATACACGGCGACGGCGTCGGCATAGCGCTCCCGCTGCAGAAGCATGTTGCCGAGCAGCAGGCGCGCGATATCGAGCTCGGGATCGAGTTCCAGCGCCAGGCGCGTGAAGATCTTGGCCTGGTCCTCGGCATTTTCCGACTGCAGGATGGAGCCGAGGTCGAACATCGCCTCAGCCAGCCCTTTCGCCGGGGTGGCGACGATAGCACCTTTTGCCGGCGCGTCCTTCAGGTAATCCAGCAACGGATCGGCGATGGCACCGGCGACGCCGGAATTGCTGTTGCGGATCTGGTCGAGGAAGGCCTTCGCATCCTCCGTCTTCCCGGCGCGGTGCAGGAACTCGACATAGAGTTCGATGAAACGCGCGCTGCCGGCACCGGCATCGGCGGCGCCCTTCATGCGCTCGAGCGCCGCCGGCCCGCGGCCGAGCTGATCTTCCATCAGCGCGTTGTGCTGCGTCACCACGGCGCCAAGGCCGTTGAATTCAGATAGCGGCTTCAGCGCTTCCTCGGCCGCCTCGAGCTTGCCGGTGAGACCGAGTTCGATCCACGCCCCGATAAAGGGCTTGGTGACACGGCCGATGCCGTCGTCGCTGATCGTGCCGAGCGCGGCCTTCGCCGCCTGGAAATCCCCGGCTTTGACGCGGTCGACGATTTCGACCAGGCCGATGAGCGGCGTCTTGGCCCCTTGCGCCTTGATCTCGCCCGCAAGATCGACCGCATTCTTGAAATCGCCGGCACTGATGAGGGAGGCCAGCGTCCGCGCCGCCAGCACCTGGTCGCCCGGCGCCGCCTCGCGCGCGATGCCGAGGAGTTTTGCCGCCATCGCATCGTCGCCAACGCTCGCGGCAAAGCGGCCGGCCAGCAATGCGCCCGACAGCGACCATTGCGGCTCGGCCGGCGCGGTCACCGCGGCATTCCCCGATTCCGCCCGCGCGGTGCCGTCCCCGTCTTCCTTGCCGGCGCAGGCGAGCATCGCCGGCAGGAGGGCCAAAGCCAGGA